>CBFDDU010000245.1:0-1805 GCA_965603655.1 uncultured Candidatus Electrothrix sp. | reverse complement strand
TACACCATTGGCAAGCAGCTCACCGAACCCCTGATACGACATCGGAAGATGGTTAAAGAAGCGGCTGAGCAAGAAGCTGTGAGCCTGCTCCAACGAACCGGGATCCCTGATCCGGAGCAGCGGCTGCAATCCTATCCCCATCAGTTATCCGGGGGGCAACGCCAGCGGGTGATGATCGCTATGGCCCTGGCCTGTCGCCCTGCCCTGCTCATCGCTGACGAGCCGACCACAGCCTTGGACGTGACCATTCAGGCCCAGATCCTTGAGCTGATCAAGGATCTGCAAAAAGAATTCAACATGGCGGTCCTGCTGATCACCCACGATCTCCCGCTGGTACGCAAGGTTGCGGACACCGTCTCCATTATGCATCAGGGACGAATCGTCGAGCAGAACCGTACAGAGGCCCTGTTCAAAGACCCGCAGCAGGACTACACCCGCAAACTTCTCAATGCCATTCCCCGCTTCCATCATCAACCCGCTCCTCCGGGCAGACCCCTTGTCACACTGAAAGATATAAAATGCGAGTTCGTGGTCAGCAGGTCTTGGGAAGGCTTTTTCAAGGAAAGGAAATTCAAACGAAAAAAGACCGTGGTCAAGGCGGTGGATAATGTTGATCTGACGGTCCGACAGGGAACAACCTTAGGAATTATTGGAGAATCAGGATCTGGCAAAAGCACCTTGGCCTTTTGTCTGCTCAAACTTCAGGCCTTTAAGGGATCAGTCCGGTATTTTACAGAGGAAGGAAAAGAGGCGGGGGTGCTGCTCTCTGAATTGAGCAATCGTCAGATGCGACCGCTGCGCAAACAAATGCAGATAGTTTTTCAGGATCCGTTTTCTTCGCTCTCACCCCGGATGACAGTTGAGCAAATCATTGCCGAAGGGCTGAGGGTCCATGATTCAGGACACAGCAAGGCGGAACGTAGCCTGCTGGTCCGGCAGGCCCTTGAAGAGGTGGAGCTTGATCCAGAAATGGCGAATCGTTTTCCCCATGAATTTTCCGGTGGGCAACGCCAGCGTATCGCCATTGCTCGGGCAATTATTCTCAAGCCGGAGCTGCTGATCCTTGATGAGCCCACCTCGGCGTTGGACACCACAATCCAGGCCCAGGTTATTGATCTGCTGAAACGATTACAGAAGCGCCACGGCATGACCTATATCTTTATCACCCATGATCTGCGGGTGCTTCGCTCGTTAGCCGATGAACTGGTGGTGATGCGAAACGGAACAATCGTTGAGCAGGGCATGGCCGACCGTATCTTCAGCCAACCAACACAGCCCTACACCAAGGAACTGTTGCGGGCTGCCTTTTATGTGGAGCAATAAATAGGGGCGAACTCCTACGTGTTCGCTCTGGTATTCCGGGCAGACACGCAGGTCTGCCCCTACAGTCCTGCACGAAAAAAGATCTTATTTTTTCAGCCCCTTACATCTCTTCCTTTCGCATTACCTGCATCCTCTGCATCCCAAACCAGCTCAACAGAGCCAGAGCCGCCGCAGGCAGGATTAACCACAACCAACCAAAACGCATGGTCAGCCAGGCTGAACCGACAATGGGCATCAGCAGGGTTCTGGTGAGGGGGCGCAGGATCGTGTTGCTGCTGATTACATCGGCAATGGGCGGAGAATAGCGATAGTACAGGCGCACCAGAGAACGGCTCACCGGGTTATCCAGCATGAAACGATCGCGGAAATCCCGAAGGAGTTGGACTGCGGGATGAAAAAGCGAACCATAGGCTGCGGTGGCCACAAAGCAAGAGTCTGCGGTCTGGAAACCGATTTGATTACCATAATAGGTGGTGCCGCCA
>CBFDDU010000244.1:0-2356 GCA_965603655.1 uncultured Candidatus Electrothrix sp. | reverse complement strand
AGTATGCTCTTCCGCGCACACGATAATTCTTAAAACCGCACTTTTAATCACACCCTGTCCGCAGGGATGATCCGCTTTACGGCTACCTGCGACATGAAATTCATCCGCAAACCGGCAGACCACCTGAACGGGCAAAATATCGCGTCTTCCGCCTCAACGCCTCCAATGACGTTTTTCTCTATGAAGAAAAGTACAGTGGCGCAAAGTTCATAGGTAAATTTTTTCGTTGCGACCGAACCAAGAATGCAGACAAAGCTGCCGCCCGCCTGACCCATGAGTTTAATAATCTCAAAGCCATGCGCGGTTGCGGCCTGACCGGCGCGCCTCATCATGTGGCCCGACCTTTAGGACGAAACTACGCCCTTAATGCCCTCTTGGTCACGGAAATATGTGAAGGCGAGCTGCTAAGCGAGGTGATTCTCGCAGCAATCCACAACGGCGAACAGGAAAAACTCTTCCGGCGATTGACGGCTTTAGCTTATTTTTTTTCAAAACTCCATAACCGAACAGTGAATGGCCGCAAGGTTGATTTTCAGCCGAGCTGCGACTATACAGAGCATCTTATCCGGAAGCTGCTGCGGATTCATGGTCTCAGAGAAAAAGAAGCGGATGAATTACGCCAGCTGCGTGATCAGTGGTTCCGGCAACAACGGATGTGGGAAGATCGGCAGGTACTGGTGCATGGCGATGCCACCCCGGAAAATTTTAAATTTACTGGCGGCCTGAACGTGAGCACCTTTGATCTGGAGCGGGCGCACCGGGATGACCGAGTCTTTGATGTCGGCCGCATTGCTGGCGAGCTGAAGCATTTCTTCCTGCGTGATACAGGGAGCAAAGAGGCCGCAGAACCCTTTATTGGTCATTTTCTCTGGGAATATGCCTGCCATTTTCCTGACAGAGATAAGGCGTTCCGTTCCATCACTGCCAGGGTACCGTTTTACATGGGCATCACTCTGCTGCGCATTGCCCGCAACAGCTGGATTGCTCAGGATTACCGCCGTTGTTTAATCCACCAGGCAAAAGAATGCCTACGGAGATTTACATGATCATCAAGGGGCTGATTTTTGATATTAATGGTACAGTCACGGACATTAATACCAATGAACGGCATGACGATATTTATCGGATCCTTAGCAACTTGCTCCTGTATCAGGGTATTTCTTTACATGAACAGGAAGTACGCGATTTGTATTATCGTCTGCTCAAAAGCCAGCGGGTGGCAGGTGGAGAACAACATCCTGAGTTTAACGCGACCGGCATTTTCCGGGAGATGATTGACCTGCACGCGACTGAGTTCACCCGTAACTTACCTGAGGAAAAACTGGAGCAACTCCCGCTCTTCTTGGCTGAAACCTTTCGGGCGGCCTCGCTTTTTCGTTTGAAACGCTACCGGGGAGTGACAGGTACGATCAAGGAGCTGCATCAACAATATCAGTTAGCAGCTCTCTCGGACGGCCAAACTGCCTGGGCAGTACAGGAGCTGCGGGCCGTTGGTCTGCTTGACTATTTCACTCCGGTGATTGTGTCTGGCGACCACGGTTTCCGCAAGCCGGACCAGCGGCTTTTTGCCATGACCTTGGAGGCTATGCAGCTCCAGCCGGAAGAGGTGCTCTTTGTCGGTAATGATATGTACCGCGATGTCTTTGGCGCACAACAGTTTGGCCTAAAAACCGTCTTTTTCCAATCCAATCAAGGCCAGCAAAAGTATGAAGGCACTGAACCGGACTACATTATTTATACTTTCCCTGAGCTGCTGAACGCTGTTCGTTTTTTTGCTGACCAGCCAGAGAGGTCTGCTTGAGCGCAACGAAAGAACAACTCATTTTTCAAATCGTCTGGTTTCGTTGTTTTTAATCATACCTGCACAACTGCTGAAGTAGAAAGACCAATGCATCCGGGACATTCAGGCTGCTTCCCCTTCCTCTTTACTTGGCTGAAGAGCTGCCAAGGCTGATCAGATCGACAGCTCAGGAGTAATGAGAGTCCGGTGCTCACTCCGGCGGCAAGCGTGGCTCGCAAAATATACCTGGCTTCAGCCTACCTATTTTGTTATCAGCATTAAGGCGCATCCCCACAGTCCTATTATTACTGTCGTCTACGTATCCTTTTAAAAATGTTTACCTTTTTATACAAAAGAAAATGCATTTATTGTAACCACTTAACATTACAGAGGTTTGGCAAGACTACCGCAGCAACCATATGAAAAAGGAGCAAACATGACGCAACTTAAGAATTTTTTATTGCTTATTATGCTGCTTGTGCTGGCGCCAGCCTGGACACATGCGACCAAGATCACCGTGGATACCAGCAATTTTAAATTTGAATATTATCCAGTCGATATGGGGTCAATCTCAAG
>CBFDDU010000243.1:0-2448 GCA_965603655.1 uncultured Candidatus Electrothrix sp. | reverse complement strand
CGAACCTGTGTGTTCGCCCTTTTATGCCGGGCAGACACGCAGGTCTGCCCCTACAAAAGGGTAAATTTATTTTTTGGAGATTCCTATAACCTGGGTCCGTTGGGTGCAGCCTGCTCTTAAAAAACACCTTACGATCCCTGTTCAGAAGCTTGGGGCTACCCCTTGTTATCGAGGGGTATTGCTTGTCTCGGGCTGGTCAGGCGTAAGACTGTATAGCCGACAACCCCTGAGACCAGAGAGCCGAGGATGATCCCGAGGCGCTCATCAAAGCTCTGTAGTGCTCCATTTTCGTGAAAGGCCAAGCCACCGATAAAGAGACTCATGGTAAATCCTATGCCGCAGAGTATAGAGACACCATAGAGGTTTTTCCAGTTCATCCCGCTGGGGAGCTGGGCAATTTTTAATTTTATGGCAAGAAAACAGAGCCCGAACACGCCGCCCTGTTTGCCAAAGAACAGACCGAGCGCAATACCCAACGGAACAGGATGAAAAATTTGTTCTGCACCGACGCCCTTCAGGCTGAGCCCGGAATTAGCAAAGGCAAAAAGAGGGAGTATGATATACGAAACAGTCGGATGCAGGTCATGTTCGAGTTTCTTGAGCGGGGAAATATTCGGTTGTTCATGGGAGTAGAGCGGGATGAATATGGCCAGGACAACGCCAGCAATACTGGCATGGATACCGGAGTTCAGGGTGGCAAGCCAAAGGAAAAAACCGACCACTAAATACGGCAGTTTCCTTGTTGCTCCAACATGGTTGAGACAGGTCAGTATTGCCGTGCAACCGGCAGCAGCCAGCAGGGGTATGAAGGCTATATCTTTTGTATAAAAGATGGCGATAATGATGATTGCACCAAGGTCATCAAAGATGGCCAGAGAGGTGAGGAATATTTTTATTGAATAGGGTATCCTGGATCCCAGCAGAGTCAGGACGCCCAAGGCAAAGGCGATATCAGTGGCAGCCGGTATTGCCCAGCCGTGTACAGCGAACGGATCTCCATGATTCAGGAAAAAGTAGATGAGGGCCGGAAGCAGCATGCCGCCAAGAGCGCCGATAACAGGCAGCATGATATTACGCCTGTCTGATAGCTCTCCTTCCATGATTTCTCGTTTCAGTTCTAAGCCGACGAAGAAAAAGAAAACCGCCATCAGGCCATCATTGGTGAAGTGAAGCAGCGACAGGTTCATGCCCAGTCTGTTAACTCCGGGTATCCATGCCAGGGGATGGAGATGAAGCAGCTCTTCGTAAAGATGTGCCCATCCTGAATTGGCGCAGATAACGGCTACTATTGCTGCCAGCATCAGAAGGATGCCGCCGGAAGCCTCCAGATTAAAGAAATTTGTAATAAACCTTGATGCCTTTTTTTTCATGATTCTCCTCAAAAATATAACCGTCTACGTCGGTCAGGATGTCGGGATTCTTTGCCGCTCCTGCGCTATATTTCTCCTGTTTCTGTTCCCTGTCAAGGGGAAACGGAAATAAATACATTTTTGTTAGGTTTTTCGAGAATTCCTGTCCGTTCCAGTGTGAGAAATAGACATGCCGTCCTGGATTTCTTTCCTCACTGACAGAATACATACATGCAATCCGTCTTTGGCGGGCGACTTCCGGCAATGGCTGTGGCAGCCCGGTATGTGTTTTCTGGATGACCGGCTCTGGTGGGGTGAGCAAAAGAAACGTATTGCTCCGCATGAAGGTGTTGATTTGGCCTGTTATGCGGATCAGCAGGGGGCAAAGTGCTGGCTTGCTCCCGGTCACATGGGTCCGGGTTTGTTGGTTCCTGCAATGTTTTCGGGCCGGGTGGTGCAGCTGCATCAGGATTTTCTTAATTGGTCATTATACATCCGACATGACCAGTTCTATCGGGATGGGGCTGTCTTGCACACGGTATACGGACATGTGCAGCCAAAGGAGGCAGTTTGCATCGGTCAGGAAGTTGGGAGAGGCGAGCCGATGGCCGTGCTGGCAGCGTATCCCCGCAGCACCGTGCCCCTTCATCTCCATTTTACTGTGGCCTGGGTACCGGATACCATTCCGCCGCACCAGCTCAGCTGGCAGGTGCTGAGTGAAAATCAGCAGATTATTCTGCTTGATCCTTTGAAAACAAGGGAATGGAGTAATTGCCGCCAAAGGTCTTAAAGATATTGTTGATCCCGTCATAATCCGAGGCATACATATCCTCCCGGCTGCGGACCAGCTCCTGAACCTCGCCGGTAAACCCGCCAGTAGAAATCAACCAGAATCGGATATCCGGGATCGGTCGCCCTTCCTCTTCCATTTCTTGGCAGAGGGCACGGGCCGCGTTTTCCAATTTTTCCACTTGGGCAAGGCCCAGAGCAGCTTGGGTATATTTGCATTCGCAGAGCCAGACCCTATTGTTGTTCTGTTCTTTGCCGAGCACATCAAGCTGATAGGCAGGGCTTGCCGATGCCTTGACAGTCTGTGTCC
>CBFDDU010000242.1:0-2605 GCA_965603655.1 uncultured Candidatus Electrothrix sp. | reverse complement strand
CAGGAAGGCCTGATCAGCACCCACCAGCAGGGCCAGATCCTTGGTCATATGACCGGATTCCACGGTCTCCACGCAGACCTTTTCCAGAGTCTCAGCAAACTTGACGACCTCTGGGGTGTTGTCAAAGACGCCGCGATAGTGCAGACCTTGGGTCCAAGCAAAGATAGAAGCAATGGGGTTGGTGGAGGTCGCATTGCCCTTCTGGTGCTCCCGGTAATGGCGGGTCACGGTGCCGTGTGCTGCCTCGGCTTCCACGGTCTGGCCGTCTTCGGTCATCAGCACCGAGGTCATCAGGCCCAAAGAACCAAAGCCCTGGGCAACCGTGTCGGACTGGACATCACCGTCGTAGTTTTTACAGGCCCAGACAAAGCCGCCTTCCCATTTCATGGCCGCAGCCACCATATCGTCGATCAGGCGGTGCTCGTAGGTGATGCCTGCTTCGGCAAAACGCTCCGCAAATTCTGCCTCAAAGACCTCCTGAAAGAGATCCTTAAAGCGACCGTCGTACTTCTTCATGATGGTGTTCTTGGTGGACAGGTACACGGGCCAGCCCAGGTTGAGGCCGTAGTTCATGCAGGAACGGGCAAAGCCCCGGATGGAGTCGTCCAGATTGTACATACCCATGGCGCAGCCGGAAGACGGGAAGTCAAAAACCTCGTATTCTTGAGTGTCGCCGCCATCGGCAGGCTCGAACTTCATGGTCAGTTTGCCCGGTCCGGGAATAAGGAAATCTGTGGCCCGGTACTGATCACCAAAGGCATGACGACCGATGACAATGGGTTTGGTCCAGCCCGGTACAAGGCGGGGAATATTATCACAGATGATGGGCTGGCGGAACACGGTGCCGCCGATGATATTACGGATGGTGCCGTTGGGCGACCGCCACATTTCCTTGAGGTCGAACTCTTCGACCCTGCCCTCGTCCGGGGTGATGGTGGCGCATTTCACCCCGACCCGGTATTTTTTAATGGCCTCAGCCGCATCCACAGTGATCTGATCGTCGGTCTCGTCCCGTTTCTGCACGGACAGATCATAGTATTTCAGGTCAACGTCCAGATAGGGCAGAATCAGTTTTTCCTTGATAAAGGCCCAGATGATTCGGGTCATCTCGTCGCCGTCAAGCTCTACGATGGGGTTTGTAACTTTAATTTTGGTCATTATTCCTCCGATGGTTTTCTATATAGAAAGGGTTTTCTTCAATTTGATCGCTTTTTCAAGGAAAACGGCTTTTAATGCTTTTTCGACACTCTGCTGAACATTCTGTAGACATGGGTTATACAGACAGCTTTGCAGAAGTAGCTTGGAAGACTGAAGATTTTCTTCCGCATATTTTAGCCATGCCGTAGTTTCATCTCTCATAAAGTATTTCACCGGCGTCTATTTCATGGAGCAATGTTCCCTTTACAGCAGCTTTCAAAGGGATGATATCAACAGGGAGTATTTTGGCGATTTCCCGGACAAGCTTTCGGTATTTCAGTGCCAGAGGCAGATATTTTTCATTGCTGTTTTGAAAGACCGCAATATCAATATCATTTGGGTCTTCCGAACTGAGGAATGAACCGAAGAGGACAATCTTCCGTACTTCCGGCTCACCTGCAAGTTTTTCTCGGATCTTCTTTTTAATACGCTCTTTTTGGGCGGCAGAAATAAGCATGATGTGTCTCCTGTTATTCTATCGGCGTAATGCGTAAAAAGACTGCTCGGTTTGATTCAGAAGCAAAAAAACAAAATCACTGTCCGCTGCGCACTAACCGAACCGCATTGTCCGAGCGGACGGTATTCGGCGGCCTAAATCAGTAAGACCAGGTCTCTGTATTCGGGAAAACCTGCCATCCGAAGGCAACCAATTGGTAATGGCCTTGGGTATCATCAAAAACAATTTCCATTTCAATCTCGCCACCGGAGGGACGGTGTTGGGCGTATTCAGCTAGAATTGATTTTATAACGCCCCGGTACTCTTCTCTTACAGCCATCGCGTGATCACCTCCTGTTCTTCATCAAAAACAAGCAGCCGGATTTGAGGGGGTCTTGCAGGCACAATCGCGGATAAAAACGTACCGGTTTTCTCCTTCATTCAAGCAGGCCAGATTTTAACAACCGAAAAGCATAGCCGATTACACTCTACCCGTCAACGAAACTGCGCGGTTATCTTCTGGAAAAAAGATGATTTTTGCGGTTATCTATGCTATATACGATACATGCTGTAAAAATAGGATATTGTGCGCACTCAAACATCTACATTCAACCTGATGCGAAATGACGCAGGAATCACAGAAAAAACAACGTCATCTCGGCGTGCTTATCGGCGGGTCCGGCTTGATCGGTGGTACCCTTGCCCATTATTTTAAGACCAAGACCCCGGAGGAGTTTGATATCCGGGCTCCGAGCTCCAAAAAACTCTCTATCAGAAATTCCCAGGATATCGTCGCCTATCTGCAACGGGTGCAACCGGATTTTGTTATTAATGCCGCTATGGCCTCCCTGGACTCGGATGCCCAGCTGGCCTTTGAAACCAACTATCTCGGCAGTGTGAATATAGCTCGGGCCTGCTCTGCTCTGCATATTTCCTACATCCATATGAGTTCTGCGGCGGTTCTGCCCCATG
>CBFDDU010000241.1:0-2815 GCA_965603655.1 uncultured Candidatus Electrothrix sp. | reverse complement strand
CAAAAAATATGGGGGTTGGGAGGGTAGTTTACTATGTCTGCCTTGATGCGCCTGCTCGCGCATTTCTGTCTCCGTTTTAGTGATGTCATTATTACTGTCAGTCCATCTTTGCAGGAAAAACTCGTTGAGCATTTTCCTCAATACAGCGCAAAGGTCCAGGTGATCTGCAACGGTATTGATCAGGCTTTTTTTGATGCTGGTAGTGATAGGGATGCTGCTGAGGCGGATAAAAAAGAGATCAAAGATGTCAAAGATTTTTTCCAGGAGGAGACGGGAACAGCTTCAACTTCAGTCCGTTTCTTATATGTGGGCAATTTGACCGCTGGCAAGGGAGTTGATGTTATCCTGAAAGCAGCAGCCTTATTGTCGCCTGAGCTGTCGGCCAATAAATGGTCGCTTGATATTGTCGGTGATGGACCGGAACGGGGAGACTTGGAGATGTATTGTCAGAAACAATCTCTAGATGACAAGGTGATCTTTCACGGTTCAGCCCCACCCGAGGATATACCGCTGTTGATGGCAGGGGCTGATGTTTTTGTCTTTGCCAGTTTTGCCGAGGGAAGACCAAATGTCGTGCTTGAGGCTATGGCGGTTGGCCTGCCGGTCATTGCCGGATCAATTCCCGCTGTATCCGATCTTATTGAATATGGACAACAGGGCCTCCTTTTCCCACCAGGCAATGTCAGTAGATTGGCCGAACATATACTTTCTTTGACCAACCGTCCGGCAGATCGGCGGACGATGGGGAGAAAGGCCAGAGAGTCCATCAGGGCAATGGGGCTGAGCTGGCAGGAAGCAGCCCGAGCCTATGCCTCGCTCTATACAGAGATTGTAGAGGGAGCGTAATGTTGTTGAGATAGACTGGAAAAATGCTTTTTTTAATCCGATTGTGCTGTTACTGCAGTGATTAAATCCTTCAGTTTCCGGACGATCTGCACTGTTCCCTCAAAGTCATCCTGTTCTTCGATCATAACCTGCTCATAAAACGCGCAGTCGTAACAGCTGGTGTTGAGGAGGCGGGCAAAGCTTCCCTGTACTTTTTCCGCAGGGCCGGACATGGTGCCGGTCAGCGCCCAACAGGCCCGTCCTCCGTTTATCCCGTTATTAATACCGCTAACCGCCATTATTGTGGATGCCGGGCAGATTCCTTGCTTATGTACCTGGTTCCCACCGGGTTGCCGACCGCATTTTTTCACTTCCCAGCAATTTTTTCTTCGCACCCGGCCCCTCCCTGCTGTTTGGATTTATTTGTCAACTCAAGTGAGCAGATTATCAAACGCATTATCTATGTTCTCATTATCCAAGGACTCGTTGAGTTTCTTCAGGTTTTTCGGTTTTCTTGTGTCCTCTTTCTTCACTCCGTCATCATGATTATCATGACGGCGGCTCGCATCTGACCCAGCATCGGGTGTTCGAAAGTCTTCAGCCAGTGATTCTATAATTTTGCTGATTTCAATCTTTGCTATGCCGAAACTGCTTGGATTCTCAATGAGAAGAACAAGATGGATATGGCATTTGCCGGGCTCGGGACCAAGAGGGTTTTTCCCTTCATTCAGGCAACGCATGAGGACCAATGCCTTTTCTGTATGCATGAAGGTGAAATGACTGCGTCCAAACCCCATATCACGGGAGGCCTTTTCCGCAGTTCGTAGCACATTATTGGCAAGGGCGCTGATTAGCTCAATGTTGATCCCTGTTGGTTCACACTTGAGTAATACCCCACCGTCCGGGGTCAATACGGCTGCACCGGCAAAGCTGTCGATTTCTGTGAGTCGGGATAGTTTTTCCTGAATGTTCATAGCGTATTCTTGCGCTGCATAACTCGTCCATTTTTCAGGATATAGTATGATAAGGGCCGGTGCTTGTTTAGTTAGACAAGAGTTTCGGTCGGATAGGCCTTGAGCATGATGCCGAGAAGTTCAGTTTCAAAAGATTGCATCACCATCTTGGTTCTACCGAGCCACTCGTTCCGGTCGGTCATAACAAAGAGGAAGAAGGGAAAGTTGTTGAGATCACGGATAATAAAGTGATATTGGCCAGTGCTTATAATAATATCCTCTGTTTTTTCATTATTGGCCAGCAGTTTGATCGCCTTGCGGTTTGATTTTACGATAGAAGAAAGGTAGGCTGCAGCCGCACCCGCTTCAATCTCGGGTTTTACACTGAGCTCGGCCAGAGAAAGGCCGTCATCGCAGTTAACAACCGCAGCTGTTAAGAAACCGGGTAAATCCTCTTTCAGTCGATCAAGTAAGGGAGGAAGTTGTTTTATCATCGGATAGATCCAATCAGAAATTTAATGCTATACGGCTCTGTTGATTGCGAAGCATAAAGGATGAGATTTTCTGTTGCCATGTTGCCAGTGTGGTGCGGGGAAATTCATTTTTCTCCATTGCTGAACAGAGAGAACAGATGAAGAGGGTGTTCTTTCTGTTTGTTGAGCATTCTGGCATCAAACATGAAACCAGTCCTTCCTGGAAGTCCGTCCGTAATTGCTGATCTCCCAAAAGTTTTACGGAGGAAAAGATAACGCGATGAAAAAAACAGGGCGCCCAGTTCGCTGTCCCAATGCACTGAAACAGGATTTTTGTATTTTAACAGAAAAAGAGAGTACGGCAAAGCAGGATTCACATAAAGGATGACGTAGGAACCGATAACCGCCTTGGAAACCTCATAGAGATGCTCTCCGTATGAAGGGCGGTCCATAAACCTGGAAATGCTGTCGAGCAGAGCGATGATCGCCTCGCTATCTACAGAACCAATTCGCTTCCCGCTGATTGTTTGCTGGGCAAAGATGAGGTCATCATTGGTGATTGTG
>CBFDDU010000240.1:0-3171 GCA_965603655.1 uncultured Candidatus Electrothrix sp. | reverse complement strand
TGCGAGGCGCGCGGTATCAGCGGACAAATCCTGTCAATCGCAGACCTCGCAGTGCCGAGCACGAGGGTCTCACCCAAGGTCATCTCACCGACAGGCACTGTTTTCCCCAGTTCCTCCCCTCTCTGTTGCATCAGGGTTTCAGCAAGAAATGCCGCTGATTCCGCCGGGGACGATCGCGTCTCTTCCTGCCGCCACTTCCGGGCAATATTATCAAGAAGGGTGTGCAATGCCCGATCAGAAACCCGTTCCTCGCTCACACCACCTTTTTGCAGGGTCTCAGGGGAATCGGTTCCCTGCTGACCTTTCCGCCTCAAGGTGAGAAAATGAAAGCCGTCCAAGCTGTCACGATCCATGAGCAGCATATAAAAGGGATAAAAGGCAAGGATGAAGAGAGTGGTATGAACATCCTGCTGCGGCCCGTAACAAACAGCATGCTGCTGGCAACTCAAGCAGGGCAGTCTCTCACTTTTTGGTCCCCCGACATCAAGCCCGCCAAAATCCTGAAGAAGGGTCCGGGCGTCATGGACTGTCGTCGGGTCATCATCTTTCCTCTCCAGAGCGTACCAAACCTGAGGGCCTGTTTCCTGACAACAGGAAGGGCAGAAAAGATAGCGCCGGAGACCTGTCGAGTAGGGGGCCAGTCCTGCTGACCGGAGCTGCGCATCATCCCGGCAGAGCTGAAGCGGCTGACCGCAGGCGGGACAGGGCGGTTCAAAAAAAATCGCCTTGTTCTTACAATAAAAAAGGGGAGCAAAAGGAAGCAACTCTCCCTGCGCATCAAGCTGCATCCCCAAAAGTAGCGTATGTTCCGGCGCTCTGGCCCGCCGCATTTTCATGCTCCGCTGCCAGTACTGTTCAACCTCGACGTTGGTCAGGCCGGGCAATGCCTCTTCAGCGCAGGCAACCCGGTCTCGTTGTATCAACAGATTAACCTCCTTGATCACCGCCCCGCTGTCCGTCACAAAGGCCCCTTGAAGAAGACGAGCAAGTGGATCCTGCCCATCATCAAGAAAGGAAAAAGGAGATCTTGGCGTTGCAGAGGGATTGAGCCGAAGAATAATTTTCCCCGGTCCGACCTGAAGGTAGGGCAAAATGCTGGGAGAGGTGATGGTCATTTTTCCGCCTTCAATATCAGTGTGTCTCTCTTGCCCTTATATAAAATGCGCAAAAAAGAAAATTACGATGACTTTTGAGAATATGCATTATTCCCTACACAAAGTTCCTTAAGCTGTCAACCATAAGTTCCGGTCTCCCAGCTGCTCGCTGACCTATCTGGCCCAATAAAAATAACGACCCGACGCACCATCCATGTAGGGTGCATAAGGGCGGCCCCACCGACCCCGCCCCTCCGTCGCAACCCCGTTCCAAAACCGGTCAAATCGACACCTGCACCCCTTTTTCACGACCCAAAATCAACATCTTTCTCTGGTTCCCAAGCTCCAGCTTGGGAACCCTTTTTCCCTGAAGCTCTGCTTCATTTCCCGAAGCCGAGCTTCAATCTTCAAGATGCCCAAGCAGAGCTTGGGCACCAGTACCCCCCGCTTGTGCAAGCAACAAATTTCACTGTACAACAGGATGAAATGCAGGTCAACGGCTACCCAGCCCATCACACCGCAACCGCCTCAAGCTCCGTACCGTCGGTGAGCAGAAGGTAGGATTGCAGCTTGGGCAGGCTGCTGATATCGGCCAGCTCCTGATACCCTCTGATCTGATTTATTCCCTCAATCCGCTTTTCTTCCAGCCCCTTTGCCCCGTCCTTTTTCTTGCTGTACTTCAGCTCAAAAAGAAACTGAAAGCGCACCTCAACGGGTTTACGCTCCAGCAGCAGAATATCCGGGTAGCGATTGTTCACTTCAGGCTCGCTACGGATAAAATAGACTTCGGACTGATAGAGCAGGGTCAGGATCACGGTCTTGATGTGTTTTTCATCCATGCGCATAAAATCGCGGTTGGAAAACAGGGCCAGAACCTTGCGAATTTCCTCAAGCAAAGGAGCGATATTGTTGTGCAGGGCAAGTTGTCTGACAGCCTCTTTGAGGCGGCTGTTATCCAGAGTTATTTGTGAGCGCAGTTCAATTTCTGCTTTGAAATAGCGATAATAAAGCTGCTCAATAACATAATTAGGTATCCGATACCGCAGCTCGTCCAACACCGTACCGTTGATGGTGATAAAACCCATATAGAGGAGTAGGCTGATAAAATCATTACGCTCAAAGGGTTTGTGCATATCCAAATCGAGCTTGCCCTTATGCAGCCCGATGATTTCCCCGTTAACCAACAGCTCCTCAAGGGTCTGAAAATTGCTCTCCCGGTCACCAATCCCGAAGAGCCGCATGATCTTGCCATAATCCGAGGCGATATTATCGTCCAGCATTTTTTCCGGCCAGCGACACTCCCCGGTATCAAAATGCCTGAGAAAATACAGGACCATATCGGGATTAAAGATCTTCTCATCGGCGCGACTGCTGAAGCGGTAACCGTTGTACCAGCTGACGAGTGTCCGCATCACCTCCTGCTTATCAAGGCCGCAGGCATCAACAAAAGGCTGGATCATCGCTTCGGTTTCCCCGTAGGTAAACCCCATAGCTTGGTTGAAATCCCGACGACAGGTGATGTTGTCCCCGATATTAAAGCCGCTGGTCATGCTGTCCAGGGTGATGGAGGTCACGCCGGTGATCAGGAGACGATCAACAATACCCTCCATAGTAGCGGTCTTGATGACTTCATAAAAAGCCCGGACAAATCCGCCCTTGCCCACGATGGCACTAAACAGCTCCAGACTGTCACCAAGGATAGCGTTGGCAAAATGGTCGTATTCATCAATGAGCAGGTAGATCTTAGCCTCACCTGTCAGGTTGAAAAAATAATCTATTTTGCCAGCAGGGCTGCTCTGCTTTTCTATTATCTGCTCCGCCTCTGGACCGTAACCGTAGCGCCTGAGAAATTTTTTCAGGGCTGTTTCCGTTCTGCGGTTGAATCCGCGCCGGATATCTTCTTCGCTGCCGGTTTCAATGCCGCTGAAGTCAAAAAAGAGGATTTGATAGCTGTTTTTCAGGGGTGTAGGGGTGCGGCCGATGAAAAGATTGCTGAAAAGAACATCGAATTCCTCTTTGCAAAGGATGTCGTAATAAGAGCGAAGGGTGGAGAGAAAAAGGGTTTTGCCGAAACGGC
>CBFDDU010000239.1:0-3272 GCA_965603655.1 uncultured Candidatus Electrothrix sp. | reverse complement strand
TGATTGCCTGGCTTCAGGAAGAACCGCATTTTTCGTGCTGTATACCTCATCATGTGATGCGCCCTGACGCTGAATCAATAAATCTTAAAGAAGAATTGACCCAACAAATCCGTCCTGCGCAGGCTGTTATTATCTTAAGCGGCCTTTACCGAAAACATCGTTTCTGGCTTGATTATACCATAACAGAGGCCCAAAATATGAACAAGCCAATCATAGGGGTGTACTCCTGGACAAAAGAAGCGGTTCCTGAAAGCGTGCTCAAAGCAGCAGCAATGCCTCCGGTTGAATGGGACAGGTCAAGTATTGTGCAGGCTGTCAACACCATCTTGTACGAACCGATATCCATCCTTCCCTTATGCCCTGTCTCCTGCCATAATAACAGTACAGCAACGGTACAGACAGTCCCCAGCTGCAATCTCGACATTTTCATGAGACGAAAAAAATAACTGCGGAGAAAAACATCTCCTTCCCCTGCATGGACACAAGATGGATCCATCTTGAATATACAACGGGCACGTACCCGGCAAACTGATCAGAAAAAGAAAAAGGGTCGCCAGCTTATGCGCTAGCGACCCTTTTTTGTGTCCTATCAACAGGTAAAACAAAAATCACCCTCTTCATAGGGTAAGTCGTCAGGAGGTTACATACCACATTGCGCGAACCTTCTTTTTTGGGTAGTCCCTTACTGCAACACTGAACTGCCTTCTGCCCATTGCATATAACGAACAGCATCACTTGGGAGCAGGAGACGATCTGCGACCAGTTGATCAACCGCAGCTTGTACCGCATCCACATATCCCTGATGATCGCCGTAACGCGCTTCAAGGGATGGGCGGGGGTCACCGTTACTCAGGCGTTCCGCTTCTGTTTCTGCAAAGGGAACATAGGAGCCGGTAAGTCCACAGAGCTCACCCTCCGCGTAACCGGCATCCCGTAAATTCCAACCGGTATAGGTTCCCAGCGGTGCCAACAGGTCAGGAGATTTGATTCCCGCCACTTCATTGCCATCACGGTCCACCTTCGGTACCAGGACAGTATAGTCCGCACCAGTAACCAGGAATGGCGGCTCTTGCAGAATACCGCTTTCGTTGAGCGCATCATAATCCGGGCCGTAATCAATCAGGGTGAGCTCGTTGAGCAAACCGGTGTAGGTCATACCTGGAATGCTTGGGAAGCCGATGGCATTTTGTGCTGAAGCGGTAAGGGTCTTTTTCCTGATGGTTGGAATATTGTTCTTCGGTGGTTGTCGGTTATCCACAATCCACTTCTCCAGAGCCACAATCAAGGCCCGCAGATGAGGAATATAGCTATTGGGATTACTCAGCTGCTGACATTGGGCCGGTTTGCTGGCAGGGAGACCGGGAAAGGCGACATGTTGGGTACTGGAAAAAAGGTACATACGCACATTGCCGGGCAGGCCGACATCATGTTTCCCTTCTGCATCGGTAGTATGCAGTGATGCCCGACCCTGCCAATATTCGGTAGAGCTGACCGTCCACATGATCTTCGGGCAGGTATCGGTTGCATTGCAGCGGTCCAGCAGACCAGCGGTTTGACCAGTTACCCTATCGTAGAGAGGCGCCCAGGTAAATGGCGATTCATGAGCGGGAAAAAGATGATCCTCATGTTGACCATAGCCACGGCCTGGTTGACCAAAACGAACATTGATTGGGATGCGCCCAGGAGCAATGTGCGGGTTTGCCCCTTCAAAAACCATCATCCCCTGCTCGTCTTCGTTAAAGCCAAGATCAATGAAGCTGCGGACAAATCGTCCGCTTTGTGAGGTGCCGTGCATCATTGCCGCCGTGGTCTGTCCGGCAATGGGGTTAGGATTTCCATACGTATCTTTCTCGGCATGGCGCAGGAAAGAGACAAGATCACGGGTGGCTGCGAGCCCGAGGCCCAGCACTAAGGGATCCTTGGCTTCATAGATCAACTCATAGATATAATCGGGATCAAAGTCATCCTTGAGACATATTTTGCTCGCATCAGCAACGCCGGGGAAAGGGGTAACAGAGCAATCAGCATAGGCCCAATCGGCAGGGGCGATGGCAATGCCAGGATCACTTTCTTTTGCACGTATGGTCAGGGTGGCTTGGGTGGTATCAAGATTGACCGGAATATAACTGAGATGCTTGTCAGCGGAGAACTCACCGCTGGAGAGATCAAGAGTAGATGCGGGGGCCTTTACGATATATTCGGTGCGTACATTTCCGGTGATGGTTTGACCGTTATCGGTAGCAACAGGCACATTGATATTGAGTAATGCCGAATCCTGCTTCAGATCACCTTGCCAACCGCTCCAAACCGAGATATACCCCCGTTCTTCCGGGACGCTGGGAACACCGAAGATCGCCGGACCTAATATCAGTTCCGATACGGGAGCACCTCGGTTTACTGCATCATACAGCATAACTGCACTACCGTTACCAACGGGTTTTTGAATACGGAATTCAGTGCTGTATTCAACCTGACCCTCGTCAGTCTTGGGGGCGAATTCTATATCGGTAATAAAGGCGTTACGTTTATCGCTAGGATCGACTTCACCATAGGCAATACCATTGATGATTTCAAAGCCAGAAGCTCCGGGCTGAACTGATTGAACATCGATTCGGGTAATACGCGCCTGGGCATCGGTGAGGAATAAGGCAAGGGCACTGAAGAGGACGAATTGAACGTATCTGCTCACGTTGCTTATTGTATTTTTCTTCATTTTTATTATCTCCATGCGCAATCTGTGGTTATAGAAAACTCGATATGTTTGTACAATACCTTCGCTAAATGAAAAAAACGGATAAAAGTGCATAGCACGCCGTCTTGTAACTATCTGATTTCAGTTGATCACCAACGTGACTTTTTTGGCAAAATCTAGTCAGAATATATTTTTGCGAAGGTATTGAAACAACTGCTCATGAATAAAATTACCACAATTTTAAACTGTTTGCACCCCTTGCTTGATCGAAGCACGTATCGTCAGCTTCTGGTTATCAGTCAAAGCCTGCTGGTGACGCGACGACCGTAACTAAATCGGAAAAAAACCGGGCTACATGCAGAGCACGCGCCCGGTCATAACGAGACAACTCCCTACAAGCAGTCGCTGTCAGGTCATATCTCACCTTGCCTTTGATTAATCTTGGGCATGGTATTTTTCAAACTGCTTTTCACTCAAATAACCAAGGAGATATCACAAGTTTTTTTCTCAAGCAGCACAACAAGGTAACTTATTATAACAAATCAACCGTAATAATCCGACAATGTAGGATAAAACATCT
>CBFDDU010000238.1:0-3278 GCA_965603655.1 uncultured Candidatus Electrothrix sp. | reverse complement strand
CCCCGTTCCAAATCCGGTCAATAGACAACTCAGGATAAGGGTTTTTGCGTGCCGACCTGCCTTGGTCGTAACCCCGTTCCAAATCCGGTCAATAGACAACGCCAGCGAAAAAGCACGGGGAGAGGCAGAAGCTCGGTCGTAACCCCGTTCCAAATCCGGTCAATAGACAACTTTGTTGTTCAGCAGGCCGCGTCAGCTTCGCACGGTCGTAACCCCGTTCCAAATCCGGTCAATAGACAACGCAGGTAAAAGGGAACCTGATTTATACCGTACAGTCGTAACCCCGTTCCAAATCCGGTCAATAGACAACTGCTCGTCGTATCCTTTATGGGTGAGTTTGTCGGGTCGTAACCCCGTTCCAAATCCGGTCAATAGACAACTTGGATAATATACGTTGTACTTTGCTAAATGGAGTCGTAACCCCGTTCCAAATCCGGTCAATAGACAACGGGTATTATGGTAGTGATGGAATTGGGTTGGACGTCGTAACCCCGTTCCAAATCCGGTCAATAGACAACTGTCGCCCTGCAATCCCCTGTTTCCGCACCACAAAAAACGCAGTTTGCGCGAACCTCCAAAAAAGGAGGCAATAAAGGCCGCGTCAAACCCCTATTTTTCGCTGTATCCCCCATACTGCGGGCATCGCGAACCTCCCGGCTTTTTCTGTCCAAAAAAGGTTCGCGCAGATTGTACTGTAAACCGGGGGATAGGACCTGCCAAGCATTTTTTCCGCTCTCCCGACAAAACCGATCAGCCGATCAGTTTCTCCAATTCCTGCCGAAGAAGATCCGGCATATTGCTGACAGCATCCTTGGCAATAATCTCCTGAAACGCCGGGATTCCAGAAAGCTGCGTCACCTCGGTGATAAACCTGTCCGGCGGCAGAAAAGTTGCTAACGGAACAGTCACCATGATTGCCGGAAGATTGCCGAGATCTGGAATCAGATAGGTGTCCACCTGATAACGTAGTTCTTCAAGCAAGGTTTTCAGGGCCGGAAAATGTTCCAGCAGCAGGACCAGAGCAAGATGGCAAATTAAGGCCTGACGCATTTCATCCTCCTGGCGCGACTCCCTGCCCTGCACCATGCCCCGCAAACGTTCCAAGGGACACTCGCATTGATACGCGACAAGAAAACGGGTGGGCGAGGTGATGGTGACGGTTCGCTCGCCCTCAATGTTCAGTTCATATTGCAGCGGTTTACATTCCAAGGCATTGGAAATAGCCGCCAGCGGCGGATGCAGCTTTTTAGAAAGCTGAAACGGTGCTCCGCAGATACTGCTGAACCGTTCCTGCAATTCCGCAAAGGCCTTGTCCGAGCCATGAATTTCCTGCTGCGCTGAGCTTTTAATATAGGTACCGAGCAGTTTACGCGGAATAAAGAGCGGGCGCAGGGCGGCGAGCTGTCCCTTGAGACGCTGACTGAGCAGACTGGCTATTTTATCTGTGGCCTGCCGAAGTCCCAGGAACTCCTGATTATTCAGATCGCTACGGGGAATGTTCAATTCGGTCATAATGCTTTCTCTTGCTTGATGCTTGGCTCTATCACTGCAAGGTGATGATATATGCCTCGGTTTCTTCTTCGGAAGAATAGGGGCAAAACATAATTTTCTCCGGTGTTCCTTCGACCTTCAGGTAATACGAACTATTGGGATCAAGACAGTTCTGCACAGCCCAGGCCGTAAACCGGCAAGCACCCAGAGTTACCTCCAGCCCCTGCTGCGGATAATTGAGGACAGATTTTTCCGGCAACTGGCCCGCCCGCCCAACAGCATGCAGGGTTATCTCTCCCGTACTGACCCCGAATATAGCCCCCTGCCAGTCGCTGTCTCGCGGACCGACTTCAAACCACTGGCCGATGTTGGCAATGCCGTACACATCCAGCCGGTATGGCGGTCGACGCACCTCCGACGATACAGTATGGGCAGCGGCAACCACCTTGGCTGCATACGAGTCGTCGGCAAGGCGTAAAATACGGGCATCAGCAAACGGTGTTGCCAAAGACGCAGGCAGGACAGCCTCTCCTTCAGTCTGCAGGATGATAAGCGGAAAATCCGATCCCCGCTCGGCCTGAACCATCAGGGCCAGCATGGCCAGCCCGTGACGGACCGACGGCAGGGTCAGGCTTGCTGCCGATCCCAAGACCAACCACAAGGCAACATCACTGTCCAGCAGCTGCTGTCGCGGAGCGGTCCAAGCCATTTTTTCCAAATCATCTTCAAAAAAATGTCCGTCCACCGCAAGACCGTACCCCTGTAGTTTTGCCATAACCGCTTGCACGCTTTCCTTGCCGCAACCGATGGCACTGAGCCATATTTTTTTCTGCATATATCCCGCCCGAGTGTTTTCCTACTTAAAATTCCCCTATTTTTCCGCCGCATCCGAGTCAGCAAGGGGGTTGGCAAAATCAAAACCGAAGAGACGCGGATTGTCGCCGATCACTGCCGCTGAAAAGATGTAAAAAACATAATCATAGGTCTGCTGCGGCATTTTCTTACGATATTTTTTGAGAAACTGCCAAAAATTCCGTTCCCTCGGATTTTCCGGCATGGCCTTAACCAGCCGGATGACCCGGTTCTCCCCCCAGTTATAGGAGGCCATCACCAGCAGGCCAGAGGCCTGGGCATCGGTGTCGTAGATATCCCGCAGATACTTTGCCGCTGCCACCGTTGAGCGGACAAAATGATGCCGATCATCCTTTGAATCAGCCTTGCGTTGTTCGACAAGCGGGCCAACCTTGAGACCGTACCGGGAGCCAGTCTCCGGGATGAACTGCCACATCCCCTTGGCAATGCCCCAGCGAGTTTTCGGGCCAACGGCATTAACATTGAAATTGCTCTCCTGCAGAGCTAGGTAAAAAAACTGCGGGGGCAGATAATAATGGCGCATGGCGCGGGCGATAACCGAAGGATAATTGTTTTCCTTCGCCCGTTTCAGGGCATTAACGAAGCGACGGCTTGACTGCCATTTTTTGATATAGCGCATGACCTCGCCGGTGAAATCTTCAGGAACGAGTACTTCACATTCCCCGAAGATCCGGGCCGTTCTCAGAATGGCCTGTTCCTGCGGGCTGATACTTTTTTTATAGACCCCCAAGGTATCGACAAACTCACTGTAGCTGCTTTCCAACTCCCTGGCCCGCTGCTTATACTGTTCCACCTTGGCCTTGGTTTCCTGGTCCCCGCTTTCCTGAGCCGCCCGCAACAACTCGGCGAATTCAATCTCCAACTCTTTCATTGCATAAAAGATCTCACCGGCAAGTTCTTTCTGCTTTGCAAGC
>CBFDDU010000237.1:0-3297 GCA_965603655.1 uncultured Candidatus Electrothrix sp. | reverse complement strand
CTTTCTTCCAGACGGGGTACAATGCTCCTGCGGATCAACCCATTTTGAAAAAGAAACCGACATCCTCGATGTCTGGTTTGATTCCGGGGTCAGCCATGCTGCGGTTATGGAGGCTCGGGATGAACTGCGCTCTCCGGCAGATCTCTATTTGGAAGGCAGTGATCAGCATCGGGGCTGGTTTCAATCCTCCCTGCTGACCTCAGTGGGCACCCGTGATCAGGCCCCCTTTAAGGGCGTGCTCACCCACGGTTACGTGGTGGACGGCAAGGGCAAGAAGATGTCCAAATCCATCGGTAATGTGATTGCTCCTCAGGAAATGATCGATAAATTCGGGGCGGAGATCCTCCGTCTCTGGGTAGCCAGCGAGGATTATCGGGATGATGTTAAGGTCTCGGAAGAAATCCTGCGCCGGGTCTCGGATTCCTACCGCAAGCTGCGCAACACCCTGCGTTTTCTCCTGTCTAATCTCAATGATTTTGATCCGGCCACGGACAGCGTCGGCGAGGAGGCGTTCAGCGAGATGGATAAATGGGCTTTGGCTCGTTTTGCGGATCTGGTCCGTCGGGTTGATCGCGCCTATACCGAGTATGAGTTCCACGCTATCTACCACAGTCTGATCAATTTCTGCGGTACCACCATCTCCAGCCTCTACATGGACGTGCTCAAGGATCGGCTTTACTGTTCAACGCCAAATGCACCAGAGCGCCGGGCGGCCCAGACCGTTATTTACCGCATTCTGGACGGCCTACTCCGCCTGATGGCACCGATCCTCAGCGTGACGGCTGCCGAGGCTTGGGAACATCTGCACGGGTTGGATGACAAATCTCCTGTGGAAAAATCCGTCTTTTTTGCTGACTTTCCCAAAGTGGATGATATTGCCCAGGATGCTGCGGCAGATGTACGCTGGGAGCGGCTGCTGGCCCTGCGCGGTGAAATCACCAAGGTATTGGAGGCTGCTCGCCGGGAAAAAACCATCGGTCTGTCCCTGGATGCCGAGGTGCTCTTACAGGTGGATGCGGAGACAGCAACCTTTTTAGCAGAAAATAAGGATCTGTTGCAGGAACTCTGCATTATCTCCAGCCTGCACGTTGTCACAGAGGCGGGCGATGCGGCGCTTGTTGCCAGCGAAGAGATTGAAGGGCTCCAGGTTGCCGTTCGGCCTGCGCCGGGCAATAAATGCGAACGTTGCTGGACCATCTCACCCGCAGTGGGTGAAGATACAGAGCATTCGACCCTTTGCAGCCGTTGTCTTGCTGTTGTTAAGGAGCTGGCAGGCTGATTATGATCCGTTTTTTTATTATTATGGTGCTGGTCGTGGTTGGCGACCAGCTGAGCAAGCTGTGGATTCTGGACAACTATGCACTCTATGAGTCCACAGCTGTTATTCCGGGATTTTTCAACCTGACCTTTCTCCGCAATACCGGGGCTGCATTCGGGATGCTTTCCGGGATGCCGCTGCTCTGGCGACAAATCTTTTTTATCTCCATTGCGGTGGTGGCCTTGGTGGCGCTCTTTTTTATGCAGCGGAAGATGGGCCGGAAGAATATTTGGTATACCCTTGCCTTGTCCTTTATCGGGGGCGGCGCTGTGGGTAATGTGATTGATCGGGTGCTGTACGGCTCGGTGGTGGATTTTCTCGATGTCTATATCGGCAAATACCATTGGCCTGCCTTTAATGTGGCGGATTCCGGGATTTTCGTCGGGGTAAGCATCTTTCTGGTGTTGCAGCTTCTTGAGGGGGAGGGACATAAAAAGGAACCTGTGGAAGACACGGCCTGAAGAAACTGATTACTCCTGTGCTTCTTCCCGGTCAAGCAAGCCAACGGCACCTTAGCCGCCGCACCTATAAGATGGCCACAGCGGGATCATTACTCGTTGTGGCCTCTGCTACGGGATTCAATACCGCAATGATTGCAGGTTTCGTTGCGGCTCCTTTGGCTCTGCTTGCCTTTGTGTCCGCAGCGGAAAAGTGGGGCAGCTACACACGCAAGAGTATTCAGCAGCGTGTTGCGTTAATGGTTATCGGCGCAATACTGCTTGCGTCAGGACCTGTTTCCTGTTCGGTACAGTCCCGACTCCTTGAACTTCGGTTGCAGCCTGTCATTGCCGCATTGAAAACCTACCGCGATATCAATGGCAACTATCCAGACTCACTTGATGAACTTGTTCCTGATCACTTGGAATCTGTTCCCTCTTGCCCGAACCGCAGGATTGTTTCTTTTACTCGCAAAGAGGCCGAGACGGCACAGTTCTCACTGACCTGCGTGACCTTCGGGTTTAACAAACACACGTATAACTCTGCTGCTGAAGCTTGGAAGGATTGGGACTAGGGCCGTTGGTCTGCCTTTAACGTGGCGGATTCCGAGTTTACAATCGGGATGACGATCTTTTCGTTGTTGCATATTTTTAAAAAAAAGATAATCAAACAATAACAACACGGTAGACATGAACAAAAAAACAGAAAAAAAGCTGGGGAATGCAGCAATAATTCTAGCTGCTATTAGTGTACTAATACTCGGATACCTCAACGATTATTTAATTATCCTATGGTTATTGCTTGGCTTTTTCATATCCTCTCTTATCTCTGGTTTCTTGGAAACATGGCCAAAACTAAAACTAGTTATTGCTCATCAAAAACTAACGACACAGGACGTTGCCCTATCACTGACCTACCTTGGTCATCTGAAACGATCATATTGGAGCCTCAAACTGATTCTTTCCCTCTGTGTAGGTTTTTTCTTCGGCCTGAGCTGGATATTTCCACAAATGAATTTATCATTTCTCCCTGTTATCCTATTTTCTTTTATTATCCTTTTAATCTTCAAAGAACAATTGCTGGAATATAGAATTCGGAACGGATTGTTCGGAACAAACCGGACAGAAGCAAAAGCCTTAATCGAATTCATCATTAAAAATTCTGAGGATATTGACTTCACCGACAGCAACGGAAATTTGCGTCGTGCCCTGCTGCCTGAGGCTGAAACAGATATCGCAGAACAACCGGTACCATCTTTTGGCGAGGAGGCTCCGGCGTGACAGATCAAACCGACCTGTGGACAAAAGCTTTGGACAGAGCAATTGATATCATCTTTGTCAAATATCCGGTCCGAACCAGTCTTGGAGTTGTTTGGGGTGGTGTTCTGCACTTTCTCGTTCAACTTTTCGCACCAACTCTCCGCACCTTCAAATCCGTTAATTTTGTAAACAGCCCGCTATGGGGGTGGCTGCTTGTCGGCATTTTAATGGGTGCGGCTTCAGTATAATGTATTATGCTGTTTGATACCGGACTCCAAACTG
>CBFDDU010000236.1:0-3514 GCA_965603655.1 uncultured Candidatus Electrothrix sp. | reverse complement strand
GGCAAGCATCCTATTGTTTACTCAAATGGCATCATCAATTACCATAATAAATTTCAGGTTATTGGGCCGGGAGTGGTTACCGGAAGATCAGGGACGATTGGATCTGTTCATTATGTAAAAGAAAATTTTTGGCCGCATAATACAACACTTTGGGTTACTGATTTTAAAGAAAATCATCCAAAATACATCTATTATTTATATAACAGCTTGAAGTTTAATCGGTTTAGTACAGGCTCTGGTGTGCCGACCTTAAACAGAAATGATCTTCATGATTATAGCGTTCCCCTCCCTTCCACCAAAGCTGAACAAACCGCAATAGCCACCATCCTCTCCGACATGGACAACGAAATAGAACAATTAGAAACCCAACTCACCAAATACCGAAAACTCAAAACCGGCATGATGCAGGAACTCTTAACCGGCAAAAAGAGGCTTGTATGAACACCATCGGTCAACCAGAACGAGCAACCCAGAACAGAGTCATCCAACTCTTTCAGGACAAGCTGCACTACCGCTACCTCGGCAACTGGCACGACCGCAAAAACAACAGCAACATCGAACCCGCCCTGCTCACCGCCTTCCTGCAACAAAACTACAGTGATAACCTGATCACCAAGGCCCTGCACCAACTGAACCACGCAGCCAGCAGCCAAAGCCTTTATGAAGCCAATAAGGCCATATACAGCCTGCTACGCTACGGCGTAAATGTCCAGCCGGAAACCGGCCACCAGAAAAAGACCGTCCATCTCATTGACTGGCATAATCCCCTGAACAACGACTTTGCCCTTGCCGAAGAGGTCAGCATCACAGGTGCTCATGATAAACGGCCTGATCTTGTCCTGTACGTCAACGGCATTGCCTTGGCTGTGCTGGAACTCAAACGAAGCACGGTTTCTGTTACCGAAGGCATCCGCCAGAATCTCGACAATCAGAAGGCCGAGTTTATCGGGCCGTTTTTTACCACAGTGCAGTTTGCCCTGGCCGGTAACGACAGCGAAGGTTTGGTTTATGGGGCCATTGATACCAAGGAAAATTATTACCTGCACTGGAAAGAGGTTTGCGAAGAGCTGAACCCGGAAGACCGGCACCTGCTGCGGCTCACCCAACCTATCCGGGAACGGGCTGCTGATACTGACACCCGTCTGGACAAAAACATCATTGAACTGCTCAATAAAGAGCGTTTCCTTGAACTGATCCATGATTTTATTGTCTTTGATCGGGGCGTTAAAAAAATGCCCCGACCGAATCAATATTTCGGGGTAAAAGCAGCACAGGAACAGGTACGCCAGCGGCAAGGCGGTATTATCTGGCATACACAGGGCAGCGGCAAATCCTTGACTATGGTCTGGTTGACCAAGTGGATTCTGGAAAATATTTCTTCAGCCAGAGTGTTGATTATCACCGACCGCACCGAACTGGATGAACAGATTGAAAAGGTCTATAACGGAGTTGAAGAGACGATCCACCGCACCAAAAGCGGCACGGATTTACTGAACCAGCTCAACATCCCTTCCCCCCGCCTGCTCTGCTCATTGGTGCATAAGTTTGGCCGTAAAGAAGAAGTCAGCGCAAAGGACGTGGATTCCTACATCAACGACCTGAAAAAAGGTCTGCCCTCTGACTTCAGCCCCAAAGGAGACCTGTATGTCTTTGTCGATGAGTGCCACCGCACCCAAAGCGACAAGCTCCACCAAGGCATGAAAGCCATTCTGCCCGATGCCCTCTTTATCGGCTTTACCGGTACGCCGCTGTTAAAAAAGGACAAGCGAAGCAGTCTTGAGGTCTTTGGCCCCTATATCCACACCTATACATTTGATGAGGCGGTCAAAGATAAGGTGGTGCTTGATCTGCGCTATGAGGCGCGGGACGTTGAACAGAAATTAGGTTCCCGCAAAAATATAGATGCCTGGTTTGACAGCAAGACAAAAGGGCTGAACGATCTTGCCAAGGCAGAGTTGAAAAAACGCTGGGGTACCCTGGAAAAGGTCTTCAGTTCAAAGTCCCGGCTGGAAAAAATCGTGCTGGACATCATGCTGGATATGGAGCGCAAGGAGCGGCTGCACAACGGCAGAGGCAATGCCCTCCTCGTTGCGGACAGCGTGTACAACGCCTGCCGCTATTATGAACTGTTCCAGAATGCCGGGTTCAGCCGATGCGCCATTATTACCTCTTATGTTCCCTCTGTGGCGGACATCAAAGGCGAGACAACAGGGGAAGGAAAGACAGAAGAGCAGCGCAAGTATGATATTTATACAAAGATGCTGGCCGGGAAGGATGTAAAGACCTTTGAGCGTGACATAAAAAAGCAGTTTATTGAAGAACCGGCTCGGATGAAACTGCTCATTGTGGTGGACAAATTACTGACCGGCTTTGATGCTCCCCCAGCCACCTATCTCTATATTGATAAAAACATGCAGGATCACGGCCTGTTTCAGGCTGTCTGCCGGGTCAATCGTCTGCACGGTGAGGATAAAGAGTACGGCTTTATTGTGGATTATAAAGACCTATTCCAAAGCCTGAACAAATCGGTCACTGACTACACATCCGGGGCCTTTGCCGAATACGATAATGATGATGTTGCGGGCCTGCTGCAAGATCGTCTAAAAAAAGGCCGGGAGCGGCTGGACGATGCGCTGGAGACGGTACGGGCCTTACTGGAGCCGGTGGAACCGCCCAAGGGCCAGCTTCAAATGCAGCATTATTTTGTCGGAAAATCGGAAGATTTCAAGGCAATAAAGGAGACAGAACCGAGACGGGTAGCTCTGTACAAGGCGGTGGTCGGGTTGATCCGGGCCTATGCCAATCTTGCCAACGAGATGCCGGAAGCCGGGTACAGCCCTGCTGAGACAGAAGCTATTAAGGCGGAAGTAAAACAACATGAGTGTCTCCGTAAGGAAATCCAACTTGCCAGCGGTGACTATATCGAATTAAAACGGTACGAACCGGCTATGCGGCATCTGATTGATAATTACATCGGAGCGGAAGAAAGCCGCCTGCTTGCCGGGTTTGATGACTTGGGACTGGTTGAACTGATGGTTGAACAAGGCGAAAAAGCCTTTGACAAGCTGCCGCCTAATGTCCGCAAAAACAAAGAGGCAATGGCAGAAGTCATTGAAAACAATCTGCGTAAGGTCATTATTGAGGAACACCCGACCAACCCGAAATATTATGAAAAAATGAGCGTGCTGCTTGACGAACTTATCAAGAGCAGAAAGAAAAAAACCGCAGAATATAAAAAGTACCTGCAACAGCAGCTCGAACTTGCACGACAGGTTTTACAACCGGGTGGTTCATACCCCAACCCAATCAACACACCGGCAAAACGGGCCTTGTATGACTCTGTGGGGAGTAATAAAGACTTGGCCCTTGATCTTGACCGGGAGATTTTCGCCACCCGCAGAGACGGCTGGCGGGACAACACCATGAAAACCAGAGAAGTACGCAATGCCATTCAGGACGTGCTGAACAACTTCGAGGCAGCAGAGCCGGAAGCGGAATATCTTGTTAACATTGC
>CBFDDU010000235.1:0-3588 GCA_965603655.1 uncultured Candidatus Electrothrix sp. | reverse complement strand
TCGCCGAAACGAGGAGATATTGTCGTCTTTAAGTACCCGAAAGATCAAAAGCTGGATTATATCAAACGAGTCATCGCTACAGCAGGCGACACCCTAGAAATAAAGGATAAAAAGGTCTTTATTAACGGTGCATCACCTGAAAATCACTATGGGGAATTCAGAGACTCGAATATCCTCCCTCCGTCCGAAGGACCGCGTGATAATTTTGGCCCGATCACTGTGCCGGAGGGGCAAATTTTCGTCATGGGAGACAATCGAGACAACTCCTATGACAGTAGATTTTGGGGATTTGTTAACCTTGAGGCGGTTCGCGGCAGGGCTTTCATCATTTACTGGTCATGGGATGTTAAAAAGCCTCTCCTTTCCCGTGATCGATTTTCCTCTGTCCGTTGGAGTAGAATCGGCGACATCCTCCATTAATATTTGCTCTATTTCTTCGTGACAGGCTTTTTCCTCTTGCCATCATCGGATGATTATTGCAAAGATAAACAGCGTGTCTTGATGGACACCTGTCCTGCGCAGCCCGTAGATTTACTTTACTCTGGACTGGTTTGATTATGACTACCGGCTATTTTTTTTCACATCGGCATATCCTTGATATAGAACATTTATCAGCCGATGATATCGATTACATCCTAACCACAGCGGAATCATTCAAGGAGATTTCAGCTCGTCCGATAAAAAAGGTGCCGACCCTCCGAGGCAACACCATTATCAATCTTTTTTTTGAGCCTTCCACCCGCACCCGTCTTTCTTTCGAGATCGCCGCAAAACGAATGAGCGCGGACACCTTTAATATTTCCGCCTCTACCAGCTCCACGACCAAGGGTGAAACCCTTATCGACACGGCTCGTAATATCTCGGCCATGCATCCTGATATTATTATTCTTCGCCATTCATTTTCCGGTGCACCCCATATGCTCAGTCAATACGTTAATGCAGCGGTCATCAACGCAGGCGACGGCACCCATGAGCACCCCTCACAGGGCTTGCTGGACATGATGACGGTTCGTCAGCATAAGAAAAGGCTGAACGACTTAAAAATCGCCATCATCGGCGATATTCTTCACAGCAGGGTAGCCCACTCTGACATCCTCGGCTTTCTTCGTATGGGGTCGGAGGTCTTTGTCTATGGACCAGGAACCTTAATCCCCCCAGGCTTACAAGAACTGGGCGTAACAGTTTGCTCTAGTATGAAAGAAGCGGTTCAGGATGCAGATGTCGTTATGACCCTGCGCATCCAAAAGGAACGACAGAATGACCCCCTGCTTCCTTCCTTCCGTGAATATGCGTCAGAGTACGGCGTCACAGCCGAAGTTGCCTCCTGGGCACGCCCTGATGCCCTGATCATGCATCCTGGCCCCATCAATCGAGGGATCGAGCTCATGCCGGATGTTGCGGACGGCCCGCAGTCGGTCATTCTCGACCAGGTGACCAACGGGGTTGCGGTCCGCATGGCCCTGCTCTACTTGGTCACGGGAAACAGTTAACAGCTTGCAACAGCTTGCTCAAAATATTGAGGTTTGAAATATGCCGACTCCCCTGCTGATAAAAAACGGACGAATCATAGATCCGGCAAACAAGATCGATTCTGTACGCGACCTGCTGATCGTGGAAGGACGTATTGCTGATCCGACAGCAGATACTCCTTCTGACTCTTCAGAAATTCAGGAGATAGATGCGGAAGGATGCTGGGTGGTTCCTGGCCTTATTGACATGCATGTGCATCTCAGGGAACCCGGAGAAGAGTATAAGGAAGATATCCTTTCCGGCACCCGAGCCGCAGCAGCCGGCGGTTTTACAGCGGTTGCCTGTATGCCCAATACCAAACCGGTGAATGACAGCCGGGCCGTGACCGCCTTGATCCTTTCCCAAGCAGAAAAAGCTGATGCCCGAGTCTACCCTGTTGCCACTATCAGTAAAAACAGCGAGGGAAGCGCTCTGACAGAATTCGGTGAGCTCAAAGCAAACGGCGTGGTTGCGGTCAGCGATGACGGGTTACCCGTTCGTGACAGCCAACTCATGCGACGGGCCATGGAGTATGCTGCCGATCACGGTCTGCTGGTTATCTCCCATAGCGAGGAGCCCTCGCTGAGTAACGGAGTTATGAATGAAGGGATTATTTCCACCCGGCTCGGACTCAAAGGCATTCCCACAGCTGCTGAATCCATCATGGTCTATCGGGAAATCGCCTTGGCTGAATGCCTCGGCAAGCGGGTGCATATCGCCCATGTGAGCTGCGCTATGAGCGCGGAACTCATCCGTTCCGCCAAGGCCAGAGGCGTTCGGGTCACCGCTGAAACAGCCCCCCATTACTTCACCCTCACCGATGAAGCGGTTATGGGCTATACAACCAATGCCAAGATGACTCCCCCGCTGCGTGCTGAAAAGGATCGACAGGCGATCAGGCAAGGCCTAGCAGACGGCACCTTTGACGCCATAGCCACAGATCATGCCCCCCATTCCATGCTGGAAAAAGAGGTGGAATTTGATCGGGCCATGAACGGGATCATCGGGCTGGAAACCTCCCTGCCCCTTTCTCTTGCCTTGGTCCGAGAGGGTGTTATTGATGAGCAACAACTGGTTGAACTGATGTCGGTGAACCCAGCCCGGATACTGGGTGTTGAAGGCGGTACGCTCAGTGCAGGTGCAGTTGCGGATGTCACGGTGATTAACCCGGATCTCTCCTTCACCTATACCGAGGAACAGGTGGTCTCCAAGAGCAAAAACTCGCCATTTTTAGGTGAGAAACTCCAAGGCCGGGCCGTGTACACCATCATGGGCGGGCGTATAACTCATAGCCTGACCTAGTGCTATGTAGGGGCGGTACCTGTGTGTCCGCCCTTAATGCCGCCACCTAGAAAATAAAGGGCAGACACATAGGTCTGCCCCTACCCCTTAATGACCGCCAAGGGGCGCAGCTCAACCACAATATCAACCAGATCCTGCTGATTCGCCATAACCACGGAGATATCCTTATAGGCACCCGGAGCCTCATCAAGATCCTTTGTATTCCGTATCCCGTGAATCACCCCGATGGCATCAAGCCGCTCTTTTTCAGCAGCAAGATCAAGCTCTTTCTGGGCCTGTTTTCGCCCCATTTTTCGCCCAGCTCCGTGTGAACAGGACATAAAGCTCTCCGGCTCTCCCCTCCCCTGCACGATATAGCTCGCTGTTCCCTGGCTGCCGGGAATAATCCCCAGCTGGTCAGCGTAGGCCTTGGTCGCGCCCTTACGGTGGATCATCACATCCTTTTTAAAATGATGCTCCATTGCCGCATAATTATGGGCGATGTTAATCATCTCCTCAAAGCGGACATCGCCGACAACCTCGGCAAAAACCTCCTGCATCCTTTGCATCATCAGCTGCCGGTTTGCCAGGGCAAAATCCACGCAGTATTGCATCTCTTGAAGATAATCCCGCCCTTTCCGGCCATCCAGAGGCAGAAAGGCCAGCTGCCATTTTTCCGGCACCGAGGTATGCCATTTCCGGTTCAGCTCAATGGCCAGCTTGTTATAATGATGGGCCACCTTATGGGTGTGATTAAAAGTGCGGTTTTTTATGCAGCCTTCGCCACACTATCCCAAT
>CBFDDU010000234.1:0-3624 GCA_965603655.1 uncultured Candidatus Electrothrix sp. | reverse complement strand
TATGCTCTTCCGCGCACACGATAATTCTTAAAACCGCACTTTTAATCACACCCCTTTGAAGGAGAGTTGACCAAAGAATGGCGGAAAAAGAACGCCCATGAGCTGGACTCAGCAGAAGTTCTTCTGAAAAAAATCAAGCTTGAACAGGAAGAGCACTTCCAACAGCAGATTGATGACTGGACAAAGACGGTTAAACAATGGGAGACCGATGGCAAGCCCACTAAAAAACCGGCAAAGCCACGAAAAGCACAAGAACCAGAGCCTATAACAAAAGATGAGCTAAAACTACTCCCGCAAATAGCATCCTCCTGGAAATATCGTCGTCTTGCTCAAATAGCGACAATCGGCTCAGGCATGTCTGTCAGCAAAAACAGAAAATTACAGAATCCTATAGAAGTCCCCTATCTTCGTGTCGCAAATGTTCAACGAGGCAAGCTAATCCTGGATAACATGAAGCACATGAAGATAGAGCGAAATGATCTTCCAAAACTTCAATTACACAAGTGGGATATTCTTTTTAACGAAGGTGGTGATCGAGATAAATTAGGCAGGGGATGGATCTGGGAATCTCAGGTTGAGCCATGCATTACCCAGAACCACGTTTTTCGGGTGACCACGTATACCCCCGATGCGGTTACTGCAAAATTTATTTCATACTGGGGCAACACATTTGGACGTCATTATTTTGAGAAGACTGGCAAACAGACAACAAACCTTGCCTCAATAAACAAAACCGTCTTAAGTAATTTCCCGATTCCGCTTGTCTCCAAGCAAGAACAAACCCAAATAGTCCAAGAAATAGAAACCCGCCTCTCCGTCTGCGACAACGCCATAGCCAACATCGAAGAAAGCCTGCTCAAAGCCGAGGCCCTGCGCCAATCCATCCTCAAAAAGGCCTTTGCAGGTAAACTCCTCACAGATGCCGAACTCCAAGCCTGCCGACAAGAACCCGATTGGGAACCCGCAGCCAAGCTACTGGAGCGGATCAAACAAGACAAAAAATCAACCCCGGTAAAAAAGAACAAACGATGAGCAACGAATCTGGAATCGTATCAAAAGTATGGAGTTTTGCCAACATCCTCCGCGACGACGGCGTGGGCTACGGCGATTACCTGGAACAGCTCACCTACCTGCTCTTCCTCAAAATGGCGGACGAATTCGCCAAACCGCCCTATAACCGCGACCTCCATGTCCCGGCAGGCCACGGCTGGGAGGATCTGAAAAGCAAACGAGGCGCGGCCCTGGAAAGTCATTACAACCAAACCCTGGGCGAGCTGGCCAAGGCCCAAGGTACCCTGGGCCAGATTTTCCTCAAATCACAGAACAAGATCCAGGACCCGGCCAAGCTGTTTAAGATCATCGACATGGTGGACAAAGAAAAATGGTCCATGATGGGCACGGATCTGAAAGGCAAGATCTACGAAGGCCTGCTGGAGAAAAACGCCGAAGACACCAAGAGCGGGGCTGGTCAATATTTTACCCCGCGTGCCCTGATCAAGGCTATGGTCGAGTGCATCTGCCCGGAGCCGGAAAAAACCATTGCCGACCCAGCCTGTGGAACCGGTGGTTTTTTCCTGGCAGCCTATGACCATATTGCGGCCAAGCATGCCCTGAACCGGGAGCAGAAGGAATTCCTGAAAGACAAGACCTTTCACGGCAATGAGATTGTGGCCAATACCCGACGGCTGGCTCTGATGAACATGTTTCTCCACAACATCGGCCAGATCGACGGAGAAACCTTTATTTCCTCAGCAGATGCCCTGGTGGCGGATGAAGGCAAACGCTTTGATTACGTGCTGGCCAACCCGCCCTTTGGCAAAAAAAGCAGCATGACCTTTACCAATGAGGACGGGGAACAGGATCAGACCGATCTGGTCTATAACCGCCAGGATTTCTGGGCCTCCACCTCCAATAAGCAACTCAACTTTTTGCAGCACATCCGCACCCTGCTCAAAGCCACGGGCCAGGCAGCAGTGGTCCTGCCTGATAATGTCCTTTTTGAAGGCGGTGCCGGCGAGACGGTGAGAAAAGAGCTGCTGCGGACAACGGAACTGCACACCATCCTCCGCCTGCCCACCGGCATCTTTTACCGGCAAGGGGTGAAGGCCAATGTCCTGTTTTTCGACAACCAACCCGCTTCCCCGGAACCGTGGACCCGAGAGGTCTGGATCTACGATTATCGGACCAATATCCACCACACCTTAAAAAAGAAACCCCTGCGGCTGACCGATCTGGAGGATTTTATCACCTGCTATCATCCGAGCAACCGGCATGATCGGCAGGAAACCTGGTCTGCGGATAATCCGGAAGGTCGCTGGCGAAAGTTCCCCTTTGAGGAAATCGTTGCCCGGGATAAAACCAATCTGGACATCTTCTGGCTGAAAGACCAAAGCCTGGCTGATCTGGACAATCTCCCTGACCCGGATATCCTTGCCTCTGAAATCATCGAAACCATTGAGGCGGGCTTGGCGAGTTTTAAGGCGGTTATGGCGACGGTGAATCAATGATGATTCAACGATAAACGGAGCTTCTTAACTCTGCCCCTGTGATGGGTTTTTCACGCGGAATCACGCTGAAACCAATTTTCAACTCTCAGCCCGTCAATTCTGCCGAAATGGCGGATATTTCCTGTCACAAGGGTAAAATCTCCGGCAATGGCTATTCCAGCTATTTCAAGGTCGGCAAGGTCAAGGCGCTGCCCCTTTTTCTCCAGTTCAGCTCGAAGCCGCCCGCAGACACAGGCTGCCTTGGTATCAAACCCCACCACATTGACAGAGGGCAGCAAAATGTGTTCAAGGTTGTTCAGATGATATTCCGGTCGGTTACTTTTGACTGCTCCGTACACTATCTCTGAAACCGTGATGGTGGAGATATACTGCTTGGTTCTCGGAAGACCAACGAGCTTTTTAAGAAGAATTTTCGAGGGGCTTTTTTTCAGGACATTGGTGATGACATCCGTATCAAAGAGAAACATCTTTTCTCGTCCCTAAATCCTTTCGTAACTGGTGCAGGTCACTGATCTGCTCCCCCACCTCCTCAAAATCTTTCCATTGCCCGACAAGAGAAGCTAACCCCTGCCGTTCTTCGTGCTGCTCAATAATTTGCAGATCTTCAAGACTGACCAAGGCGGCGACCGGTTTATCTCTCTTCGTGATTATAAATCGTTCATGAGTATAACAACTTTTTGCTATAAGTTCGGATAAATGACTTTTTGCGTTTGCTACTGATACTGTCGTCATATTGACTCTCCCTGTACGAGTTGGTCACATCATGGTCATTATGATCTTTATGACCATCTATAAAAATATACTATTATCTTCCCTGCACAATGTCAAGCTGTCAGAAAAAACAGGGGAAACGGAATAAATCCCGTAGGGGCACGGCGTGCTCCTGCTCGTGACCGTGCCCAACCCATTTTTTATCTTGCCTTGCGGAGTTGAATTGCAGTAGGTTTCGCCATTCCTCCAATCTCACGAAAAACGGGACGGAAACGCAGGTACGTGTTTCCCGCTGCACTGTACCCGCTTTTATTAGGAAACCGACAAGAAATAAAGTCCCCGTTTTAAGGAGCGGAATTGTAGGGGCAGACCTGCGTGTCTGCCCGGCATAAAAGGGCGAACACAT
>CBFDDU010000233.1:0-3654 GCA_965603655.1 uncultured Candidatus Electrothrix sp. | reverse complement strand
GCACCACACCATAGGTAACCAGCAACAGAATGAGCAGCAACAGAAATTGCAATGCCGTTCCCCAAAAAGCCTTCATCAGCGCACCGAGGAAATAAAATTTTCACTCACATTATCAAGCACGAACCGATAGATAAAAAAAAGCCCCCAGTACAGCAGGACCGGCAAGGTCGCTCCGACAATCCACTTCAGCGAAGAAACACGTCGGTCCTTGAAGGCATTTTTTCCAGCCCCTCCTTCCCGCACATAAGCAGCCGGAAAAAGAAGTTCTTGCTCAGCAGGATGGACAGCAGACTCCGGGCCTAGCAATTTAAGGTTGGAATTCTTCAGCTGTTCCAGAAGAAATTCATCGCCGGGATTACAGTAACGCCCGCTGAACCCGAGCGCCAGACACAGCGTATACACCTCGCGCACTTCAAGCTGCTGAGGCCGGAGCTGATTAAGCCGGTCAAAAAAAAGTTCGCCAGCCTCCGTGGTCTGATAATAGGTGCGCTGCAGCTGCTCGCCCTGCCATTTCCCCCTTTCCGACCAATTCGAGCTCAACACCACCTCGTCAATCCAGGCAAAAACAGCGAAACGGGCTTGGTCAAAATCATCCTGGGGCAGACGACTCTGTTGAAAGCTGTCCTGGGCCTTATCCACCAGGTGAGCCACGTCTGTCTTCACCTGTTCATAGGAAACCTGGCGGACCGGAACAGTTTTGCCGAAATAGGCGATATAGGCAATCAGTTCAACAAAACAATCAAGAAGCGACATAGTTACCTCCTGCCAACCACCATAAGTTCAATCTTAACCTCATCCGGCGCCGTGTCCCAAAAAATCGCCAGCTGATTACCGCGTTGCACCTGCTGCCATAAATCGCTGTGATGATCAATCTGAAAATAATACGACCCGGTCCTGCGAGGCAGCTCCTGTGGTGCTGTTTCCAAATGATTCGTCCTGATACCGGGCAGGGAACGGGCAATGAGCAAAGGCAGTGACTCCCGTGATCCGATTTTAGCAAGGCCGGTAAAACTCTGTATGATCGGCCCCGGATCATGGTCAGTGGCCACAACCAGATAAAAACGGTTATGGGCATCAAACATGGCTGGGGACAGCTCGCCGCTGAAATAGGCTCCGTCATAAACCAGTTCCAGCATATACTCTGGTCCGGCGGTAATCTCATCCAAGAGGCGAAGCAACACATCCTGGGCCGCTAAAAAACAGGTGTGTAATTTTCGATGATTATAGGACGGGACGAGTGCATCCCCCTCCCCTTCCTGTTCTCCCAGAACATTCACTGTTTCTGAAAAACTGGAAAGTTCTCCGATGATCCGGCGGAGGAGGCCATACACGGTCCAGGGATGGACGGTTCGGGCCTCGGTGATATGGACAAGCTCAGGGACATAGCGATTCAGAGAACGCAGGGCCAGAAGATAGACGGTATCCCGAGGACCGAATTCAGCTGTATGGATACCACGTTCCCGTTTATAGGCCTCAAGCATATGTGCCCTTGAGGCGAGCTGATCGCGAATATCGGCAATCAGTTTCATCAGCGGCCCGAACCCATCAATACACAGGCAGGGTGGAAAAAAACGCTCGGATCGGACAATGTTTTCACCGTGACGCTGAAGGCGGGCAAGCGGAATCAACTCATAGTCGCCCAGCTCATCCTCTTCGCTGTCCCAAAAAATCTTCAGAACATAATACAGGCGCTTGACCAGGGCTGTTGCCTCGCCCTGATACAGGTCAGGAACCTCCTCCGGTTCTGTTGCGCTAACAAAGCGGGTGGAAACATCGCTCATGTTCTCTACCGAAGAAAGAACCGTGACATTATCACCGGCAGGGTTCCACTTTCGCACCCCTAACAGGACACCCAGCGGCTTACCGCTCTCCACCCAGTCCTCGCTGAAGGAACGGGGAGCGAGGAGGCCGTTATCAGGCAGAGACACAAAACTGCCGTCCGGGAAGAGGAACTTCCCATCCAAAACCTGCAAGGAAAGGCTTCCCAATGCTGCATCCTGTATCGTCATGCTGCCGATCCCCCAAAAATGGGGTTGAAGATAGGTATGGAGCGGGGTGAGCAGTGACTGAATATATTGATCCTGCAGCTGAAAATGCTGGGGCTGAAGAAAGAGCCCCTGGTGCCAGAAAAATGGTCGTTCCATCTCACTCCTCAGTTTTTCCTGATAGCGGCTATCTGTTCCGAACCGAGATTGACAACCAATTTCAGTCGGTCCGCCAGATAGGATTTCCCGTCTTGCGAAAGAACAGCGGGAATGTCAATGACCCGTGTCATCCGCTCTTGCTGAAGGGTGAAATAGCCAGCAACAATCCCCTGATACCTTGTCCCGGCAAGTCGATCCGTTATAATGGTCATATCCTGATCAGGATGGATAATAAGCCGCTTGGCCATATTGACGCTGCTGTCAAAGGATTCGCAGTCCAACAATTGATACATACCGTCCTCATTGCCGGAAAGCTGTTCAAACATTGATTTGCTGCGCAATTGGTAGAGGCAGAGCATCAGGGTGTGCGGTTCTCCGTCAATGACGTTCAGCAGAGGATCGGCCTTGATGCGAAGACTGACTGCATCTTTTTCGTAGATCCATTCCGGTCCTGTGGGTTTCTCTGGAGGCTTTTCTGCACAGCCCGAGAATGAGAGAAGAAAAAACAGAACAAGTAACCGGCTGAAAATTTTCAAATGACTACCTCCGAGTTTGTCGTAGTATTTCAGAATATTGTTGCTCAAAAGAACGGAGGAAATCCTCCATGCATCGTCCGCTGTCAAACCAATTTCGGAACTCTCCGAAGGTCCGGCTGTACTGCTCAAAAACCTCGGCCTTGCGCAACGGGCCAAATTTCAAGCCGGTATCCGCATTTTTTGTCAGTATTTCTGGATCTAGCTCTGTCAGGATTTTCTCCACCATCATCTGCACAGCCCTTTTAAAAGCACGATGCGAGGTGACAAAGGCTGTTCTGATCTGATCAAGATGCTCCTCAAGCGAGACAGTTCCCGAACCGCTGTCCAGTTGTTCCCCGATAAAAAAGCGAATTGTCTCCTGGGTCCGCCCATCGTCAATCAAGGTCATATTGACCGTTCGGATAAGCCGGTTGACTGCTTCAAAAATTGAGGTCAAGGCCTCGCTCAGGCGCTGCTGCAGCTCCTCGGTCGCCAATTCGTCGTTCTCAATCTGATAACCGAGAACAAGGGAACAGAAGCGAAGAAAATCCTTGTCAGCCTCCCGAGAAACAGGCCGGGCATCGACATGCTCCGCAGCAAAGTGGGTGACCAGATCTTCTATCGCCTCCTGCCTCCGCCTCTGATCAAGGTGCCGGAACTCTCGGAGCAGATACGCCTCGATAGCGGCCTGAACATCGGCATGCCGAGCTGATTCCCGCGCATAAACAGCCTTAACCCCGCTGACCAGCTCTGTAGTTCTGGGACAGTTCATTCCTTCCTATCAGGCCGTAGGATGATTGTTGCTGCTAATTCATCATCCTGCTCAACGTCTGTATCCAGAGAGGTCTTCTCACAAGGCGAGGTCTCAGAGGAACGAGGTGAACCAGACAGAGCAGACCCTGAAAACAACACCGTGGAGGTCTGCACGATACTTTGGTCCGCAAGATCGTCAGGAGGGGCAATAAGCACTGTTTCCATACTCAGATCATCTGGCT
>CBFDDU010000232.1:0-3657 GCA_965603655.1 uncultured Candidatus Electrothrix sp. | reverse complement strand
ATTTTTTCAGGGGGAGGCAAGCCGGTTCAGAAAAATTTTTTCAGGTATTGCTCTGAAAATCCGTTCTGATCAAGCCCGCCCACCTGCATTTTTCCAGCTCAATCTTCTTCCTGCCTAAACGAGGAGGTATGAAGAGGCAGTCCGATCAAGGAACTTTGGCCGTTATGTTGTTCAACCTTGCTGCATAATTGCGCAGGGGGAAAATCAAGAAAGCTGAAGATAACATCCTCCAGTTGCTCACATTTTCTGAAGTTATCTCGTATCCCCCTTTGGATGCGTTTGTCATTTCCGCCGTAATTTTCCAGAATATATTCCAGGCGCTCAGCCAAGCTGACAATGGCATCATGTCGAACCCGCTTATCTGCATAGTAGACAATGTCCTGAGCCTGAAAAAAGCCTTGTCTGTATTTTTCCGGAGAAAAATTTTGAAGGATCACATGACCAGCCACAATCTCAGCTATTTCAGGATACCCATGTTGTCGGCAAATTTCTCCACCAATTTCAGCATGATCACAGCCGTCTTTCAGGCAGGGCGTTTTTGCGATATCATGGAGCAAGGCCCCGTTCACACAGAAATCCTGATCAGGAGCCTGCCCACCCGGTAACCTCTCCTGAAGGTGAAAGGCCAGCAGCTCGGCAATCCGAGCGACAAGCAAAGAGTGACGACGGATATTCGGCAGCATTGCATACTGCTCCATCAGAGCAATGCAGGTATCAATCCCTGGAAGACCCGGAAGTACCGAAAGCTGCATAACAAGAACCCTCCTTGCCGGACCTAGGAATTATCGCGCACTGAAACGATGGATGGCCTCAACAGCGATTCTGGCCTTATCCGGGTCAGTTTGCGGAAGAATTCCGTGCCCTAAGTTAAAGATATGGCCCTTAGCATCCTTGGCATCGTCAAGGATTGTCTTGATCTGCTCTTCCAGTTCCTTTTGCGGAAGAAAGAGAGCCACAGGATCAAGGTTCCCCTGCACGGCATGGTCGCCTACCATTTTGGCTGCCTCACCGATATTGATGCGCCAATCCAGGCCGAGCACATCAGCGCCGGCTGTCTTGGTGTGCTTGATCAGGGTGGAGCCGTTATTGGCAAAATAAATGATCGGAACATCGGTCATCTTGCGCAGGTCGGCAATAATGGACTGCACATAGGGCAGAGCAAAGCGTGCATAATCATGGGGTGCCCAGATCCCTGCCCAGGAATCAAAAATTTGTAGAGCCTGGGCACCGGCCCTGGCCTGAGCCTGGAGATAGAGGCTGGTGCATTCGGTGATTTTTTGCAACAGGGCATGATACATTTCCGGTTCCTGAAAGGCCATCTTTTTCGTTTCCAGAAAGACCTTGGATGATCCACCCTCAATCAAATAGGTTGCCAGGGTAAAAGGGGCCCCGGAAAAACCGATCAGCGGAACCTTGAGCTCTTTGCGCAGCAACTTAATGGTTTCCATGACAAAGGGCATGGTCTCATCCGGATCAGGAACGATCAGACGGTCCACAGCAGCCTGGGAACGAACCGGGTCCGGAAAGACCGGCCCTCGTCCCTCATGAAACTCCAACTCCAGCCCCATTGCCTCCATGGCAATAAGGATGTCGGAAAACAGAATTGCTGCGTCAAAACCAAAAATATCAATAGGCTGGAGAGTGACCTCGGTACAGAGCTCCGGTTTTTTACACAGTTCCAGAAAGGTCAGTTTACTGCGGACAGCTTGATATTCGGGGAGATAGCGACCTGCTTGGCGCATGAACCAGACCGGGGTATATTCGGTTTTTTCGCCGCGACAAGCACGCAAGAAAGTATCATTCATTTTATTGAGTTATTTGTATATCAGGGGGGGGACGTCAATTCTGTAGGGACACGGCATGCCGTGTCCCTACGCTCCTGTTACGTTCCTCGGCTGATAGGTGCAAAAAGGTTCCTGGGCCAGATAATCACCGGTCATGGCATAGGACCGGGCCCGGCAGCCGCCGCAAACATTAACGTACTCGCAACGTCCACAGTTATCCTTATACCCTTTGAAATTGCGGAGTTCCAGGAAAAGCTTTGAATTTTCCCAAATATCCTGAAAAGACTGCTCGCGAATATTACCGCCAGACTTTGGAAAATAACTGCACGGCAGCACATTACCGTCAACATCGACCAAACAGATCAGCTGACCTGCCAAACATCCTTTGGAGCCACCAGTGGAGAATTTCAAGGAGCGGCGTTTAAATTTTTCGCCCTCGGCCTTGGAACGCTGGAGCACAATCCGGTAATACTGGGGCGCACAGGTCGGACGCACCAACATTTCCTGCTCTTCTTTCTCCATATCATAATGCCAGTTCAGGATATCCTCATATTCCGACTCTGGAATCAGCTCCTCCATGATATCTTCACCGCGCCCGGTGGGCACAATCATGAAGAGGTACCAGGCTGTAGCGCCTAGTTTTTTTACCAATTCGTAAATTTTTGTTGCTTCGTCCTTATTCCTTTTGGTAAAGGAAGAGTTGATAAGAAATTGAATACCATGTTCGTTAAACAGCCGAATAGCGTTCATGGTCCCTTCAAAGGCTCCGGGTTGATTACGAAAATCATCATGAACCTCAACAGTGGAACCATCCAGACTCAGAGAAACCATCTTGATGCCGGATTCCTTGATATTGCGACAGGTTTCTTCGGTCACCAAGGTACCGTTAGTTGCCAAACACATTCGCAGACCGAGGCCTGTTCCATAGGATGCTATCTCAAAAACATCAGGGCGGAGGAGAGGCTCCCCGCCAGAGAGGACCATGACCGGATCAGCATAGGATTTGATATCATCCAGCATCCGCTTTGCCTCTTCAAGAGAACAATCAGGATGACCTGCAATGTCAAGCTCGGAAGAAGACCGACAATGTACACAGTTGAGGTTGCAACGACGGGTAATCTCCCAGGCGATCCATTTCGGTTCAAAGTTCATTATCCGGCACTCTTTTTATTTATATTAAGACAAGCTAGGTAGCTATTATATTACTGCTAAAGAAAGTTCAAGTATATTCTCCTTATCCGCAGGGGTCAACTGCTTTATTGGATTATTGTCCAGGAGAGCGGGGATAACAAAACGGTTCAAAAAATTAAATTATTTTTTTGTAGCTGCTCGTGCCAATGACCTATACTCTATACACAGAACCTTGGTACAGGTTGTACTCTTATAAAAATGAACACGAGGGTAATATGAAAAAAGCATTTTCAATACTGACACTTGCCGGAATGATTGCTCTGCCTGCCGCTGCAATGGCAGGAGGAGTAAAGGCACCGGCAGATATCTCTGACGGAAAAGTTGAAGAGTTAGCGCAACAGGTCGATCAGCTGCAGGAGGAGCTTGCCCGGAAAAACGAGATCGTTACTGAAAATGATGAAAAATTGCAGGCCATGAATGAAAATCTTGAAGACATGGAAAGCAAACTGGAGGACATGAACGAACTCCTTGAAGAGCGATCCGAGGCCTGGGATCTTGCATCACGATTCCTCTTGACCGGTGATTTTCGTTCTCGAATGGATTACTACAGCGCAACAGGTGCTGATTACCTCAACCCTGCAACCGGGGCGCTGGAAAGCGGGCGCGAGTACAGCAGCGACACCTTACTGACCAACAGGTTTCGCCTCAATATGGAAGTCAAGGCCACTGAAAATATGACATT
>CBFDDU010000231.1:0-3658 GCA_965603655.1 uncultured Candidatus Electrothrix sp. | reverse complement strand
TCCGGATAAGAACGAAAAGGTCCGGCTTCGTTGGCAACAAAGGGGAGCGGATTATCCGCTGAAACCGCATCATCTTTCCGATGGTACGCTCCGGTTCATCTGCTTAACAACGGCATTATTGCAGCCTGACCCTCCGGCAACCATGATTATTGATGAGCCGGAATTAGGACTTCATCCCTATGCGATTGATATTCTCGCTGAACTGATTTATGCCGCATCGCAGAGAATACAGCTTATTGTCTCAACCCAGTCTCCGGCACTTGTTGATTGTTTTGAGCCGAGTGATATTATTGTGGTGAATCGGCGGAACGGGGCCTCTGTTTTTAAGAGACTGGATGAAAGGGAGCTTGCAGCGTGGCTTGAAGACTATTCTTTGGGTGAGCTTTGGCAAAAGAATATTGTCACCGGCGGCCCTGATTATGAATAGTGTCGAGATTTATATCGTTGTTGAAGGACAGACTGAACAGACTTTTGTTCGGGATGTGCTGGCTCCGCAAATGGCCTGTGATTGTATTTATCTCTACCCCGTACTTATCGGGAAACCCGGTCATAAAGGCGGTGATATCCGTTTTAACCGGGCAAAACGGGATATCGGCAATCTTCTCAAGCAGCGTAATGATATTTTTGTTTCAACCATGTTTGATTATTTCAGGATTGATGCCGACTGGCCGGGGAAATTGGAGGCAAGCCGAAAAGGGCTCAATGGAGTCAGGCTGACAGCGGCGGAGAAAGCCGAGATTCTTGAAAAGGCTACTCAGGACGAAATCCTGAATGCTTTTCCTGAGTATAATCCGGGGAAACGTTTTATTCCGTACATCGAGATGCATGAATTTGAGGCCCTGCTTTTTAGCGATGTGGATATTCTTGCAGGAAAATCCGGGGCGCATCCAGTTGAATTGATCCGTATTGTTGAGCAGTACGCTCATCCTGAAGAAATAAACGATGATCCGGAGAAATCTCCGAGCAAACGGCTTGAGTCGCTCGTTATCGGCTATCGAAAAGTTGCTCTGGGGAAGAGTATCTCCGAGGCTATAGGTATTCAGACCATTCGTCAACAATGTCCTCATTTTAATGAGTGGCTAACACGGATTGAACGCTTGGGAACATGATATTCACGCGAACGTTTTTTGGAATATTTTGAGAAATGAAACCGAAGAGCTTTAGGATATAAACTCCATGCACATAATCATTACAGGTGGCGGCACTGGCGGTCATCTTTTCCCCGGCATAGCTTTGGCAACCGCATTGCAGCAAAAATACCCTGGTTGCGAGATTATGTTTATCGGAACACAGCGGCAACTTGACAAAAAGACGCTGGCCGGATTTAATTTCCAACAGGAATCCATTGCCTGCATGGGGCTGAAGGGTATGGGCCTGAAGCACCGCATCAAGAGCCTGCTCAGTCTGCCCGTAGCTGTTTTGGAATCATGGAAGATAATAAAACGCTTTCAGCCGGATCTGGTCTTTGGGGTGGGGGGCTATGTCACCGGACCGGTGCTGTTGGCGGCCCGGTTGCGCTCTGTGCCCACCTGTATTCACGAGCAGAATTCCATACCGGGGTTGGCTAACAGGATGATCTCTCATTTTGTCAGCAGGATCTTTGTCTCTATTTCTGGGGAATATCCTTTTCCAGAACAGAAAACTGTGGTTGCAGGAAATCCGGTTCGCCAAGAAATTCTGGCAGCAGCCGAACGCAGGCAGCAGGAGGCGGGCAGCGGGAAAAACGACAGTGGAGAAGAAGACAGCCCCATGACCCTGCTGGTCATGGGCGGCAGTCTCGGTGCCCATCGCATCAATATGCTGATGCTTGACGTGGCGGCTCAGCTTGATGAGCAGCAAAAAAAGGTGGTACAGCTGATCCATCAAACCGGCACAGCAGATGAAGAAAAGGTCAGAGACGGGTATGCAGCAGCCGGAGTCAAGGCCGAGGTTAGGGCATTTTTTACGGATATGGCGTCCCTGTATAGTCAGGCGGATTTGGTCCTTGCCAGGGCAGGAGCGACCTCCCTTGCGGAGCTGTCTGTTATGGGGCTGCCAGCGGTGCTAATCCCCTATCCCTATGCAGCGGATGATCATCAGGCGAAGAATGCCCAGTACTATGTTGCCGGAGGCGGTGCAGTAATGTATCGGGAGTCGGCATTGGATGCGGATCTGCTCGGTAAAATTCTTTCGCAATTATTAGGTGATATTGATAAGCTGAACTCCATGGCTCTTGCCATGAAAAATATGGGGCAACCTGAGGCCACCCAGCGAATACTGGACAGCTGTATGGACCTTGTCGATAACTCAATGGTCATTAAACGGTAATTAAAGTGGCGGGGATGTGTTGCCGATGGATTTTTTTATCCTGTCGGGTGGATTTTCTTTCCTGTTGTTAAAAAGAGACTGAACTATGCAGGGGACACTCTGCTGAGCAAAATCGGATGTATAAAAGAAAAGAACATAAGCATATCCATTTTGTCGGAATAGGCGGTATTGGCATGTCTGGAATTGCCGAACTCCTGCTCCATTTGGGCTATAAGGTCAGCGGCTCGGATCTACGCAAAACAGACATTACTCGCCGACTGGAATTGGCAGGCGGAATTATTTATGAGGGCCACCAGGCAAATAGGGTATCTGGAGCTGATGTCGTGGTGGTTTCAACCGCTGTTGCCGAGGATAACCCGGAAGTCATGGCAGCGCGGGACGAACAGATTCCGGTGATTCAGCGGGCTGAAATGCTTGCTGAACTTATGCGGTTGAAGAAATTTGGTATTGCCGTTGCTGGAAGTCACGGTAAGACGTCTACCTCCTCCTTGGTCGCATCAATTCTTGATGAGGCCGGACTGGATCCCACTGTGGTGGTGGGCGGCAAGGTCGACTGTTTTGGTGGCAGTAATGCCCATTTTGGTGAAGGCGAATTCCTTGTTGCTGAGGCCGATGAGAGCGATGGTTCTTTTCTCAAGCTTTCTCCGGTGATCGAGGTGGTCACCAATATTGACCTGGAGCATCTGGATTATTATCGGGATCTGGATCATATCAAGGAAACCTTTCTTGAATTTATTAATAAAATACCCTTTTACGGGGTTGCGGTTGTCTGCCTTGATGATAATAATCTTGCAAGCCTGCTCCCGCAGATTGAACGAAGAAAGATCACCTACGGTCTGAGCGAACAGGCTGATCTCCAGGCCACCAAGATTTCAGTTGATGGGCGCAGGAACGAGTTTACTGTTTTATATCAGGGCAAAGAGCTGGGAAGAATCAAACGAAATACGCCGGGACGCCATACGGTGTATAATACCTTGGCTGCCATTGCGGTTGCCCTAGAACTGGAAATAGAATTCCCCCTGATCGCTCATGCTCTTGAACATTTTGAAGGGGTGCAGCGGCGGCTGGAAGTCAAGGGAGAAAAACAGGGGATTCTGGTGGTCGATGATTACGGTCATCATCCTACGGAAATTCGGGCAACGCTGGATGCGGTCCGGGACGGCTGGCCGGATCGGCGTCTTGTTGTGGTTTTTCAGCCCCATCGCTATACTCGTACCCAGGGCCTTTTTGAGGAGTTTGCAACGGCGTTTTATCGGGCAGATGTTCTTATTTTAACCGATATTTATGCTGCTGGAGAAGCGCCTGTTGAAGGGGTGAGCAGCGAGACCCTGCTTGATGCCATAAAGCGGCA
>CBFDDU010000230.1:0-3689 GCA_965603655.1 uncultured Candidatus Electrothrix sp. | reverse complement strand
AGTATGCTCTTCCGCGCACACGATAATTCTTAAAACCGCACTTTTAATCACACCCGTTTTCCATTCTCCCTTACGCCGTTTTTGACAATATGCTCCGAGTCGCATTGAGGGCAAATCATAAAACTCTCCCGATTGTTGTTTTTGAGACAACATATCAGGCATCCATCATCATCTCAATGCAGGACTCCCCCAAAAGACAACGACCAAACTCGCCAGCGGCATAATGCCGAGCAATTTGTCGGTACCTCTTGTTAAGGATACAGCTCTTTCTTCAAGAGACTTGTAAAGAAAAACAAACAGTTTAAGACTGAAAAAGTCAAGAAGAAACAGCAGACAGAGTATTTCTTACTCATACCGCAGGGCATCACAATAGGATCAAGAGGTATGGTGCGGTCATTTCGATCGGCAGGAGAGGGGGATTCCTTACTGGCGGGCGGAAGAACAGCAGAAATAGGGCTGCTGGGAAGTACAACGAACGGGGCCCCGACAGGGAAGTGAAAGCAGCTATTACAGGGCTATTAATGATCGCAGAGTGAAGAGAGAGAGCGGCTGGTCATAGGCATCCAGTTTCATCAGGACAGACTTCTCAGGAACACCCAGAATATCTACTCGCTTCAGCTTTGCCTCTTTCCCTGTTTCCCGAAGCCGGACAGAACAGCAGATTCCATGTTCATGAATAATGTCACCGAGAATATCATCAACAAGCAGTTTGTGCAGGGCCTCCAGGCTTTCTTCCATCAGGCATCCTCCTGAGTAAACAGCAATGCTTCCTGGATACGATTCATTTCATCAATGGTATTGTCGAAACTTTCCGCCTCAATACCGAGTTCCGGATCAATATCTGCCCGTACTAAAGTCAGTGCTGACACCTTTCTTGTCTTCCCATCAAGCAGTATAGATTCTTTCTGGGCCATATATACCCGAATCTGTTCTGCCCGGAGCAGTTCCTCTATCCTGTATTTTTCCTTTTTTCTGATTTGCTGTACAGCAGCCCCTGCCTGACTAAGCATAATCAACGTGTTGAACTCCTTGATGATGTAGTCACTATGGGTGGTGATAAAGACCTTTATCCCAAGATTGACCAACCGGGCAAAGAGACGAGCTATTTTTCGCTGATTCTCAGGATGCAGGTTCAATTCCGGCTCATCCACCATCAGCAGATCGTTCGGACAGGCAACATGATGCAGGTAAAAACCGATATCCAGCAAGGAACGGACGGCACTGGAACTTTCATCCATAGTCAGGCGGAGCCGTTTGTTATTATCAGGAATATAGTACAGCTCGTCACGCACGACCTTGTACTTTCCCCCTATGAGTTCGCTAAAATCAGCCAGCAACTCAGGATGATTTTTGACGATAAAACTCTCCCGTTTCGAAATCTCTTCCAGCCGACGGGTAAAGTCCACATTCCTGTGCACCGGCAGGGCATAATCGGCATAGACTTTATCAAGCAGGCTGAAGGGATTAAGATCCCGTTCCATAGCGTTCATCTGCTCCAGCAACCGATTACGGGCAAAGTCCAGTTCCTTGCGGAAGATAGCTGCTCCGGTGCGTTCGGCACTGGCGATAAAAGGGTGGGGGAAGACCGATGAAAAGATGATTTCCTTGATTGCCTTGCCGATAGATCTCTGTAACGAAGTCTTTTGCAGGGGTGAGGGCTTTTCTCGTTCGAGCAAGAGACTCACTTCCAAGGTTTCATTCGTCCCTTTCTTGATACTGAACTGATCATTTTTGGCTGATCCGTAGACTTTGTTAAATTCTACCTTTGTTTCTATCTCGTTTTGAGACAGAGATATCTCGTATCCTGCATCTGTAAACAGCTTTTCAGACGAGGCAAAAATACGGGGGAAGAGGTCCGAATACACGTTACAGGCCTGACGGATGATTTCATCTGCCTTCTTAATATATTCCGAAAGTTCAATAAGCAGGCTTCCTTCGTTCAGCAAGATATCTATCTTATCCCGAGAAACTGATGGAACAAAGGACTCCTCCCAGAAACTCAAAAAACCGTAGAGAGCATACGTAGCATAGGTCTTTCCGGTATTATTTTTACCGCATATAACGGTTAAATCACCCAGTTCAAATTCAGCCTGACGTAACGGACCGAGACTTTTCATCTTCAACAGCATAATTTACTCAAGAAAGCTGAAATTCACTTAGACATGATGCTTGTGGACAATTAACAACTTGTATATTGTCTACCATTAGTCGGAATACATTGACAACATTTTTTCCGGCATCATGTCGGGTTTCCTTCATCAACCCAATATGCCAGTTATCCGATAGCAACCAAGCCCGGTCAGGAAGAAAGGGAATTCCCATCATATGAATGAATCCAAAGGACGCACCCAGGGCCAGGATGATCCCAAAGATGCCGGCAAAGGAGGGCAGCAGCACCGCCTCAGTCAGAAACTGGAGCAGCACTTTACTGCCTCACTGGTTTACGGATTTCGCAATCTTCTCTGGGCGGACGAGCCGGGCTGCGGCAACCAGTTGCTCGCGTCCGTTGCCAAAGGGCGGATAACCGGCCCTGGTCGGCATACGCCTATGCCAACGGGTTATTGAGGCCGCCGTCTTGCCTCTTCGACCATGCCCGTGAAAAAGCTCATAGCTGACCACTCTACCCGATCTATCTTTATGCACCCGCGTAACAACACCCATATGGCGAATCCCGTTCCGCCGGTTCAAAAGGCTCTTCACAGTAAAATTTTTGTACATCGCTCCCGCCCGACCGAAAAAAAAGACCATTCCCGTCCTGATCAAATCAGGACGTTCCAAGGCGTTTCTGATAAGGATCAACTCTCCCTGCTCATGATACCAGCGGGCAAGACTTCTGGAATCCCGATAATATTTAGAGGAGGGATACGCGTAGTCCTGACAGCGTCTTTTCACCCCCAATAGCACCTGGTGAAAAATACCTGAACAGTCGCTGAGCGGTCCTGTGCCGTAGAGGATGCACCGAGATTCCAAAAGTGCAACGGTTGCCCGCAATGCAGGCACCAGCCCTCCTTCGCAGGCGGACGAGTCATCTGCGCCCAAGATGTCGGCAGAATATTTCTTCACCGATCTTCCCGGAGGCGCAATACGCCTCTTCTTCCCCGAAGGTTTCAGGAGGACAACAGGCCGGAGAAGGCTCCCCTTCTGTTCAGGTGCCACACATATTATCGTGCCGCTCCCCGCAGAATAAAGAAAGGGGAAAACGCAAGATTGCGCATCCAGTCGGATATCTCTACATTGTTCGTCAAATCGAATTTCTTCCTGCTCTGCCGTCTCTGTTGTCGAGACAAGGGAAGACTCAGCCTCATCCAAGGTGCTGCCGAGTTCAGGATGAACCGGCTGCTCCACAGGGATCGGTTCTTTTATCGGTTCCGGTTGTGAGCATCTCCCCAAAAGAAAAACCCCGGCCAAGGTCGCGATAAGCAGGACAATCTGGGCAGGTTTCAACCGAGACAAATCATTAATATATTTCACTCGATCTTCCGTGCATCATGGAGAGAAAATTGCCAGCCCCCTTCAATGCCTTCGCCACATCTTGGACACCTGCCGCCTTGAAGTCGATTGGTGTGCACAGTAAAACTGGTTCGAGAAATCAACTCCGTGTGACAGGACGGGCACAAGGTATTTTCTCCATCATCGGAACGAACATTGCCCTGATAAACAAAGCGGAGGCCCGCATCCAGGCCAATTTG
>CBFDDU010000229.1:0-3715 GCA_965603655.1 uncultured Candidatus Electrothrix sp. | reverse complement strand
CTATTTCAGATGTCGGATATAAGCATGGTGAAGATTTCTTCCCGAAAAAACGGGAAAAAATGAACCCTTCAAGAAAAGGAGAACACAATGTATGAAATGAAAAAATGTCTCACCTGGATAATGGTCGGAACCTTTCTGACTCTGGGAGCAACCTCGGCCTCGGCATTAGGATTTGGTCAAAACAAATTTGAAAAAGAGGTGGAAAAAGAGCAGGGAGCAGTCAAACTGGCCCGTGAGACCGTGCAGGGCGATTACGGTCTGATCACCACAGAAGAACTGAAAAATCTCATTGACGCAAAAGAGGATATCCTGGTCATCGACACTATGCCCTATGAAGATAGTTATAAGAAGAACCACATCCCTGGGGCCAAGCAATTCCTCTTCCCCATTCCGCCTATGGACAGCTGGGACAGCAAAGAGACCGACGGCAAGACCCAGGATGACTATGCGGCCCTGCTGGGAACGGATAAGAACAAAACCATTATAGTCTACTGTGGTTTTGTTAAATGCACCCGCAGCCATAACGGGGCACTGTGGGCCAGAAAACTGGGCTACAGCAAGGTGCTGCGTCATCCGGGTGGTATCTTTGCCTGGAAGGGGGCTGCGTATCCTACTGAGAGTGTGAAGTAGAGAGGAATAACCGGCGTATCTTCTGACATGATCGCCAGGTGGAAAGCAGACCTGATGCGGAGAGCACGAGCTGCCGCATCAGTTAAAGAACACCCCTCTAAATTAATCAGCAGTTGCTAAATAAAAAAAATATGAAGTACCGCATGAGTGATAAAGACAAGACAAAGAGACCAACAGAACAGAAAAAAGCAAAAAAAAATCAACCAGAAAACATCCGATTACACCGCCGTACCTTTATAAAGGGACTGGCTGCCGGACTCACTGCCCTTTCACTGGATCAGGCCCTACCCAAAGCGGTCCAGGCTAAGACCCATGAGCTGCTGAACTATAGCAGGATGACCTGCTCCCATTTCGGGGCCTTTACCGCCCAAGTCCGCAACGGGGCCTTTGTTAAGGCCATCCCGTTTAAGAATGACAGGTATCCCACCAGAATGATTGAAGTGCTGCCTGAACGGGTTAATTCCGAGACCAGAATAAAATATCCAATGATCCGTGCAAGCTACCTCAGAGACGGAATCAATAATGACCGCAGCAAGCGTGGCGCAGAACCCTTTGTTCCTGTTTCCTGGGACACAGCACTTGATCTAGTTGCTGCTGAACTCGCGCGGGTAAAGCAAGAATACGGAAACCAAGCCATCTTTGGAGGATCCAATGGATGGCGTTGCGCCGGGCTGCTCCATGATCCCCAGCGCTTACTCAAACGTTTCCTGAACGGTTTTGGTGGCTTTGTTGATGAGAGCGGAGGCTATAGCTGGCCTGCCTCCAAGGCGATCCTGCCCATCGTGCTCGGCAGTAACACGGCTGCCACCGGCGAGCTGACCACCTTTCCCAACATCATCGAGAATACCGAGTTCCTAGTTCTCTGGGGAACAGCGCCCTTGAAAAATGGCCAGATCATGCGCAACGGGGGTGGTGAGCACACAACAGAGGCCTATTTTCATCAGATCAAGCGGGCCGGGATTGAGACGATATCTATTAACCCAGTCAAGAACCAGACCGCAGAGCTGCTCAAGGCCAAGACCCTGGCCCTGCGTCCGAATAGCGATACGGCTCTCCTCTTGGGACTTGCCCACACCCTGCTTGTTGAAGGACTCCATGATCAGGAGTTTTTAGCCAACTATACGGTTGGCTTTGATGAGGTGGAGCCTTACCTGCTCGGCCAGACAGACGGACAACCTAAGAGTGCTGAGTGGGCAGCTGAACTCACTGAAATCGATGCTGAGACCATCAAAAAATTAGCCCGAACTATGGCAAAGAAACGGACCATGATCATGGCTGGACCTGCCCTACAACGATCAGATCACGGAGAGCAGGTCTTCTGGTCCGTGATCCTGCTGGCCTCCATGCTGGGCCAGATCGGTCTGCCCGGCGGTGGCTTCGGCTTTGGCTATGGTTATTACACAGGAATGGGCCAACCAAAGAGCGGGGTCTCAGTGAGCGGCCCTGGTACGGGGAGTAATCCAGTGAAAACCAAAATCCCCACCGCCCGAATTGCCGACATGTTGCTCAATCCCGGCCAAACCATCGACTTCAACGGCAAGGAGGTAACCTATCCGGAGATTAAACTGATCTGGTGGTCCGGTGGCAATCCCATTGTGCATCACCAGGACCTCAATCGCTTGCTCCAGGCCTGGCAAATCCCGGAAACCATCATTGTCAACGAGCCCTGGTGGACAAACACTGCCCGCTGTGCAGATATCGTCCTGCCAGCCTGCTCTAATATGGAACGTAACGACATTGCCCGCCGCAAAGGAGCAGATAACTATCTTATGGCTATGCAAAAGGTAGTGGATCCCCTTCATGAGTCACGCCCTGATTTTGATATTTATGCTGCGGTGGCCGAACGCCTTGGCTTTAAGGATGAGTTCACTGAGGGGATGAATGAGAGCCAGTGGCTTAAGCAACTCTATCTGAACGCGCAAAAAGATGGTGAGGAGAAGGGCCTGATCTTGCCGAATTTCGCTACATTCTGGAAGCAAGGCTATGCCAACTTCCCGGAAGAGAACGTCAATCATGTCCTCTATTCCGCCTTTCGAGAGAATCCCACGGCAGACGCGCTCCCTACACCTTCGGGCAGAATTGAACTCTACTCTGAAAAAATAGCCGCCTTTGGCTATGATGATTGTCCGCCCCATCCCAGCTGGATGGAACCCTATGAATGGCTGGGCAGCACAATGGCTGAACAGTACCCCCTGCATTTAACCTCATGTCATCCTGAGTATCGCCTTCATTCCCAGCTGAACAACACTCGACTGCGTGAACTCTATGAGGTACAGGAGCGTGAACCCATGCTGATTCATCCCAGGGATGCCAAGGCACGGGGTATTACTGATGGTGATGTAGTTCGAGTTTTTAATGGACGGGGCCAGATCCTGGCCGGGGCCGTGGTCACGGGTCGTATTCGTGCCGGAGTCATCCAGATCGCAGAGGGAGCATGGTACGACCCCGAAGAACCAGGAAAAGCAGATACACTCTGCAAGCACGGTTGCAATAACGTGCTTTCCCGCGATATTGGCTCTTCAAAGCTTGGTCAAGGATCTACTGTAAAAACAGCACTTGTGGAAGTCGAGAAGTATAACAAGCCTGCTCCTCCGGTGACCGCCTTTACTCCTCCCCCGATGACAAGGGGCTGAGTAAGGTCTTCATTCAAGGCCGCTCCCTTTGACGGAAGCGGCCCTTTTAGTGCGTGCCTCTGTTGAGCAAGAGACGCTCTATGGAAGAGGCAAAACAAGCTATTTTTTCACCAACCCCACAATAAAGAGGAGGATTATCGCCCCCACCACTGCGGTGACAAGGGAACCAACCAAATCGTTTCCCACCGATATCCCGAGCTGACCAAAGGCCCAGCCCCCAATCACAGAACCGATGATGCCGATGACGATATTCATCAGCAGTCCGGAACCTCCTCCCTTGACAATTTTACCGGCCAGCCAACCAGCCAGCCAGCGCACCAAGGCCGAGAAAGATCAACAACGAAGTGAGATCCATATATCTCTCCTTATTTTATGATGCAATGTTTGGCAAAATCAACAGCCTCACCCGCAGACCAGTCTGACTTGGGTTTATCCCGCATATTCTGACACCA
>CBFDDU010000228.1:0-3729 GCA_965603655.1 uncultured Candidatus Electrothrix sp. | reverse complement strand
CGGCGGGTCAAGCTCCTGTTCATTGCGGCCTCCTTTGAACGGCATTGATTGCGCCAGCAACCCGGATACTTGCTGATGAAATCGGCGCACCCCCTCCTGCTCATGGGCATTGACAGCCTTGTACGTTCTCCGGCCCACTGTACTTGTCGGCCAGACTGCCAGCATTCGGGAACCAAGCCCCTGATCCCGCAGAATCTCATTATTGAAGAAGTCCAGCCCCACCTTTTCCTGCATCATAAGGTGAACAGCCAACCGCCGACCGTGCAGACTGCTTGATCCGTCAATAACCCTGACCCTGTCCACCGGCGCACCGTCCCAGAATTTGGACAGGCCCGCAGCAGTCGCCAGCATGGTTTCCTGACGCATTCCATGCCCTCCTGTGACCTGACCGCCTTCATCGGCAAAAAGACCCTTGGACGGCACCCCGACCTGAAATAATTTATACAGGCCCTCAAAGGTAAAGTCGGAAATCAGGCGTTTCTGATCCAGTGGTTTTTCCGGTTTTTGCTGCTCCAATTGCTCAAGAGCTGGGCGTTTCTCCTTTGAAGTTTTTTTCTTATCCTTTACCAGGGTAATCTTTTCCTGTTCCCATGCGGCCTGTTCCATTTCATAGAGACTGAAAGAGGATTCCATGTCCTGCTCTGCTTGGTATTCCGCCTCTCGATGAGAATACAGAACAATCTTATCCACAGCGGATTTCCGTTCACCTGTAGCTGCTATGGTGAGCAGGAACAGAGAAAGAGGAAAAATGCGTCCGTCAATATCTACATTCCGCAGAGGCTGTACAGCAAGGTTTGCCGAAGCAAGCACACTTTGAGCAATCAAAGCGTCAGGAGCCTGCACCGCCTCCTGCATGTCTTTGCAGGCTTCCGCCATAATCGGCCCCAGCATCTTAAAGGGAAAGGGTTCGGAGGTATCGTTTTTCTTGGTCAGCGGTAAGGGGCTGTCCGGTTGCTCCTGTTCTTTTTCGTCCGCAGTCTGCCCGTATCCGACAACTCCGCCCAACCGCTCAATAACGGCCCCGCTCACCTGCTCCGCTGCTTTGAACCGTTCCTGTATTGCTTCGGCGGACAGGTCGTTGAAATCCTTTTTAACGGGCTGATCCGTGAAACAGGAATCATCAGGAGTGACAAGAAAAACAGAGGCTCCTTTGTTTGCCTGCGCTATCTTCTCCGCCGCCTCAAGTGCCGCCCTCTGGCCGGTGCAGTTTTTCTTCTTTGTGTCCGAATCAACGAGAATATAGGCCTTGCTGAACCTGTCGTTTATGCGAGTTATAGCGGCAAGGTTGCCCGCATCTCCGCAGACCATGCCGCTGTAGCCCATCGCCTGCCTTGCGGAAAGGGTTGTTTCCAGCCCCTCACCGATGACCAGACGGTCAGCTTCGTTATACAAGAGCACGGCCAGCCCCTTCTTTTCTCCCTGATAGCGGGTACCGGTCTTTTCCCCTTTCTCATTCAACAGGGTCATATGGAGAGCCTGCGGTTCTTCGGTGGCGTTTGTTTCAAGAGGGTGCTGCATTGCACAAACTATGGAACGTTGCCCCTTGTACTCGTTCAGACGCATATTCGGGTGGATTTCTTCAAGATCAATTCCCCGGAAGGAGAACGCCTTTTTAATCACTTCTTCGGCCTCTGCCCCCTTCCTTGATTGCTTCCAGATATAAGAAGCAGGATTCTTTTTCCGTCCTTCTGCCCTGGTTTTGCTGCCGTTGGGGGGCCTGTGCTGTCCGTTTATCGGTTCCCATTCCGGCAGCAGACCTCTTGCCCGTATTTCATTTTTCACGGCTCTGAAATCGCATCCGGCATGGCATTTAACGGTTATATCAGGAGTGCCGCTGCTGTCTTCCTTGTCACGGATCGACAGGGACGGTTTTTCATCATCATGCACCGGGCAGCAGGTCAGCCAGCCGTTGCCGTTTTTCTTCTCTTTCCCTTTGCCCAGCTCATGAGCTATATTTTCCGCTGAACTCATACCCTTGCCCTCCCTGCCGTATTCTTTGACATTGAGAGCAAAGCAGAATAAAAAAAGAACAGCCTGATCCTGCAAGAGGTAGGGTGAGCGTTCCCGTGGTTGGTCGTTGCCTGCCAGCTTGTTAGAATAGGGAATGCCTTTGCACTTGCAACGGTCGTTTCTCAAGGTCTGCACTGCCCGCCCGGTCATCTCTGAAACTTTCTTCTCTGTAATCCATTTTGGTGCCGTCATTGTTTCATGTCTCATGTTTTTACCTGTGTTGAGTGTTAAAAAGAAAAAACCCGCTAAACTCGTATGAGCTTGCGGGTACTCTAAGGTAAAAAGAGACGGGAAAACAGGTGGGCAGGTTACGATAACCGTTTTCGGAAGGGTTAGGTAGGTTATGTAATACAGGTATGATTACATATGGTTAAATGGTAGGTAGGTTTTGTTTGAAAGTTTATTCAGAAGAGGTTGCGCCGCCTTTCTTGAAGGGATTAACTACCGTCGCAATTGTTTTCCGACTGTTGGCTGACACTTCAGAATAATGCTCTTCCACCCATTTTTCAATCTGCGGTTTGCGTATCTTTTTGCCATCCGGCCCGGCATCTTCATACAGAGCTTTCCAACATTCCACAGCGATTTTCAGCAGAGATGATTCGTATTCATGTTCAAGGGGGAGTAAAAGCCCTTGGCTATCTGCCTGTAGGTTATCTGAAGTTGTATCTTCGGCTGTTTCAACTGTCTTCATTTGTTCTGTTTCTTCAAGCGGGTAATTCTCTTTGAGCCATGCAAGGAAAGATTCTGCTTCAATCACTATGTCTTCAAAGGATAGTTCTATTATTTTTCTGCGCCAAAGACTATCTTTTGAAGGAAACACCCTTTCTCTCATTTTCAACTTGGCACGGTAATTTGAACTGTCTGGGTCAAAACGAAATTTGACTTTTTCGTTATCAAGGGCAGCAATCAGCCGTTGCTTTTTGATATTGAAATTTCCAAACCATGACCGATAAGTTGTGTAGCGTATCCATCCACCGTCTTCAAGCAGCCTGTAAAAATCTCTGTTCCAGTCGCTCACACCTTCCCCTTTAACAACATGTTCCGCCTGAGTTGATTGAACCGATAAGCTCAGGTCTTCTTTCTTTTCTTCCAACCTGCTGATGAGGCCGTTCATTGCGGCAATACTGTGTTCAATACCTTTTACAAACTTCGGCTGTTGATCCTCATCAATATTAAAGGCACCATACCTAATCTCATGATTTTGGTACTGTTTGTATTCTGGAGAGCTTGATCCAAATACCTCCAGAATAGTGTTGGGAATTGCCGCTTCAACAACTTCTACGGCAGGGTCATCATGACGGGCATGATTTGCCCTTAGCTGCTCCAACTCATTAACTCGCCGTTTAAGTTTCGTAATGCCTTTTTCGATTTTTTCTATGTTCAAAACTTTTGATTGAATTTTTCAGGGTCAATTATCTGAGTAGCTTTTATTTCTGTTGGGAAAATTTCAAAAGAGTCCGAATTTGATCAACAGCTTTTTCTCGCAACTTTTCTTCCTCTTCCTTCGTCCTGCTGATGTATCCATCTCGAAGTCTTCCAGATTGCTCCTGTTTGTTGGATAATGATATTGCTCCCATGCTTTCTCAAACCGGCTTCTTTCATTCTTACTCAATACTCTTTTGAACCTCTCGACAGCATTTTTTTGAGAATCGAAAGAGGATTTGAGAAAAATTCAGCTCAAACCATTTTAGATGAATTAAAGGCCGTCACAGCTTCTAA
>CBFDDU010000227.1:0-3797 GCA_965603655.1 uncultured Candidatus Electrothrix sp. | reverse complement strand
AGGAAAAATCTGATAGCTGTAATCGTTCTGATTGAGCCATTGACAGACAGCCTGTTGCGCCGCTGCTCTGGAAAGTGCATACTGTCCACTGGACTCCGCAGCATACATACCGCACGGATACATCATCAAAGCGACAGTCAGGAACAGCTGGATGCATTTGTTCATGGGTCCACCCGCACCAGCACGACTGTTATATTATCCCTGCCCCCGCCCGCATTGGCCTGCTCTATAAGCCGGACGGCCTGATCTGCTAATACTTCCTGCCTGAGCAGTATGTTGAGAATTTCATCATCAGCAACCATATCGGTCAGGCCGTCGGAACAGAGCAGAAAAAGATCTCCAGCCTGCAAGCCGCCCTGAATAATATCAACCTCAAGCTGATCATTGACCCCGACCGCCCTGCTGATCACATTGCGTAACCGATGGGTACGGGCTTCGTCCTTGGAAATCAGCCCTTGATCCACTTGTTCCTGCACCAAAGAGTGATCCTTTGTCAGACGGGCAAAATGTCCCTGGCGCAATCGATAAGCCCTGCTGTCGCCAATATGCCCGAGAACAAAACCACTGTCGTGAACAAGGAGGAGTTCAGCAGTGCAGCCCATCCCTATATGATCAGGATTCTTCACGGCATGGTTTCTGATCTCTGTATTGGCGGTGCTAAAACTTTCTTTCAGGAGGGCTATCGCCTTTTTCTTGGTCCGCTCTTCCGGGCGGCCATCTGCTTGCTCAGCAATATTCATAAAAATTTGGCTTGCAATCTCACCGGCTGCTGCGCCGCCCATCCCGTCGGCAACCAGAAAACAACCTACTTCACATCGGATAAGCCAGTTGTCTTCATTGCTTGTGCGACGAAGCCCTATATCAGTCAAACCATGAGCTGACAATCTGATTTTTCCCATTCTTCTGACTCCTCTCTTGAAAAACTACCGGGAAACAAGGTATTCTTGCTCACAGATCACGAATCCGTGTCACTTCCTCATTACTCATTATATTAGAACAGACTGCAATCCAATGAACATTCCTGCTATCAAAATACAGCTGATTCATATTGACGGGCCGTTGAAAGGCGAAATCCATGAATTTTCCGAAGGCATTGTGCTTCTTGGTCGCCATCCTGAATGCCACATCGTCTTTCCTGAAACCTGTGCCGCTGTTTCTCGCAAACATGCTGAAATCCGACGGGAAGGCAACCGATTCAAGCTGGTCGACACAAGCACCAACGGCACCTTGGTCAACGGCAGACAGCAAAAAGAAGTCTTTCTGAAAAACGGTGACGTCCTGATCCTCGCCGGAAAAAATGGTCCGAAAGTCAGCTTTCTCACAACCACTGGCCCAACAGATGATAAAAAAAGCAAGGTACCCCGGCAAAAAAAAATCCAGCCGGAACCTCTCCCAGCGATGCGGCCCGCCCAAACACCGGAGCAACCCATCGTACCACCTCCCTCGCGACGCCCTCTCCCGAAAGAACCTCTTGCCACCGTGGCAAAAAGCTTCGTCGTTCAATACGGAGCCACCCTCCAGTCCTTTCATCAATTGCCGATCATTATCGGCAGCGACGACGATTGCGACTGCACCCTGTCACACCCCTCCCTGCTTGCCCGACATGCCCGCATCTTCTTTCGCGACGATCAGTATTGGATCGAAGACCTGACCGGTCGCAAACTGCTGACTATCAATCTACGACCGATTCAATCCCAAGTCCCCCTACAACCGGATATCTGTCTGGCCCTGACCCCTGAGGGGCCCAATTTTCAATACCTCGGCAACGGCAGACTGGTTGAAATTGACGATGCCTCATGATTTCTTCGTAAACAAAGGGCGACCGCTGGTCGCCCCTCCATCGTCACCCCGTTCCAAAACCGGTCCATCAGACTGCAACCGCCTCAATCTCCGTGCCATCGGTAAGCAGCAGATAGGATTGCAGCTTGGGCAGCCTACTGATATCGGCCAGCTCCTGATAGCCCCGAATCTGCTCTATGCCTTCAACCCGTTTTGATTCCAGCCCCTTTGCCCCATCCTTTTTCTTGCTGAATTTCAGCTCAAAGAGAAACTGATAGCGCACCTCAATGGGCTTACGTTCCAGGAGCAGGATATCCGGGTAGCGCTTATTCACTTCAGGCTCGCTGCGGATAAAATAGACCTCAGACTGATAGAGTAGGGTCAGGATCACGGCCTTGATGTGTTTTTCATCCATCCGCATGAAATCACGGTTGGAAAACAGGGCCAAGACGCTGTTTATTTCTTCGACCAGCGGCCTGATATTATTGTGCAGGGCCAGCTCAGCAACGGCATGTTCAACAGCGCGGCCAGAAACCCCGATCTGGGCACGCCGCTTGATCTCCGCTCTGAAATAATCGTAATACAGTTTCTGAATCACATAGTTGGGAATAACGTAACGCAACTGACTGAGCACTGTACCGCTGATGGTGATAAAACCCATGTAGAGGAGCAGACTGATAAAGTCGTCGCGTTCAAAGGGCTTGTGCATATCCAGGTCAAGCTTGCCCTTATGCCGTCCGATGATCTCGCCATGAACGATCAGTTCCTCAAGGGTCTCAAAATTGCGCTCCCGGTCGCCGATCCCGAAAAGGCGCATGATCTTGCCGTAATCCGAGGCGATGTTATCGTCCAGCATCTTTTCCGGCCAGCGGCATTCATCGCGGTCAAAGCTGTCCAGAAAATACAAGACCATGTCCGGATTGAACACCTTTTCGTCTGCCCGGCTGCTGAAGCGATAGCCGTTATACCAATCGCCGAGAGTCCGCATCATTTCCTGCCTGTTCAGCCCGCACGACTCGACAAGAGGCTGAATCATTGCTTCCGTTTCCCTATGGGTAAAACCCATAGCCTGATTAAATTCTTTGGTAAAAGAAAGATTCTTACCGATATTGAAGCCGCTGGTCATGCTGTCCAGAGTGATGGAGGTGACGCCGGTGATAAAGAGGCGGTCGACAATGCCCTCCATTGTGGCGGTCTTGATAACCTCATAAAAAGCCCGGACAAAACCGCCCTTGCCCACGATTGCGCTGAACAGCTCCTGATCTTCGCCGAGCAGGGCGTTGGCGAAATGGTCGTATTCGTCGATAAACAGGTAGATTTTCGCCTCCCTGACGATTTCAAAAAACGCCTTCATCAGGGAAGCCGGGGATGACTGCTCCTCCACCCGGCGAACCGCCTCGGCAGGATACTGATACTCGTTCAGAAAGATCCGCAGTCTCTTGGTGACCTCAAAGGCAAAGTCACGCTCGATACTCTCTTCATCTTTAATGCTGATGCCGCTGAACTCCATGAACAGGATCTGATAGCTGTTTTTCAGCGGGGTGGGCTTCTGACCGATCGTGAGATGACCGAAAAGAGCGTCGAATTCCTCCTTGCAACGGATATCGTAATAAGAGCGGAGGGTGGAGAGGAAAAGCGTTTTGCCAAAGCGGCGGGGACGGAGCAGAATATTATAGCTGCCGCTCTGTTCCAGCATCCCAATATACTTTGTTTTATCAATATAGAGAAAATCCTGGGTGATTATCTTTTTAAAATTGCTTTCTCCGTACGGTGTTTTCATATTTTTTCTTTATCCGTAGGGGAACGGCGTGCCGTGCCCTGAAATTCCTCTGCTGTGGTGTGTGATGCACGTCGGGGGCTACTGCCGGTTCCACAGGATGCAACAAAATCGCCCAGGGTGTTACCCTTCGCTCATAAATACAGCCCCGTTATAATCAGGGAAAACATGTAGGAGCAGACCTGTGTGTCTGCCCTGGAACAACCTCGGTTGTGGTGCAAATCGGGCGGACACATAGGTC
>CBFDDU010000226.1:0-3872 GCA_965603655.1 uncultured Candidatus Electrothrix sp. | reverse complement strand
GTTTTACCTTTGTCAACCGTATTGACAATCTTGCCCTTGACATCGTTGAAGATTTTATTGAGGCTCGCTACAGTCCGAACAAGCTGCCGATTTTGTACCGCATCAACTTGCGACTGGAAAAATTGCGAATACTTTTGCGTCTTTGCCATCAGGCTCGTTACCTACCCAATAGGGGATACGAGCACGCAGCCCGTGAACTTAACGAGGTGGGCAGAATGCTCGGGGGCTGGATTAAACAGCAGCAGGGGCGATCATGAAGCGTCATGGCGGTCTTTTTCCCAAGGTTGTCCGCTTTGACAATTTATTGCTCGCCTTCCGCAAGGCGGCCAAGGGAAAACGTGACTATCCGGCGGTTGCACGCTTTGAGTTTCATCTGGAGCAGGCTCTTTTTTACTTGCAAAACGAACTCCTCTCAGGCCGGTACCGGCCCGGCGAATACTCCACTTTTCAAGTTCGAGATCCAAAACCGCGTCAAATTTGCGCGGCTCCGTTTCATGACCGGGTGGTGTTCCATGCTGTCTGTAACGTTCTGGAACCTCTTTTTGAACGTCGTTTAATTTTCGACAGCTGGGCCTGTCGTCGGGGCAAGGGAAGTCATGCGGCAATAAAGAGAGCGCAATATTTTTCCAGGCGACATGAATATTTCCTCCAAGGAGATGTGCATAAATATTTTGACAGCATTGATCACGTATCTCTAAAGAACCTGTTGCGCCGGATTATCAAGGATAAACCTTTGCTGGCTCTGTTGGATAGGATTATCAACCACGCCTCTCCCGGTTTACCTCTGGGCAAAGGACTTCCCATAGGCAATCTCACCAGTCAACATTTTGCCAATCTGTACCTGGGTGAGCTGGATCACTTCATCAAGGAGATTTTACAGATCAGAGGCTATGTGCGTTATATGGACGACATACTTCTGTTCGCCGATAACAAACTTGCTTTGCATAGAGCTTTTGCGGAACTTAAACAGTTTCTTGCATACCGTCTACAGCTCAAGTTAAAAAACGAAAATATGACGCCTGCCCCTGTAAGCGAAGGGATTCCGTTTCTCGGCTTTCGTATTTTTCCGGCAATGGTCCGTCTAGACAGGAAAACCCTGCATCGATTTCGTCGCCGCTTTCGACATAATGAGTTGGAACACCTGAGAGGCAACCTTGATGCTGATCAGCTTAGCGCATCTGTTACAGCCATGTTCGCCCATATAGTTCATGGCGACACTTTTCGCTTGCGACAAAAGTTTATCCAAGATAGCCTGATTGCAGGCTGATAGGTACAAGGTGCCGATCGGGTCATCCGAGGCGGCAGCTGGAACAACACCCCTACGAACGTTCGCTCCGCGAACCGCAACAGGAACGATCCCGCCAACCGCAACGACAATGTCGGCTTTCGCCTTGCGAGTACAATGCAGTCGCCTGATGTACGCTGTCCACGGATTGCGTGCCCGTGCATAAAAATTGTCCAGCCCTGTTAAGCCTGTGCCGATTTTTCGGCTAAATATTTCATCGTTTCAGGCTGTTGGTAGCTTCTTGCGAAGGCTGTCGGGAATATTTCACTTTCATTATCGTCCGTTGTGTTCATTCCTGGGCACAGGATCGGGAACCCGCTGATCGCCTGAAAGGTGTATATTTATCAGTCATGGTACCACCCTGGGAACGGAGTCCATCTCGGGGTGTTATATGTTCAGCTCGCTCACACGCTGCCAGGGAACAACAGTTACCCCTCTACGCTCGTAGCCTTCTTCGCCGCCGTAGCAGAGACAGGGATGCTCGGCATCCTGCCCGGCAAGTTGCAGCCATTTGCGCAGACCTGTGAAGGTATCCTCTTTGAGGGTCCAGCCGGATTTAATCTCAACCGGGCATAAACCGGTGCTCCGCTCAATAATCACGTCCACCTCATTGCCGGTATTGTCCCGCCAGAAATAAATATTTGCTTCAAGTCCCTGATTATACTTTTTCTTGATCAGCTCGGTGATCACCCAGTTTTCAAAAAGCGCACCACGGGAAGCATGGATGGAAAGCTGATCGGTATCATGGATGCCTAGCAGTCCGGCTGCAAATCCGGGATCATGAAAATAGAGTTTCGGGGTTTTGACCAGCCTTTTGTTGTAATTGCGATAATGCGGCTGAAGCAGAAAAACAAGGTAGCTGGCCTCAAGCACGGAAATCCATGATTTTGCCGTATTATGGGTAATTCCGCAGTCGCCCGCCAAATTACTCAGGTTGACCAGTTGACCAATCCGGGCGGCGCACATCCGTATAAATCGCTGAAAGGTATTCAGATCCTTAATATTGACCATCTGCCGAACGTCCCGTTCAACATAGGTCTGCATGTAGCTTTTATACCAGAGGGCTGGGGCCAGTTTTCTGTCGTACAGGGGTGGGTACAGCCCCTTGAGCAGAAGATCGTCGGCAGTGGCTGGGGCGCATTGCGCGTTTTGTAATTCATGGAGGGAAAAAGGAAGGAGTTCGAGCAGACCGGCACGACCGGCCAGACTCTGGGTGATACCGGACATAAGACCGAACTGCTGCGATCCTGTCAGGATAAACTGACCCGGCTGACGGTCGGCATCAACTCTAGCCTGCAAATAGGCGAAAATTTCCGGGCACCGTTGCACCTCGTCCAAGATGGCTCCTTGGGGAAAGCGGGCCAGAAAACGTTTCGGGTCCTGATCGGCGAATTCCCGCTCATCCGGGTTTTCCAGAGAGACATATTTTTTTTCGGGAAAAACCTGTTGCACCAGTGTGGTCTTGCCCGATTGGCGGGGGCCTGTCACCACAACGACATAATAGCCCTGTGCCATTTCCAGCAGAATATGTTGCGCATCTCGTGAAATCATATTCCGAGGATACAATATTTTTACAAATTGTCAATGCAATTTACAATCTGTAAGCAGTCGGTGCCTAGTACACCTGGGCGTTGTTACCTCAGGCTGAATAGATACGCAACCCTTTCGGGGTATGCGGAACCGTTGACCCTCTATAGGGGTAGCCCCATGTGTCTACCCTGTTTGAATATCTCCGGTGCCAGTTCGGACGCACACACAGGTGTTCCCCTACAATACCGACGATGGCACCATGCCCTGAAGGGGCTGTATATAATCAGCTCAGGGTAACACCCTGAGTACAGCTACCAGGGTGAGACGGGTTACACCGTATGTACCGTAGATATCACAGCCGTAGCAATAAGCCCGCCAACGACAAAGATTGCACTGCCGATAAAAACTGCGGACGCCGCTGCAACATAGCTAGGCCCGCCAAACATCATGTAGCGCATACTGAGCAACATCCCTGATGCCCCGATGCCCACCACAGCGACAGAGATAACCAGAATCATCTTCTGGAGGGCGCTCAGATTGTCAAGGGTTTCATGTTGTGACATTTTCAACCCGGGGGCCAGCTCAGGCTGCGCCCGCCCAGAACATGCATGTGGACATGAAAAACCGTCTGCCCGGCCTCGGCACCGTTATTAAAGACAAGGCGAAATTGCTCAATGCCTTCTTTCTTGGCGATCTGGTTGCCGATCCGTATCAGCTTGCCCATGAGTTGTTCATCCTCTTCAGCCACAGCGGAAGGGCCGCTGATATGCTTTTTCGGAATAACAAGAAAATGCACAGGCGCTGTGGGCGCGATGTCCCGAAAAACCAGGACCTCATCATCCTCATAGAGTTTGTCCGAGGGGATATCTCCCTGGATAATCTTACAGAACAGACAGTCTTCAGCCATAGTGCGCTCCTTTTTTAAGGTATGTTTTTTGGGGGATCATCTTAATACCCTTCCATTATTTCCTTCGGTTTTTTGTCAGACCAACCTTACCGGCAAGCAGCAATTTTAAATTTGACAACATACTATTTTATTTGACTAATATATGTTATT
>CBFDDU010000225.1:0-3916 GCA_965603655.1 uncultured Candidatus Electrothrix sp. | reverse complement strand
AGGTTTATTCATCGGCCTTATTTTGCTGCATATTCCGCAGCCCGTCCAATAATAAACTCCTTCCAGGAAGGGTCATCAAAGGCATGGGCAATGGTGAAGATATCCTTATCACCGCGACCGGACATATTGATAATAATTGCCTGATCCCGAGACATGGTCGGGGCCTCCTTAATCGCCTGCACAAAGGCATGGGAAGACTCCAAGGCCGGGATGATCCCTTCCCTCCGCATGGTCAGCTGTAAGGCCTCCAACACCTCGGTATCGGTTGCCGCCTCAAAGCGGACCCGACCTTTTTCTCCCAGATCAGCCAGGATCGGGGAGATGCCCACATAGTCCAGGCCTGCGGCAATGGAATGGGTATCCAGCATCTGCCCGTCAGTATTCTGAAGAAACATGGTCTTATAGCCTTGAGCCACGCCAGGGGCCGCCCGGTCGCCGACCATCCGGGAGGCATGCTCGTCAGTATCGACCCCCTTGCCACCCGCTTCTACGCCGATCAGCTCGACCTCTTTATGCCCCAGAAAGCCCTGAAAGATCCCCATCGCATTGGAACCACCACCCACGCAGGCATAGACCCGATCCGGATGAGAGCCGTGCTGCTCCCTGATCTGCTTTTCCGCCTCAATGCCGATAATAGACTGAAACCAAGCCACCATTTCCGGGAAAGGGTGAGGACCGCAGGCCGTCCCCAGCACATAATGGGTGCTGTCCATATTGGTGACCCAATCACGAAAGGCCTCATTAATGGCATCCTTCAGGGTCCTGGAACCGTCCTTTACCGGCACCACTGTGGCTCCTAGTTTTTCCATCCAGAACACATTGGGACGCTGCCGGGCCACATCCACTTCACCCATATAGATAGTGCAGTCAAAACCAAAGCGAGCCGCCATGGTTGCCGTGGCAACACCGTGCTGACCTGCCCCTGTTTCGGCAATGACCCGTTTTTTTCCCATTCGCTTGACCAACAGCCCCTGCCCCATCACGTTATTGGCCTTATGGGCACCGGTATGGTTCAGATCTTCCCGTTTGATATAGATCCGCGCTCCGCCCAGATGGTCGGAGAGGTTTTCAGCAAAGGTCAGCGGAGTGGGTCGACAAGAATAATTACCCATCAAGTCGATATATTCCTGCCAGAATTTTTCATCGGCTCGGGCTGCCGCATAGGCTGTATTGAGTTCTGTAAAGGTCTGATGGAGCACTTCCGGGATAAAAGCACCACCCCATTGGCCGAAATATCCTTTTTTCATAATCTGTTCTTTCATTATATCTGTTAAGAGTTAAACAGCATGCTGATCATGCAATATGTATGTCGAACACGTTTTTCGATAGATCTGAACAGAGTTAACGCAATGTATTTACTCTGTCAAGTATTGAGCTGTGTGTTTGTTAAGTGTTATCGAAACATGTCGGTTACGTGATCAAGATCCTTGGCCATACATTGCGGAAACTATAGCTCTTGGAAGAAAAGGTCTTGCTCCTATGTCAATTAGGTGATTCTTGTGGGGCTTCAGATTGATTTTACTGAACGCAACATACTGAAGTATAAAGCTGGAGCGTTATGAACGGTAAACCTCCATCCCGCCCCTTGGGACGGGATAACAAACTCTTTAAACCTACGACTTAATCATAGTCAACATCATCTTAAAACGGGTAACCGCTCGCAAAGCATGCGGCTCATTGGCAGGCATAATCAGCATCTCGCCCTGCCGCAGCTGAAACGGCTTCCCGGAAACCGTGATCTCCGCCTCGCCGTCAATGATCTGCACCAGAGCATCATAAGCCGCTGTATGCTCACTCAGGCCCTGCCCCTTATCAAAGGCGAACAGCGTAACCGTCCCGGTCAACTTATTAATAATCGTCGAGCTAACCACGGAGCCTTCCTGATACTCCGCAATGTCCGTCAGTTTTTTTACTGTCATTTCGTGGGTCATGGTAGCTCTCCTTTGTAGTTTTTATCTGGCAGGAAAAAGCGCAAGGGCTTCTCCTGTAATAATTTGCATACATTACCCCATTGCTTACGCATTATACCGTATTATCCCGAGACAGCAATACCCTTCCCTGTTGGCAATTTCCGATGTACATATTATAGTCGTGCGTACTGAGCGGTAAGAATAAACCAAAAAACGTATAACCGGGTTGTAAGACAATGAACTACCAAGAGGCATGGGAATTCCTGGATCAGCTTCAATTTTTCAAGATCAAACTGGGCTTGGATTCCATGAATCAATTTTTAGAACGACTGGGCAATCCGCACCGCGACCTGCAATGCATCCACGTCGGCGGCACCAACGGCAAGGGCTCTGTGGGCGCGACCCTCTGTTCCATTCTCACTGCTGCTGACTATAAAACCGGTTTTTATACCTCGCCCCATCTCAGCTCGGTACGGGAACGTTTTCGAATCGGCAACAGCTATATCAGCAAGGAAGATTTCGCCCGCCTGATCACGAAAATCCATGCTGTGCTCGACGGCGGTCAGATTACCTATTTTGAATGCACCACCACCTTGGCCCTGCTCTGGTTTGCTGAGCAAAAGGTGGATTGCGCCATTCTGGAAGTAGGTATGGGCGGTCGTCTGGACGCCACCAATGTGGTCACCCCCCTGCTCTCGCTGATAACCAATGTGAGCATGGATCACGAGCAGTATCTGGGCATCACTTTAACCGAGGTGTCCACAGAAAAGGCCGGGATCATCAAACAAGGCATTCCGGTGGTCTCCGGGGTGGCAGACGACGATTCAGGCAGGGTCATCCGCCAAACCTGTGATGAGCGCAAGGCCCCGCTTTTTCTCTTCGGTAGGGAATTCAACGGGTCGCACACGCCAGAAAATAAAAAATCCTGGGAATATCACGGCCTGGACGGCCAGATTCTGACGGATCTGCCCATGGCCCTGCGCGGCAATTACCAGATCGCCAACACCTCTCTGGCCCTTGCCGCTATCCAGCTCCTGCGCCAACAGGGCTGGACAGTCACACAGGAGCAGATTCGCACCGGGCTGCAACAGACCTGCTGGCCGGGCCGTCTGGAATTCTTCCGCCTGAATAAGGACAACAAACAGGTCGACGAACAGAGCCAAGGCCAAAACTTCCTGCTGGATGGAGCTCATAATCCTGCCGGAGTCAAGGCCCTGAAACATGCCCTGCGCGATTTTTCCCGTAATCGTCTGATCCTGGTCTGGGGAGCGATGAGCGATAAAGACCTGGGCACAACCCTGCGCGACATCGCGCCAAAGGCGGATATTATTATTTTTACCCGGCCCGAGTCGGAACGCTCGGCTCTAACCAGTCAGCTCAAGGGTAGCCTGCCTGCTGCTATGCATCAAAAGGTTGTTTGCAAAGAAGCCGTGCCGGCTGCCCTGCAACAGGCCAGGATCCTGGCAAGCGACCGCGATCTGATCTGTATTGCCGGTTCACTGTATCTTGTAGGGACAGCTCGGCAGCTGTTGTTAGGAGGACTTATCGATGATGAATGAAGATTTTGCCTATGGTTTCGGTGTGGACGAGTCAACGATCCGAGCGGAAAGAAGAAAAGCCAGGGAGCTGCGCAAAACCCGTTGGTGGCAGCAAACGACCGCTCCGGGCATCTGTCATTACTGTCAGCATAAATTCCCTGTCAAAGAGCTGACTATGGATCATATTATTCCCCTGTCCAGAGGAGGACGCTCCACCAAGGGCAATCTGGTTCCCTGTTGCAAAGAATGTAACACGGCGAAAAAAACCGATCTGCCGCCGGAGCTTGAGAACTTATAGCCGGTTCCCCCGGAGCGCCCATAACATCGCCAGACACCGACAAGCAGTTTCCCCCGATTTCTCCGTTTTAAAAAGCTGCTTGTTTTTTTCCTGCACGCTCTTTTCTTCTTTTTTCCATTCTATTTGACTTGTTTTCCCCTCTCATATAAAATTATGAGCAACACAGCAAG
>CBFDDU010000224.1:0-4030 GCA_965603655.1 uncultured Candidatus Electrothrix sp. | reverse complement strand
TTGGGATAGTGTGGCGAAGGCTGCATAAAAAACCGCACTTTTAATCACACCCATGCTGATGCGCAGCCAAGAGGAGCAACCCCGACCTTTTCCTTGGGCACTGGAGCCGTTTTTTCAACATCCCTGTACCAAGGGGCGGACAACAACGTCATCGCGATTCCGCTGATCATGTTTTCCGGAGAACAGTTTTTCATCAGAGGAACTGGGGCAGGAATGCATGTTTATCAGGATGAACGTCTCTCGCTTGACCTGCTAGGGAAATATCGTTTTGAGGCCTATGAGGAAGGAGACAGCGATTCTCTCATCGGGATGAAGGATAGGGACAGCACCGTCGAAGGGGGTTTGGCAGCCCAGTGGCGCTTTGAGCAGGCTGCCCTCTCCTGCCGAGTTTTTACGGACCTGCTCAATAAACACGGCGGGCAAGAGATCAATCTTAGAATCAAGAAACCCTTTCGCTGGCGCATGCTCTTTGTTACGCCGTATCTTGGAATTTCTCTACACAGTGATGCCTTTTCAAATTATTATTATGGGGTTGATACCTCAGAGGCTATTGCCGGGCGACCGCAATACGAGCTTGGCTGGACCGCCAATTGGCAGGCAGGGCTGGCGCTTCGGATCGGCCTGACCCAAGACATCATGATCAACACCCTATTCGGTCTGGAGTTTCTTGATCAGGAGATTGTTGACAGCCCCATCGTTGATCAGGATGCGCTCTTCTTCGGCTTGATTGGGATTGCCTTGGGGTTTTAGGAAGATAACAAGAAATATCTTACCCATTATGCCTGGAACCGTAGGGGCGAATCCCTGTGTTCGCCCTTGCATACCGGGCAGGCCCAGTGACCCTACAATATCTCGTTAAAATTACTCGCAAGATGGGTAAAAAATATTTGATAGTTAAAAACAATACCACGAGGAGCCCAGCACCCAACCATGACCAATAATGATATTTTACGCCGTATCCGCTATACCTTTGCTTTTAATGATTCTAAAATAATTGCCCTGTTTGGCTCGGGTGGTCAGCAGGTGACGCGTGGGCAGATCAGCGACTGGTTAAAAAAGGATGATGATCCAGCCTTTCAGGCATGCAATGATAAACAGATGGCGACGTTCCTCAATGGCCTTATCAATGATAAACGCGGAAAAAAAGAAGGTCCACAACCTCAGCCGGAGAAACGTTTAACGAATAATATTATTCTTCTCAAATTAAAAATCGCCTTAAACCTTAAAGCGGAAGATATATTGAAGATTATGGAGCTGGCTGAGTTCCCTATAGGGAAACCCGAATTAAGCGCTTTTTTCCGTAAACCAGGCCATCCCCATTACCGTGCCTGTAAAGATCAAATATTACGCAATTTCCTCAAAGGTATGCAGCTTCAATATCGCCCCTAAACTTTCCTTGCAAAGCCCTTCATGAGGAGATAATGGCGGGTTAGGTGATGGGGCAAACACGTAGGGCACGGCGCGCCGTACCCCTACCGGAAACGCAATATTTCAGGGCAGGCACAGGGACCTGCCCCTACAAGTTCCTACGGCTGCCCCCCCCCGCTTTCCTTCTCCCTGCTCAGCAGGAAGTTAATGATAATGCTCATAAAACTCACCTCTTTTTCTTCAACCACCTCAACGTAGCCTTCTCCTCCCGGCGTGTTTGTTCCGGTCAAATCAAAAGCCGTTCCATCGGGAGCAACAGCGTGATGCAGGTTGTTCTGGTATTCCTGGAGATCACTGTAGCCGTCCTGATCATAATCGCTGGTCTTGGTTGCTGTGCTCAGATTGCCGAAAAAGAGCTGCTCCCAGTGATCGTCAATGCCGTCCGCGTCTGTATCTGTAAACATGGCGCTGGCAGTTTCATTAATCAGGCGGACGCTGCTGTTGCCGTAGGCCCCCATATCAACCTGTTCACCGTCCAGGGTCTGGCCGGTGCCAATACAGGGTGAATCGCCCGCCAATCGATAGCCGTCTGAAAAACGCGGATCAAGGGAGATACCGCCTTCCCCTGCGGCGATGCCGACGTAATCGCCGCCTTTATTATCAAACACGTCGTTACGGGCCAGCTCATCAATGGCCTTACCTTTGCTGATAATACCGTTGCCTTTATTACTGACAACGATGTTGTTCAGGATGGTGGCCGGACTGTTGCCGCCTGCCGTGATGCCGTCGCCTGTATTGTTAACAATGGTATTGTTGATCACCAAGGGCATGACATTGCCCTGTAGACGAATACCGTACCGGTTGTCCGTGATGATATTGCGGGCGATTAGGGGCATCTGCTTGGCACCGGTGATATTGATGGCAGCGGCATTGCCGTTCTTGGGCTTGGTTCCAAGTTCGGCCAATTGATTTGCTACGCCTAGCACTCGTAAAAAACGAGGAAATAGAAAACCGTACGACAGTTAAAGGTGAGATTGTCGGAAGCTGTGACGGTGGAACAAAGACGATTTTTTACACGAAGAAGCAGGGACAAGCAGAGCCGAATGCCAGCGATTGAAATCTGATTAATTACAGCAAAAAAGGGGACATTTTACCACCAAATGGCAAGAAAAATAATTCTGTCCCTTTTTCCCCTTGCGATTCATCCTGTCACTTCATCTCATCCTGCTCCACCAAACCAGCTAAAAACTCCAACGCCCCGTACAGCCGAGCAAGATGATCAACCGTAAAATTCTCTGTATTCCTCGTGAACACATCCCTTCGCAACCGTCCAAACTGCCAGAGATTGCCGTCAGTCACCACTCCGTACACAGGCCGTTCCGCATCCTCATTGATTTTCTGGGCCGCAACTAATTCTGCCAGGCACTGACCCCAGCCCTGCTCAAAATCATTCTTTTTCGCTTCAACAATAATAACCAACGGAACTTCGAGGACGGTCTTTCCCAAGGAAGATTTTTTGGAAAACATATAATCCGGTGTGCCGGTCAGCACCTCATCAAAAGAAATGCCCTTCTGAATCCAAAAAGAGTATTTCTCGCAATGCTTCTTATACATCTCCCGCAACAAGGGTGATATGATGATTTCACTCCGGGAGGACTCGGACGTAAAGATATCTATATTTTCTTTGCTGAATTCAAAATCTTCCAAAAAACTTGTCGAAGGCATTTGTTCCGCCCCTGAAAGAAACAAACCTTCCTCGTATTTTATTTTGTACAGTGCCTGTACCTCTGAAACACTTTTAAAATTGCTGAATGACATAAAATTCCCTCTTTTTTTATCCCAAGCCGGAGCGCAGCGCCTACCCCTTCTCCCACCCAAAGCGACTGATATTTCGCTCTGTCCTGCTGAACTCTACCCCGACCAACCAGATCTCCTTCCTCTGGCCCTGATATTTCTCCGCATATTTCTTCCCCTTGATCTGTTCAAGGGCACAACCGGGTTTGGTCAGTTCATTGACCTTAAATTCAAAAATATAGACCCGCTCCTCAAAACAAACCGTCAGGTCGATATAATGAGGTCTACGATTTTCAACATACACCTGATTGATCAAATTGCCAAACATCGCGGAGCCAATCAATATTGTTGCGAGTATTTTTTACCTGTCTCCAGACCTATCAATTGTACTTGAATGCTTTTTCATGATAGAATCACTTAAAAAGAACAATGCATGTCGCTGAAAAATAAAGGATACCCACCATGAGCCGTACTGACCTAGTAACTGATTTCTACCTCCGCCAAATCCCAGGGGCAAAGCTGCAAAATAATGTCCTGACCGCAGACTGCCCTTTCTGCCGCCGCAATAGCGGCCATTCCGACAAAAGATACCCGAAGGGAGAAAAGGCGCTTGTTGTCTTTCTTAACCCGGAAAGCTATTTCCACGGCTATTATCGTTGTCTCAACCGCTGTTCACCGGGCGGATTCCCGCTTCATTTTGCCAGACAGTCCCATCTTGACCTGAGCCTGGCCCCTGGTTTTGACCCGGATCGGGATTACGCGGCCAGCCAGGTCAATTACCCGGTCAAGAATATCAACCATGAAGTGCTCGACTTTATGGACAGGATGACCGAGGACCTGCTTGACCGCTTTGCCCAGTCCGGGATAT
>CBFDDU010000223.1:0-4044 GCA_965603655.1 uncultured Candidatus Electrothrix sp. | reverse complement strand
AAGGGTCTGCTTTCCCAGCTGCTGCATGAATACATGCAAACGACCTGATGATAGGAAATTATCGAAATCTTCTCTGGATGATCCCGATTGGCATTATTGCCGCCAGCCCTTTGTGGAAAGGATATGCGGCCAATTTTTTAAAGCCGAGAGGCGGCTACGATGAGGTTGCCGAGCGAGCCTATCAAGAGCAGTCGCAGGATTTCGTTATGAATGATGTAATTATCACCTTCACAACCCAAGGCGTTCAGACCTGGACCATTAAGGCCGAACAGGCGCAAACAGGTGAGACAGATCGGGAAATCCATATGATTGATGTTGACGCCCTGTACAACAAAAAGGGCGAATCACCTATCAGTATAACCAGTAAGAACGGAAAGTACCATATGGATGATCAGCATCTCACCTTGATTGATGATGTTGTGATTATTAAACCGCTTCAGTATGAAGAGATGTACTCCGACCTGCTCCATTATTATGACACCACCAAGATGTTGGTCAGTCCCGGACATGTTGAGATTAAGGGACCTAAATTCAACCTCAAGGGCGGGAGAATGGATTATGATGTCTCTACCGGCGGCTATGATTTCAATAATCGGGTAGAGGTGGTACTGTAGGGGCTGACCTCTGTGTCTGCCCGGTATAACTTATCCCTCCCCCACAGGGGAGGGATAAGTTAACTCAATTACTTTTTTACTTTTTTCCCCTGAGGAAGAATCGTAGGAGGATCTACCGATTTAGGAGCAGCCAGTTCCGATGCTGTCGGCTGTGACGGCTCCTGCTCGTCTTTCTTTCCCTTCTCTTCCTGTTGCTTCTCCTCGCCCTTTTCTTCCTGCTGCTCTGCTTTCGGCTTTACTTTCTCCTTTATTGGCGAACATCCCAGCCGCTTTATTTTTTCAGAAAAAATAAAATTATCATCATGCTCAGGGGTGTGGCATTGGAGGCAGACCTTCTCATCCGGGTGGGCAACAGGTACTTTTCCCTGGCCTGCGCTATGTGCCGCAGCCGGACCATGACAGGCCTCGCAGCCGACGTTTTTTAATGATTTAGGCAGCATCAGCAGGAGATTAGCAGCCTTGACCTTGTCGGCATCATATAAAGGCAAGGTGACGTGACAGAGCACACAGTCTTCGTTAAATTGCTGATTTTTCTTTTCCAAGGTGGTCCAAGCCTGTGCATGTTTGCTGTCCTGCCAAACAGTCATCTGGGCTGCATGGCATTCCCGGCATTTCTGTGAACCTGCTACATCCTGAAGGGTGATTGTCGGTTCGTTCAGACCCAGTTGCGCAAGTCGTTTTTGGTTGATCTCATTTGCTTTTTGAATAGCTTGATCAATAATCTTTTTGACCTCAGGGGCTTCCGGCAACGAGGTACTCAGAGGGAGGAACCGATTGGTATATTTGCACAGACCCTCATCCTCCGGGGCAGAATCCCTTCTTTTTTTTAACGCCTTTATACTTTGAACAAGCTGTTTTTTCTCTACCGATAATTTTTTATACCCTTTATCCTTTGCCAACGCCGCCTTCTTTTTTTGTTTTTCCAAGCGGGCAAGCTGCTGGTTCACTCTCTCCAGGCGATCCTCCTCGGTTCGTATCCGATTAAAGGAAATATCCGTCCATTGCCTGGCTTCATTCCACTCAATCCGCATCATGCCTAGATATTTCCCTCTTGTCCCGGTTTGGGCAATCAGCGTATTTTCTATTTTATAGGGTTCCGTGCTCGGAGCAGCATGGCCCGATTCAAGAATGATATGAAGGCCGTCAACAGTTTCAGCTATTTCTTTATTGACTTGGTAGGAATAGCTTGAAAGAAGAATGGTCATATCAACTTTCTTTCCGACTTCAGCAAGGGTCTTTGGCAAGGTATCCTGCCAGGGAAGAATAGTATAGCCTTTCTCCTTGCCTTCTCCGTTATGTTCGCCCTGATCATCGGTCAACCCGAATAAAGCTATTTTTAAGTCACCGACTTTTGTAATAAGATACGGTGCGAAGATGGGTTGTTTTTTATCCAGGTCAACCAGATTCATGGAGAGCCAAACGGTTTTATGTCGCTCTTGCAGCTCTTTTAATACGCTGACACCACCGGCCAAGTCATGGGCACCGATACCTACAGCCTGACAGTTCATCGCCTGCATGGCTGCTGCAATACCGTCGGCCTGGGCTTTTTCCGCTTGCTCCCTTTTCGCCTGTATCTTTGTATGCTGAAAAAGCAGAGAGCCGCTGTCAACAAACAAAAAAGGAAGTTTTTCCTGCTCAGCAAGTTTTGTTATCTGTAATGCCTTTCTGGACAGTCCGCCCAGCTGTTTTTTCTTTCAACCGCAGGGTTGGAGCTCACCACGTACATCATTTCCGTAAAAAAGCAAAAATTCTTTCGCCCAAGATGACGGTGCCAAGGTCAGCAGCAAAATCAGCAGCAGAAAAAGATGGGGGAGTAGGCGTTTTTTTCGAGACAGCATTGTTATAAGAGTCATGATATCGTCAAATATGTTTTTGGTTTTGAGGTGTGTTACGAGGTTTTATGGGTATATCCGCCAGTTCGGGGAGTTTAGGGGGGTATCTGTAATGAATAATCTCTCCTTCGGTGGATTATCCCGGCTTTTTTGTCTTCTCCCGTTGTTGCTGTGCCCGTTGCTGAAGGATTTTTCGCCATTTTGTCAAGCGATCGTGGATAACAGCTTCAAATCCTCTTTCCGTGGGCTGATAAAAACGCTTTCCGGCGAGCTTATCCGGCAGATGTTCCTGAGCGACTAGACCCTCTTCAGCGTCATGGGCATACTGGTATCCTTTCCCGTACCCGATTTTTTTCATTAATTCTGTGGGGGCGTTGCGGAGAGGGAGAGGAACAGGCAATGCGCCGGAACGACGTATTTCTTTTTTAATCTTTTTTTCTGTTAAATACAAGGCATTGCTTTTTGGTGCCGTAGCAAGATACACGGTGGCCTGATATAAGGCCAATTCTCCTTCAGGAGAACCGAGCATGTCATAGGCCCTACGGCAGCTAATTGCCACATCCAGGGCTCTTGGATCGCTGACGCCCACATCTTCGCTAGCAAAACGAATTAAGCGTCTAGCGATATAGAGCGGGTCTTCGCCACTGACGAGCATCCGCCCCAACCAATAGCAGGCTCCGTCTGGATCACTGTCGCGCAGGCTTTTATGCAGGGCTGAAATCAGGTTATAATGTTCCTCGCCAGCCCGATCATAACGAAGCGTCTGGCCCTGCACCACCTCAAGAATGGTTTGGCGAGTGATAGCCAACGGGATACCGCTTTCTTGTTTTACGATGAGGATTGCAGCGGTCTCAAGATAGTTAAGGGCCCGCCGACAATCGCCGTCAGCGGCCCGGGCGATCATCTCCGCAACCTCCCTTTCCATCTGGATGCCGTAACCGCCTAATCCCTTGGCTTTGTCCTGCAAGGCCCGTTGAAGAATGCTTATGATGTCTTCAACGGCAAGTGGCTGAAGAAGCAGCATTTGGCAGCGAGAAAGCAAAGGCGCGATAACCTCAAAGGAGGGATTTTCCGTTGTTGCGCCGATTAAGGTGAGTAGGCCGCTTTCCACATGGGGTAATAAGGCGTCCTGCTGACTTTTATTAAAGCGATGAATTTCATCAACAAAGAGAATGGTTGGTGTATCTTCTTTCTTCTTTTTCTCTTCTTTCTCCTGAACAATTTTCCTGATTTCTTTCACCCCAGATAACACGGCGGAAAAGAATATAAAATCAGCCTGGATACTATGAGCTAGAATAGAAGCCAAGGTGGTTTTTCCAGAGCCTGGCGGACCCCAGAGAAGCAAAGAGGGAATTTTGCCGTTGCTTATTAACTCACGGAGTAATCTCCCCCTGCCGACAAGGTGTTTCTGCCCGGAGAAATCATCAAGTGAAACCGGTCGCATACGCTCTGCCAACGGTGTCGAATGATGGTTTTCCCTCGTGAAATGCGGGATGACACAGTCCGCAGCTTGATACAGCTTTTACATCATTATGGCAGTTCCGGCAGGTGGTCCCGAATTCGGGAACTTCTTTTTCTGCAACATTTTTGCCGTGCGA
>CBFDDU010000222.1:0-4079 GCA_965603655.1 uncultured Candidatus Electrothrix sp. | reverse complement strand
CCCTTTTGGAGGAACTGGATCTCCTGGACAAGGCGGTACTGGTTGAACGAACTAGCATGACCGATCAACGGGTGCGACGAGACCTGAAGGCCGCGATGAACGAGAAACTTCATTATTTTTCAACGATGATTGTGAGGAAATCATGAGCCAGCAAAACGTTATACATTTTGTCGGAGCAGGTCCGGGTGACCCGGAACTGATCACCGTGAAAGGGCAACGCTTACTTACCGAGGCTGACCTGGTGATCTACACCGGCAGCTTGGTTCCGAAAGTACTTATCCAAAATCTGAAAGGGGAAATCCATAACTCGGCAGGCTTACATCTGGATGAGATACTGGCCTTGATGATTCAGGCCTGTAAAGCCGGTAAAAAGGTGGTACGCCTCCACACCGGAGATCCGGCTATTTACGGGGCTATCAACGAACAGATTGCCGAATTGGTCAAAGAGGAGATTCCTTTCCGGGTTATTCCCGGCGTAAGCTCCACCACAGCCACGGCTGCAAGCCTTGCCACTCAGCTCACCCTGCCCGAGGTCTCCCAAACTATTATTGTCACCCGGAGAGCCGGTCGGACACCGATGCCGGAAAAAGAAAATCTGGTTAGTCTGGCCCGCCATCAATCAACTATGCTGATTTTATTGAGTGTCAATATGATTGAGGATGTGGTGCAGGATCTGCGGGCCGGTGGTTATCCTGCCGAGACCCCGGTCTGTGTAGTGGAAAAAGTCAGCTGGCCGGACGAGCGGCAACTGCGCGGCACCCTGGTCGACATTGCCGGGCAAGTCAAGGAGGCCGGCATCACCAGGACCGCCGTCATTGCCGTGGGCAAGGTATTGGCTCAGGCACCGCCGCCTGTACTATCCAAGCTGTATGACAAACATTTCAGTCACGGTTTGCGGGAAGGTTCCTCTCCCTCATGAAGATCGGTATCCTGGCTGTAACCGCAGGCGGCAACGAGCTGGCTCAAAAGATTGCTGCGGCGCAACCGAGCACTATTCTCCACGGAAAAGGGGTGGCCGGAAAACTGGCCGAGAACTGGACCTCTTTTGACGGTTTCATCTGCATTATGGCCGCCGGGATCGCGGTTCGGGCCGTTGCCCCGCTTTTGGTCGACAAACGCACCGATCCCTGTGTGGTGGTGCTTGATGAACAGGGAAACCATGTCATCAGCCTTCTTTCCGGTCATCTTGGCGGCGGCAACGAACTGGCAACAAAGGTGGCAAAGCTTACAGGCGGTCAGCCGGTGATTACCACCTCCTCCGACACCCTGGGGCTGGTTGCCCTTGATCTCTGGGTCAAGGCCCAAAACCTCGGGGCTGGCAAGGACGATCTCACACGGGCAAGCGCGATATTGGTAAATCAGGGGAAGCTCCTTGTTTTTGCCGATGTTGAGGTGGACTCGCTGCCTCCGGGCCTTGTTCAGGCAGGTGACATAAGTCAGGCGGATCTCATCATATCCAATAAAATCAGCGATACCGATTGTCCGGTCTTCCGTCCCCGTAATTTGGTGGTGGGGACAGGCTGCAATCGCGGCACGCCGGAGGCGGAATTCAACGAAGCGCTGGAAGAACTCTGTGCGAACCTGGCCTTCTCCCCTCTGGCCATCCGCAACCTGGCTTCCATCGACAAAAAAAATGACGAAGAAGGCCTGCTGGCCTTTGCCCGGCACCATCAGTGGCAGATAGATTTTTTCAGCAAAGAAGAGATTAACAGCGTTACCAATATTGAAACTTCCCATGCAGCACTCAAGGCCGTGGGGGCCGTCGGCGTGGCCGAACCCTGCGCTCTGCTCAGTGCTGATACATCCATACTGCTCGGCAGGAAACAAAAATGGCAGAACATAACAATGGCAGTAACCGAGGCACCCTTTACGTTGTCGGCATAGGTCCGGGATCACTGAAACATATGACTCCCGCCGCCAGCGATGCACTGGAACAGGCCGATATCATTGTCGGTTACAAGACCTACCTTGATCTTATTTCCGGTTACCTGGAAGGAAAAGAGGTGCTGGCCTCCCGGATGATGAAAGAGGTGGACCGCTGCCGCAAATCGCTGGAATTAGCCCGGAACGGTCAAAAGATAGCACTGGTTTGCGGCGGTGATCCGGGCATCTATGCTATGGCCGGACTTGTTTTTGAGATGGCCGAAGAGCATGACAGTGACTGCAATATCGAGATCATTCCCGGCATTGCCGCAGTCAATGGCTGTGCGGCCCGGCTTGGCGCCCCGCTCATGCATGATTTTGCCGCCGTCTCCCTCTCTGATCTGCTCACTCCCCTTGAGCTGATCAAAAAACGGCTGGAGGCGGTAGCCGCTGCCGACTTTGTGGTGGCGATCTATAATCCCAAATCAAAAAAACGGACCGAACAGATCAGGATTGCCCAGGAAATATTCCTCAAATACCGCGATCCCAAAACCCCGGTGGGCATTGTCACCGCTGCCACCCGTGACAATGAAACCATCACCCTCACTACGCTTGCAGACATGCTCTCCTGCGAGATCGGCATGCAGTCCACCGTAATGATCGGCAACTCCCAGACCTATATCTGGAATGAAAAAATGGTCACTCCTCGTGGGTATAGCGGCAAATATGAGCTGTAAGGGCATCTGAATATTCTCAATCAGAAATTCCACTGCCTGATAATCCTTGTCACCACCAAACAAAAAAAGCCCGAAGGATTTCTCCTTCAGGCTTTTCATATCTATGGCTCCTCGGGACGGACTCGAACCGCCGACAAGGTGGTTAACAGCCACCCGCTCTACCAACTGAGCTACCGAGGAACATATGTTCTTTGCTCACGTCAATGAGAGGCTTTATAGCATAGAATGATTGGTTGGGTCAAGTAAAAAAGAGAGCTAAGTTAAAAAAGCTTGCAAGGAGTGTAAAAGTTCTGTATATAGGAATCATCATTTTGATAATTCATTACGTCGTCGGGGCGTAGCGCAGCCTGGTTAGCGTGCCTGCCTTGGGAGCAGGAGGTCGTAGGTTCGAATCCTACCGCCCCGACCACTTTTCTCTGAGTTGTTTCCTGTAGTTCTTTTTTCTTTTTCAAGCGATCATCCGTATTACACAAGATAACTCCTGTAGCTGTGGGCTTTATCCTGTTGTGTCTTGTCGAGTATTAATCGTCGTACGCATAGCGTCTATGCTCGTAGCGGTCATCATCGTAGCGTTCACGGTACTCATAGCTGTCGTGTCCGCCGCGATACTCATGCCGGTCATCACTGTATCGATCCCTAGCTCCACGATATTCATAGCGGTCGTCATCATGTCGTTCGCTGCCTCCTCGATATTCGTAGCGATCGTCATCGTGGCGCTCACGCCCTTCCCGATACTCATAGCGGTCATTATCGTAACGGTATTCATGTTCGCTGCTATGGGCTGTTGCAAAAAATGCTGCTGCAAAAAAACATCCGATCAGGGCTATTGCTGTCTTTTTCATGGGGTGAACCTCCGTCTGTTACGATGTTTAAAGTAAATCTGTTCTTGTTTATGATTGTACAATAACAGAGGGAAGGTTAACGGAAGATTAACCAGAAAGAAATATTATCTCCTTCGGAGAAAAAGAGATTTTATGCAGCTGTCAAACAAAGTTGATAGGGGGGAAGCGGCGAAGGAAATGTACAAGTGGAAGTCGCACTACAGCAACGTGGTAGGGCTGTAGCAGCGAATTTGGGCCAGAGATCAGCAAGAAGCCCAGAAAATAGAAGTCCTTTCGTTTTTTACGTTTCAATCCACGCCCCCCGTGCGGGGGGCGACATGGTAATACCGTCAGCCCCATCCGTCATCCTGGAGTTTCAATCCACGCCCCCCGTGCGGGGGGCGACCGCTGGAGCTGTTCAGCTCGGCTGGTAATCTCGGCGTTTCAATCCACGCCCCCCGTGCGGGGGGCGACTATCAAAAAGTGCTCCTGTCAAGCCCCTCTTGACGTTTCAATCCACGCCCCCCGTGCGGGGGGCGACTAAAACAGTGGTTATTGACACTATCGATCACGTTGTTTCAATCCACGCCCCCCGTGCGGGGGGCGACGTGTCCTTGTCGTAACCGGGACAACACTTCACCGGTTTCAATCCACGCCC
>CBFDDU010000221.1:0-4116 GCA_965603655.1 uncultured Candidatus Electrothrix sp. | reverse complement strand
TAACGGCAATGATCGAAAGTGATCTTCTTAAGCGTCGTTTTACCCAGCCGGGAGCGAGGCAGGTTAAATTTGAGTGCGGCGGATGTACCGGATTGATTCGATTTGAATATAAAAAGGAGGCCGCCTACTCAACCTTACAGATGAATCTTCTTGATGCCTCGAAAAAACGTGCAAAAAATCAACTTGTAGGGAGGTTTTTTGATCTTCTCCGAGGAATGGAGCTTTTTGAGCCTCTTGACGATTTCGACCTACAGGATCTGGCTCTTCTGATGAAGCTGGAAAAATATCCGGCCAATAATATAGTTCTTGAATCTGGCACTGTGGGCTCTCATTTTTATGTTATTTTAGCCGGAGAAGTGACTGTTGTACGGGAAGATAACGGGGTTATTGCCGAACTCGGACCCGGAGATATTTTCGGCGAGATGAGTCTTCTCTCCGGCGAATTGACCTATTCTTCGGTGCATTCAAAGACGCCGGTGGAATTGGCCTCATTAAAAGCAATCGATTTTAAACGTATACTTTCTCTATATCCTATTTTGCAGGTTTTTTTCTATAGGATTCTCGTTGATCGTGTGCAGAAGAACACCCTTCGGGCGGGAAACATCACTTCCGGCATGAATGGTGAACTCTCGGAAATCAACTCGGTGGAACTTTTTCAATTGATCAATTCTGGAGGTAAAACTGGAAAGGTTGATTTTGTTTTTGATGAATGCAAGGCTCTCGTTCTGTTCAATGCAGGAGAAATAGTTTTTTGCAAATGCGGTGACCATGAAGGGAGAAATGCTATATTTAATATACTTGCAAAACAAGACGGTCGGTTCGCATATACCAAGGAGCTTTCTGAGGAGGAAAAAGAATTGCCGGTTCTGGGAGGATTTATGGGGCTGATAATGGAGGGCTTGCGCCGTATAGACGAAAAAGAAGCTGCGGAAGAGGGGAGGGAGACATAAACAGCCCTCTGTATTATTGCAAGAACAGAGAACAAAGAATCAACAGGAAGGAGAGCCCGCAGTCAGTAGTTCTGATAAGCTGTTAGAGAATCACCAAGGTTATCCCGCGATTGCCTTTGTTGAGGTCACGGTGTTGCCGAAGAAAGGGGAAGCGACGCACAAGATTGCGTCCGGGGCCATTGCCGGTGCTGAACTGCTCACCGGTAAAGACATCGTTAATCTCGCCGCGATACTTGAGGAATTGTAGTTTTTCCCGAAGTTCTTCCCTGATAACGCCGCCGCGACCCGAGGAGCCGTAACCGTGAATCAAGGTCAGAACCCGGCACCCTTCTTTTCTGGTTTGCTCCAGCTTTCGTTCAAGTCGGCCTAAGGCCTGCTCTACTGTGGGCATACCACGCTTTAGGTTAACCTCCCGGTGGGGAATACCCTGTCCAGGAGTAGAGAAATTCAGCTCAGACTCGCAAAAAGGGCAACGGGTGATACCCGAGTCTACCTCGTTACCGCAGACCTCGCAAAAAAGCTGCATGTCCTTATCGCCTGCGTACTTCGCGCATATCCGGCATTTGCTGGAGATGGACCAGGAGTTTTTGCAAATGGTTTCTGTCAGTAATTTCCAGAACAATTCGGAACTCAGCAATATTTTCCGAGGTTGTCCGGGAGCTGAACTCAATAATATCTGCATCGTCACTGGAGATCAGCGAACTGATATCAGCCAGCAAGTTCTTCCTGTCTTCGGCTCGCAAAAACAGCTCTGTTTGATGTCTGCCCTGCACATCGCCGGACCAGTTGACCTCAACCCAGCGAACCGGGTCTGTGGCCAGCAGGCTTGGGCAGTCGGCCTTATGCACGGAAATTCCTACCCCGGTGGTGATAAAACCGATAACCTCGTCGCCCGGCACCGGCTTACAGCATTGGCTGATTTTGATCAGCATATCATCGACATCGTCAATCTGGATCGTACCCTTGGCGTTGGGTGCTGGTTTCTGCGGCCTGATCTCAACAAGTTGTTCCAGCAGCTCTTCTTCCTGGCTCTGCTCTTCCTGTTGTTGGATCTTCTTGGGGATCAGGGCACGCTCAAGATGGCGGGCCGTAATCGCTCCTATTCCCACCTTGGCCAGTAGGTCATCCTGAGAGTTGCAGCGCAGCTCTTCTAATAAGAAACGAAGCTGGCCGTTTTTCGTCAGTTTTTTGAGGCTGGTGTCAAGCCTCTTGAGCTCCCGTTCACAGATTTCCCACCCTTCCTGCAGTGTTTTTTCTTTATCCTCCCTTCGCAGCCATTGCCGAATCTTTGCTCGGGCTCGACTGGTCTTGACCAGCTGCAACCAGGCCCGCTTGGGATGCTGATTTTTTGAGGTGATGATTTCAACGATATCGCCATTTTGCAGTTCGTATTTCAGCTGCACCAGCCGACCGTTAACTCTGGCGCCGGTACATCGGTCACCCACAGCGGTATGGATGGCATAGGCAAAATCAATAGGGGTGGATCCCCTGAGCATCTCCCGCACCTCTCCATTCGGTGTCAGGGCGTAGACATCCGGGTCAAAGAGCTCTCCGCGTACCGAGTCAAGGAATTCTCCAGGATCTTCAACCTCTTGGAGGGTTTTGACCAGTTTTTTGAGATCCTTGAAGAGGCGGGCGTCCCGGTTGTTGATCTTTTGTCCTTCTTTATAGGCCCAATGGGCGGCCACGCCTTCCTGGGCCACCCTATCCATTTCCTCTGTGCGGATCTGGATCTCGATAAAATGGCCACCAGGGCCAGCTACCGTGGTGTGTAATGATTGGTAGTTGTTTGATTTAGGGGCGGAAATGAAATCCTTGATCCGGCCAGGAACCGGGGTCCAGTTGCCGTGAATGGTGCCCAAGGCCTCGTAACACTCTTTGACCGTGTTGACAATAATACGGAAGGCCACCTTGTCGTAGACCTGCTCAATCGGAATGTTCTGGACCACCAGTTTTTTATAAATGGAATACAGATGTTTGGGGCGTCCTATGACTCGAACCGGAATGACCTCGTTCTTTTTCAATTTTTCGCGGAGAATGCCGATGACCTCATCAACATATTTTTCCCGTTCGCCCAAGGTGCTGACCAGATGGGCCATCAATTCCTTATATTCCGCTGGAAAGAGATACTGAAACGAGAGGTCTTCAAGATCACGCTTTAACCAGTCTATGCCCAGTCGACTGGCCAGCGGCGCATAGAGATCCATGGTTTCCCGAGATAGCTGCCGCTGTTTTTCTTCGCTCTCCCGACGGAGGACGAGCATGTCATGCAGACGGTCAGCAAGTTTGACCAACAGAACTCGGATATCCGACCCCATAGCCAGGAACAGTTTGCGGATATTTTCCGCCTGATAGGCCATCTTCGAGTCATAGCGGACATTGGTTATCCTGGTGGTTCCGTTGACTATGTTTGCGATATCAGGGCTGAACTTTTTTTCCAGCTCTTCAAGTGTTGCAACACCTTCCTTCAGGACACCGTGGAGCAGGCTTGCTATGATCGTATCCAGATCCAGACGCATGGAGGCCAAGGTATTGGCCACAGCCAGCAGATGGCTGATATACGATCCTCCTGAGGAATGGAGGAGCTCTCTATGCCGTTCACGGGCAAAGGCATAGGCATGCTCAAGAGTACCCAGGTCATCCTTGGAAAGATATTCGCCTGCCGTGCTTTTTAGTTCTTCGAAATCGGCCATTTATCAGGATATAGGAAAACGTTTATCCGCAGCTCGTTACTTAAGGGCGTTCAGCTCATCCCGGATTAAGGTGGTTATTGTCGGTGCTGCCTGTTCATAGGCCAGCAGGGTCGTTGTGCCGTTGCGGCGGGTTCGCATCTCCACCTTCCCCTCTTTTTCCCAGGTTTTTCCCACAGTCACCCGATAGGGAATACCGATGAGATCTGCATCTTTAAATTTAGAGCCAGGGCGTTCGTCCCGGTCATCCAGGAGAACTTCCAGGCCTGCGGCTTGAAGATCCAGGTAGAGTTTTTCTGCGGCGGCGGTGGTCTCCTCATTCTTCATGCCCAAATTCAGGATAATTACCTGAATGGGTGCCAAGGGGAGGGGGAAAATGATCCCGTTCTCATCATGATTTTGCTCAATGGCGGCAGCCACCACCCGGCTGATTCCGATACCGTAACAGCCCATGACCATGGTCTGTTCCTTGCCCT
>CBFDDU010000220.1:0-4155 GCA_965603655.1 uncultured Candidatus Electrothrix sp. | reverse complement strand
TCAGCGGAAGTAAAAAAACAGGTGCTTGGGTTGATACAAGAAGAGTTTGATGTAGTAGTAACGACAGAGGCGTTAAGAAATAAGATATGTACCGTATTGGAGGAACTACGTGACCAAAAAATTGGTAGCAGCCCTGATTCTTGGGATGATTTTAGGCTGGGCCAGTTTCCCGGCGATTTTTACAGCACTCCTGCTTCAGGCAGTCTTTTTTCAATACGGAGGCCTCGTGGTTTTAGGTGTCAACACCTTGAACATGGCAGCTCCGGCTGTACTTTGCTTTTACCTGTTTTGCCCTTTGTTAAAATACCCTAAAAGAAGAGCGCTGGCTGGATTTGCCGGAGGATTTTTTTCTGTTTTCCTCTCCGGCATACTGATGTCCTCGGCTCTGACTCTTTCAGACAGCGGTTTCCTGTCCATCGCTAAAATGGTTATCGCTGCCCATCTGCCCGTGATGATCATTGAGGGGTTTATAACCATGTTCACCGTCTCCTTTCTGGCCAAAATTAAACCAGAAATCTTACACTTACAATAACAACCCCACGTAACACATGGAACATAAAGAACATAAAGCACTTACACCAGCAGATACAGGCTCAAATGACCTTTGAAAAATTCAGTCAGGGAAAATCTTTACTCCACCGAACAGACACCAGGGTCAAGCTGGTGTCCGCCATGTCTTTAACTTTGGTGATCGCACTTTGTCATAGTTTTTATACCAGCTTAGCTGGTCTTTCAGCGGGGCTGCTGTTATTGATTTTTTCAAGGCTTAACCTGCGTCTTGTCTTCTGGCGGCTAGTGCTGGTGAATAGCTTTATCGCTTTCCTCTGGATTACCCTGCCCTTGACCTATCCAGGAGAGGCCTTATACGTCCTCGGGCCGGTGAGCCTGAGCGGACAAGGAATCGAGCTGGCAGCGCTGATCAGCATCAAGGCCAATGCTATCATTTTGTTCTTTATCACCCTGCTGGCCACGGCCACGGTGGCGGACTTAGGGCACGGTTTAGAAAGTCTGCGCATGCCGAAAAAACTCTGCCTGCTGTTACTCTTTTCTTATCGTTATATATTCGTGGTAAATCAGGAATATCATCGCCTGCTCCGAGCGGCCAAACTGCGATGTTTCAAGCCACGGACCAATCTGCATACTTATCGAACCTATGCATATCTCTTCGGCATGACCTTGGTCAAAAGTTGGAACCGAGCGGAACGGGTTGGACAAGCCATGATGCTTCGCGGTTTTCATGGCCGATTTTACAGTATACAGGAAAAGACAATAACCAAAGTTGATCTGGTTTTTCTCATCATAATGATGATTGCGGCAATCGGGCTCGCATTTATTGAAATAACAAATTAGGAAATTTTATGCCCCCTCTTGTCGAATTACAGGAAATCACATTTTGTTATCCAGGAAGAAAACAACCCATCTTAGATGGTGTGAATTTTACCCTGCATGAGAAACAGCGTATTGGCTTAATCGGCCCTAACGGCTGCGGTAAAACCTCTCTCTTTCATATCATTATGGGATTGCTCAGTCCGCAGACAGGCTCAGTGTTTTTTAAAAACACTCAGCTGAACAACAAAAAAGATTTCAAGATATTGCATGAAAAGGTTGGCATGCTCTTTCAAGACGCTGATGATCAGCTTTTTTCACCCACCGTGCTAGAGGATGTAGCCTTCGGCCCCCTCAACCTCGGTGCCAGTCCAACGGAAGCCCGGGAAATAGCCTACCGGACGCTCAAAGAACTCGGATTATCAAAGCTTGAACAACGGATCACCCACCAACTCTCCGGGGGCGAAAAAAAAATGGTCTCCTTGGCCACTGTTATGGCCATGCAGCCTGATGCATTACTGCTGGACGAACCCAGCAATAACTTGGACATGGGAACCAGAGCCAGACTCATTGAGATTCTGAACGAGCTTGATCTCGCCTTATTGATTATATCCCACGACTGGAGCCTGTTGGCCGATACCTGCGAGGATATCTATGCCATAGATCAAGGCAAGGTGACCCAAAGTGATAAATCCTACCTCCATGACCATCGCCATGCCCACCCTTACGGAGAACAGCCGCATAGACACACAGAAACAGGATTAAATTAAAATCAAACGAAGATGAGGGATAACAATCAAAAACTATGCATCTCTTTCCCTTTGAACATGATCACCAACTGACGGAACATGAATTTCTTAACTGCTGTAAAGACTGTGAACACAGTCATCAACTTGTGAAAGAACAGCTTGATAACTTTTATCAACAGATCAAGGGCTATACACGAAAAGAACTGCAAAAACTGACACAAAGCACAATGGAGAACGACCATGCTTGAAGCCACCCGACTTTCTTTTGCCTATAACGGTAATAAGCCGATTTTTGATAATATCAACATCCGCCTGCAGCCCGGAGAAGTCACCGGCCTCATCGCCCCCAGCGGTTCAGGGAAAACCACCTTGGCCAAGGTCCTCTGCGGCCATCTGCCTGTTCAGGACGGGGAGATCCGGGTAAATCGTAGCCCTGTCCCCCGCAAGACCTTTTGTCCGGTTCAGCTGATCAATCAGCACCCGGAGCAGAGCTTTAATCCCCGCTGGATCCTGGGCCGATCCCTGGCCGAATCCTCTGAACCAAAAAAACAACTCCTTGCCGAACTCGGTATAAAAATGCCTTGGCTGAACAGATATCCCCATGAGCTTTCCGGCGGAGAACTCCAGCGACTGGCCATTGCCCGTGCCTTGGCCCCGCAGACCGCCTTTATCATTGCCGATGAGATCACGGCCATGCTGGATGCGATCAGTCAAGCTCAGATCTGGCGGGTTCTCTTGGACATCGTAAAGAAACAGGGACTTGGTATGCTGGTGATTAGCCATAACCCGCAGCTCCTTGATCGTGTCTGTGACAGCACCATAGCTATGCATGATCTTACTTCCTCATAAAACCCATCTTCTTCCTGCTGCCTGGGCACTTGGGCTCACAATCCTCCGATCCGCAAATAGACAGTTGCTCCGAAGCATGAAGCAACACGACATATTGCGCTGTTCGGGTGCCTCTTTATTCCTGACCCTCTTTATTCAAGGCACAAAAAAGGACCGCCAACTCATGCTGGCGGCCCTTTCTCTTCTGACAGCGTTTCACCCTTGTTCCTGATTTACTCTAATTTACTATTTACTACTTTCCATATTGCCCAACATCCGGGCATTTTCCCGATTTTCCCCACAATAAATGAGGTTATCACCTTATTGTCTAGGCAGATCAATCATGCTATCTTGCACCAAATAATACTATTTCAAAAATTGTAACACTGAATATAAAGTGAAGTGGTAGAACAAAATATAATGACCACAACGAGCAAATCTTTTGTTACACACCGGCTCTACCGACTGATCGGTATTTTTTTAGGTGTCTCCGTTATCACCTTTGCCCTGATTGATCTCATGCCCGGCGATGCGGCGGAAATGGTACTGAGTGCCCAGCTGGATGGTGCTTCTGCGGAAAAGATCACCGAGCTTCGCAAAGAAATGGGCCTTGATGTCCCGTTACCCATACGCTATCTCCATTGGCTCCGTCGAACTCTTATGTTGGATTTCGGCACCTCATTTCGCACCGGCGAGCCAGTCAGCCAGGAGATCCTGCACCGTCTGCCGACAACCCTGACGCTGGCAGGCTGCACTTTTGTCTTTACGGTTTTTTTTTCTCTGGCAGGCGGCAACGGGTTCACTCCTTTTATTTTGCCGGTACTGACGCTGGGACTATCCATCTCCGCAGCTGACGGGAGAATTTTTCGTGCAAGCATTCTAGAAATTCTGACTCAAAATTATGTACTGTTCGCCTATGCCAAGGGCCTGAGCCGGATAAAGGTTTTTCTTCGCCATGTCTTCAAGGCTGCTCTCCTGCCCATGCTCTCCATCTGGGGCATGCTGCTGGGGCATCTGCTGGGCGGAGCCGTGATTGTTGAATCCGTCTTTTCCCTGCCCGGTCTGGGCAAACTGGCTGCGGATTCCGTCCTCTACCGTGACATACCCATGATCCAGGGAACAGTTCTGACCATGACCTTATTTTTCATCCTGTCAAGCTGGGGCATGGACATGCTTTATTATCTCATTTTTCCTCAATCCCACATTCCGCACGTTGACACATAAAAAAATATTTTATAATCTGCTGCCTCAA
>CBFDDU010000219.1:0-4212 GCA_965603655.1 uncultured Candidatus Electrothrix sp. | reverse complement strand
TGGCTGCCTCCGCTTTTGTGTTCTTGGACGTTGTCGTTCTTGCCTGCTTCGTCGGCAGGCTGGTCAGGACCTTGACCAGTTCTTCCGCATTGGCGTGCTGGAGATAATAGACATGGATTTTCCCCCCACCCCTGGGAGCCTCGGTGTCCAGTTGTTCCAAGAGGCTACGAAGTTTTTTAATTTCAGCTTTCGGAGCAAAAACAATAAGGGAGTTTGTGCGTTCGTAGGGGATAATTTTAATATTCGGTGAACTACTACTGCGTTTTCGGTTTCTGGTGGATTGCACAAAGAGTTGACTGATGGATTTACCCACATCAGTAACAGAGGCATATTGCAGCGGAATAATAACCAAATCTTCCCCAACTGAGGGCACATCAATTTCTTCGATGATTTCAATCAAACGCTTTATGTTGGACCGGACGTCCGTTAAGATCATCATCCCGGATTGGGAGTGGGCAATCACGTTGCTGGTTTTCGAAAGCAGCGGGGTGAGTATTTTTTTCAGCTCCTCTGGATCAGAGTGCTTCATCGGAATAATCCGCGTGACTATTTTATCTGATGAAGACGTTTTTTCGCCTTCTCGGATAGTGGGAATGCTCTTGGACCTGGCCTGAACAGATGGGACGATTTTTATGACAGGACCGCTGGGGACCGTCGTGAATCCGTGCACTTCCAGGACAGATTCAAACACCCGGTAGGCATCTTTCACGGTCATTCGGGTAGGCGAGATAACAGTGACCTTGCCCTTGACTGTGCGATCAATAATAAAGTTTTTTCCGGTCAGTTCACTGATATATTTGACAAAGATATTAATATCAACATCATTGAAGTCAATGGTCACATATTGCTGTCCATTATCTTCGTTCTGATCAGCAGGCTCTGCAAAGCAGTTTGGCTGGGCGGCGAACAGAAAAAACAGCAAGGTGATGCAAACGGTGATGCGGCCTGGAGGTAATAACGATAAAGAGATCTTCATAATATCCTGCGATTCAAAAAATGATTGACATACATCAATCCAAAGGAGGTAATTCTTCTTCAGGAACAGGCAGTTCTTCCTCAACATCATCCTCTTCTTCAGCGCCCATATCAGGTATATCAGGAGTGTTGCGAATCGGATTACGTCGAAAATTTATCCGGCGATGGGGCCGGATAGAAGGAGGCCTTCGGGAAGTCCGCACCTGCTTTTCTTCAACAAGCTCATCTTCGTTAAGGTCTTCAATGTTATCTTCCATCGGATCAGGGGCGGGCCGAGGTTGAGGCCTGGAAATACGGGTGGGCAGCCGGGGCGGACCGGGGCCACCACCTTCTCGTTTTTTCATCATCAGGGTTTCTTTGGCCCCAAACACGTCAAGGATGACTTTGCCGCGCTCAATGGATTCGATAATGGCTCCTTGCACAGCATCACCAATCTGGTAGAGCTTTTGTTCGTTTTGTTTTTCCGCAAGAATAATCGCTCTGGATGTCTGGTCATCACCAAGCACAGTCCCCAGGAGAGTCAGGTTCAATCTCGTGGGAACCTCCTCCGGTGCTGTTTCCTGTACTGCCGCAGGCTGCTGGTCCGTGTTTATCGGCTGTTCTTCCGGGACAAGCTGAAAAATATTGCGGCGGATGATCACCTGAAAATCCGGATTTGTATTATTAACCGATTGTCCCTCAGCTGGTAACGATGCTGATCTCTGTTCTTCCGAATTCTGAGCATTGTAGGTACGCTGAGCTTGCGGTTTGCCGGTCAAGGAATTTGTCGGACTCGCCTGCGTCGGTTGGCTCGTTTTTACTTTCTCTTCTCCCTGATTACCGGGCTCAGGAACCACTGGCTCTGCTATGACGCAGCAACTACGGCCCAGCAATTCTTTTTCCAGTCTGGCGTACCCCAGATGGACAGCTACGTATGCTGCCAAAAAAATACCAGCCAGGATTGCTACGACTCGGACCATTTTACCGGCTCCTTTTGGGCAATTGCCGCAGCTGTTTTTTTTGTAAGCCCATCTGTCTGTTAAATGCAGGAGAAAGACTGGTAAACTTAATCCCCGGCTCTTGCAAGAGACCATTAACTGTAAAAGGGAGGCTACCTTTTTCCATTTCTTTTTTCAGCATACGAACAAGCGATGGACTGTCAACAGACGCTGTAAATTCCGATCTGGGTTGAAAAGAGCCAGCTAATTGAATGCGAGAAAGACGACAGGGAACAGCTGTGTGTAGACTACCTTTGAATTCCGCAGCAAATATGGGCGATGTTATCTTGCCCTGGCTTAACGATATCGTTTCAGCAGCAAAATGGAGTTCGGTCTCAATGCTGTCAAAGTTTAACTGCTCCATCCCCATAACCGGCTGTTGTAGGCCGATTGCTCCTTCTGCAAAGGTGAATTTTCCCTGCAAGGTATGTGTCTTCTTTTTCAGCTTCTGTATCCCGGAGAAATTGCCGGATAAGGTGCCGCGAACCGTTCTTTGATATTCCTGTTGGATAAAGGCCAACTCCTTATTGTCTATGTTGATATCCTGCATTGCCCCGTCATACTCAAGAGCGCTTCGATCTTTTGCCAAGCCTAAGCGACCGTCCACTGTCCCGCTGAGAAGATTGAGCGTGTATTTTGCCGCAATATCCCCTGTTTTTTTCCAGACCATAAGATCCGGGCGCAGATTCATCGTTTTGACAACAAGCAGGACCTTTTTTTCCTCTTTCCCGATGACGTTGATATTACGCAGCTGCACATTAAAGGGGGGGAGTAGGGCTATCTCTTTCACAACCCATTGGAGGGTAGGTGTCATCCTGTTGAGATCTTTTTCAATCCTGCTCTTGAACGCATCAGCAGGAAATTTATACCAGAGCAGGAAAACCACGACGACTATGGTATAGAGCAGGTACCCTAAAAATTTCAGCAGCTTCATAACCATAACCTAGTCACTGATCATTTCGGTTTGGACCAGACTGATGACCTGCATGATTACGTCCAGGGTGCCGCGATCTTTTTCATTCACATCCACCTGGATACGGTTCAGGGCCACAACATGTTCGGCTGATTCCACCCGTTCCAAAAAGGCGACCAGCAGGTTGAGATGAATGGCTTTCAGCTTCATCTTCACCATGACTTGCTGAATTGCGCCGTCCCCTGATGATTCCGAGGGTTTCATATAGGAAATATTTTTTTTAACTTGAGCTTCCGCACATTTTTCTTCAAGAAAGGCATAGAGACTGAAATCCGCCGGACGGGCTGCAACCAGTTGCTCTAGGCTGTTGCTCTTTAGGCTGAGTTGATTGATTTTGTTTTGCATGGCCCGCATTTTAGACAAGCCGCTGTTTTTACTTTCTATTTTCTTTGCCAGTTGTTTACGCTGAGCAATCAGCGGGGAAAAGGCAAAATGAATAAAGGCGAAAATAACAAGCGCGGTAAGTAAAATTGTCAGCGCCCTTTTATCTTTCTGACTTATCTGACTTAGCGAGGTCATGAGGAACTTTCTCCTTCTGTACCGACAAGCTGCAGATTTATTTTAAAACGAATGCCGTCTTTTCCGGTTGATGATTCTTCAATTTTGACTTCCGAGTAGAGTTGCGATTTTTTCAGGATATTTTCTATCGAGTTGACATTATTATATGAAGAGGTAGTTCCTTTTAGAACGGCTGAGTCTTGATCAATAATCAGCTGGGTCACATGCAGGTCAAGCGAGGTCGGAATACGATCGGAGATATCATAGAGAATAAAGAGAACCCGCTGCTCCTCTAGGAAAATGGGCATGGAAACAGAAACTGTGTCCATACCTTGCAGCTTGGAACGCATGTGCAGCAGGGGATCTCCGCTGGGATTTATCCCAGGAAAACTTGTCTTGAAGACCTCGACCATTTGGTTTGAAAGGTTATCATGTTTCTTGTCCAATTGTCGCGCATCGACAAAGAGATATCCCAAGGAGAGCAGGACGAGAACGCCTGCCGCCATTGCGGCTCCTACCAGCTGTTTTTTTGAGCGCAGGAGATAATGCGGTGGAGCAAATTCATTTTTACGGAAGTTGAAAGCAGCTGTTTTTTTCCTGGACCCAGCCTGTAAGGCAAGGGCAAGGGGACGATCAAAGATTTCTGCCTTCCATTGACCGGCAATATTTGCTGATAAGGTAGCTTTATCTGCCTGTATCAGAGCAGATTTTTTGACAGGTAGCCCAATTTCGGCCTCAATTTGCAACCGGATTATATCCTCCTGACGGGCCCCATGCTGCTTGGCCAAG
>CBFDDU010000218.1:0-4244 GCA_965603655.1 uncultured Candidatus Electrothrix sp. | reverse complement strand
CGAACCTGTGTGTTCGCCCTTTTATGCCGGGCAGACACGCAGGTCTGCCCCTACAGGTCTGTGTCGAAAAGGGGGGCTTGTTGTAGGGTTTTCTAAGGAGTTTATAAACCTTGTCTCAACCAATTAACGCCCTGTCCGGCAGCGGCCTGATCATGGTTCGTCCCAAATACCCGGAAAATATTGGGGCCTCGGCCCGTATCGCCTGCAACTTCGGCATTGAACAGCTGACCGTGGTTGCTGAGAAAGCACCGGACCAGGAGCGGATGTTAAAGATGGCCACCCATAAGGCGGCCCATCTTATTCGTGATCTCCGACTCGTTGATAACACTCGGGAGGCCGCAGAACCCTACCATTTCATTGTCGGCACAACAGCTCGGCAAGGCAGGCACCGGGTTCTGGAAAAGGCCCCGCATGCAGTTATGACGGAGCTGGCTTCGCTGGCTGCCGGTCATCGCATCGGTCTGATGTTCGGGCAGGAAAGCAGTGGTCTGACCAATGAAGACCTTGATTTCTGCCAGTTCACCTCCACCATTCCCACGGCGGATTTCTCCTCGCTGAATCTGGCCCAGGCAGTTGCCATTCATTGCTATGAGCTTTCTATGGCGATCAGCACCTTGGATGAGCAGGCCAACCTGGATGGTGGAAGCCAATATGCCAATTCCTATGATCTGGAAGGGATGTACGAACATATTGAACAGGCCCTGACCAAGACCACCTTTATTCGCCATACCAATAAGACCTACTGGATGCGCAATATCCGTCAGTTTCTCAGCCGCACCAAGATTAAAAAGAAAGAGGCCAGCCTGATTCGCGGAGTATGCAGGAAATTTCTTTGGCATAGTCGACAGGAGGAGGAGGGACAGAAGGGACCGGAGAATAAAGAAGGTGAGTAATCCGGTGTGCTTCGCAGCTCGGATTGATTTTGATGTACGCCCTTCATCAGGTAGAATATTGAGATAGGTTGGAACAGGAAGAAGAACTTGATCATATGCCCTCTTTAAAACCTCGATACTCGCTCAGCATCACCGAAGAATATCTTCAGGTGTATCGTTGCGGAGAGGAACGGGCCATAGTCTCAAGAGCTGCCCCAAAGCTTTTCCCTGAAGATAGAATCATCCTGAAAGGGAGTGAGATCTCCTTGGCTGATCTATCCCAAGCCCTCATCAATTATGATCAGGAATGGATAGCTGAACAGCTTGACGAGCGGGGCCAGCTGGAGGTAGGGCAGTACCTGTACCAACAGATATTTGCCAAGCTCACCCCCTATGATCTGATTGAGGACGGTACAGGTGTTGAGGTGCGAATCATCACCAAGGATGAAAATATCGCTCGTCTTCCCTGGGTGCTGCTTGCCCATGAGGGTGTTTTTCTCTCCACGATGGGTTGGGCAATAGCGCTGTCCACCGACCCCCAGACCGTTTTTTGCGAACTACCGCCACGACCAAAAATACTTGCGGTTGTGCCGCAACCCCAAAAGCTGGCAGCAACCGGAGCAGAAGAGCATCTTCGTGAGATAAGAGAGCTGCTGACTGCGGCTGATCTTGTCTATGGCGATGATTCGTGTTTCAGGATTGTTAGCGATCTTTCCTCCTTTCATGAGGAACTGGATGCTTTGCAACCGGACATCCTCTATTACTACGGCCACGGCATCGGTAATCAGCATACAACCCGGTTGTTGTTTGCTGATCAGAAAGGCCGGGTGGTGAAAACCCCTCTGCCGGATTTAGCAGCCAGCCTCCATGCCCTGCCCGAGTATAAGCGGCCCAAACTGGCCTATATCAACTGCTGTCAGGGAGATAGCGGTGGCCTGCTCGGGGTGGGTAGGCAGCTCCTCCCCCATATTCCGGCAGTGGTCACCAATCGGACCACCGCCTTTATTGATGCGGCTCGTCCTCAAGCCCTTGCCTTCTGGGAATCTCTTCTGCTTAAAGGAGAGGCACCGCACACAGCTCTGTCCACGACCCACACCTGCCTCGGTAGCCTCGGCCTGACCACGGCAGATATCCGCTGGATGACTCCGGTGTTGCACTGCCGCTATGATACCTGGACTGCCAATCCGCCAGATCCGCCCAGTCGATTAGAGCGTGACCCGCACTGGCGGCTCAAGGTGGATCGGGTCAACCAGTTCAGCAAGGTCTTTTTTCAAACCTATCAGATGCTGATGGAGCGGAAACCGCGCGGTCTTGCCTATCTCTGGTACGGTACCCCGGAGCAGGGTCTTGAGATTTTTCATCGTCGGCTCTCTGTGGAGCTCCAGGAAAAACTGATCGATACCGCAGTCTATCCAAGACCACTGGAATGGCCCGATGACCTCTATGATCCGGCTCGTTCGTTCAGCGATATGTTCTGTGAGGCCTTTGAGGTTGAAAGCCTCGACCATATCCCAGCCCGTATCCGCACCTTTTCCCGTGGCATCAGCGGCAGGAAGGTGCTTGTTTATCTCTGCCACAGGCCGGTCACCTCAGAGGATTTCTTTGATCCGAAGAATATCCGGCTTTATCTGGACTGGTGGAACCGAACTTTACTTCCCCTAATTCCGGAAAATGCCCATGTCCTGCTCGGGATTTCCTACCATGCGAAAAAACCGGCGAAGTTTCTCGATTTTCTTGTAAAAAAAGAAAGGCTGGATGATTTTACCATGTCCGATGCCGTGCTTGAATTGTTGGATGAATTGGAGCGGGTCACCCGCCGTGATTTGATTGATTTTATTCGCACCCATAATATAGCAGTGCCCGCAGATTTAGATCGTCGGGATAAGGCTCTTGATGAGATCCTGACCCGCAGCAAGGGCAGTTATGACCGAATCATTGATGAGCTGGAGCATTTAGAAACTCGCATCTGGCAACAGGGGGCCCAGGAAAATGGAGCTGAGGAGGACGATGAAGAAGATGATTATGGATTATAAGGAGAACCGATGAGCAACTACACCTTTCGCCTAGTTAATCATGATCGTAAAGACCACTTTGTTGACCCTGCCATGTTGCGGCAGCGACCGGCCCGACGCCCGGAGGGGGGAAAGGAAAACGGAACGGGCACGGAAAGCTCTTTAGTTGCCGATGCCCGTCGGTTCGTCCCCGGACAGGAGCTGGAAGATGCCATTAATACGGCCATTGCAGTCAACGAGCCTTTGTTGATTACCGGGGAACCAGGCACGGGCAAGACGACAGCAGCCTATTACACGGCTTGGAAGCTTGGGCTGGGTGAGGTGCTTCATTTTCAGGTGAAATCCGAGACCGTGGCCCGAGACCTGCTGTACCATTTTGATACGGTGCGTTATTTTCATGATGCGCATCTGACCAGCAAGAACGACAAGGCCTTGCCGGAGAAAGGAAAGTATATTGAGCAGCGTGCCTTATGGCAGGCCCTGACCTCGGATACGCCGAGAATGCTTTTGATTGATGAGATTGATAAGGCTCCCCGTGATTTCCCCAATGACCTGCTCCACGAACTGCATGAATGGGAATTCAAAGTAGCTGAAACCGGGCGGACCGTGCGCGGTAATCCGGAGAACCGCCCTGTTGTTGTTATCACCTCCAACAGTGAACGCCGCCTGCCGGAACCTTTTCTTCGTCGCTGTGTCTACCATCATATCCGTTTTGATCACGAATTAATTCGACAGATTGTCGAGAGTCGCCAAGATGAATATCCGGCCCTGGATGAAGGATTCCGTCGGATGGCGGTGGATCGTTTCCTCCGTTTGCGGGAAAGCGGGTTGCGCAAACGTCCGGCCAGCGGCGAGCTGCTGGTTTGGTTGCGTATCCTTGGCCTGCGGGTGAAAGAATATTCTCGGCTTGATGAAGACCTTGCCAAACTGCCGCATCTTGGCGTGCTGATCAAGGATCATCAGGATATGGAGGATATTAAGAAACGAGGTCGGTAGGGGCAGGTCCCTGTGCCTGCCCTTGTTTTCTAGTGCCCAAGCTCTGCTTGGGCATAGACACCGTGAAGCTCCGCTTCATACAGGAAGCAGAGCTTTAGCAATAAGGGTTCCCAAGCCGGAGCTTGGGAACCAGAAAAAATCAATAGTAAGGGCACGGCATGCCGTGCCCCTACGAGATATGTAGAAAAGGAGATCTTTATGGGCGATTTACCCATCTATATCGAAGAGGAAGAACAACCGTATCAATCAGGAACCCTGAGCGGTCCCCCCCGAGGCGGCAGCGAGAAAACGAACATAGGGAGCATCTCGGCGGAAAAGCTGCGGGATTCCATCACCGCCCTGTCCGGGGAATTTGCCACGATTA
>CBFDDU010000217.1:0-4268 GCA_965603655.1 uncultured Candidatus Electrothrix sp. | reverse complement strand
CTCAAAGAGGGCAACGACCCGTACAGCATTCGCGGCCTCTGTTATTCTGCCCCGGAGCGACCAGCAGAGTATCTGGCCCTGCCCGCCTTTGATGAGGTTTCCGGTACCGGTAAACAGGCCAAGAAGGCCTTCACCAAGATGTTCCGCCGCTTTTATGAAAATAATGACCCCCTCACCGCTGAGGGCCTGGCCCAGCTGCACGGCACCCGCTGGCTGATCCAGAATCCGCCCCAACACCATCTTTCCCCGGCAGAACTGGATCATGTCCACAGTTTGGATTATCAGCTGGATCTCCATCCTTTTCATCAGCCGCAGGGGGAAGTACGGGCCCTAGAAACAATCAGGTTCTCTCTGGCTACCCATCGCGGCTGCTATGGTGAATGCAATTTCTGCGCTATTGCTGTTCATCAGGGGCGGACCATTGTCCAGCGGAGCAGGAAGTCCATTGTCAATGAGGCCAAGGGCCTGATTGCCCATCCGGCCTTTAAGGGCAGAATCCACGACGTGGGCGGTCCCACAGCCAATATGTACGGGGTGGAATGCCGGAAAAAGTTGAACAAGGGCAGTTGCTCGGATAAACGCTGCCTCTTTCCGCAGAAATGTAAGGCCATGCAGGTGGATCATAGTGAACAGCTTCGTCTGCTGGAGGAGTTGCGCCAGCTCCAAGGGGTGAAACAGGTGGTGGTCTCCTCCGGCATTCGTTATGACCTGATCCTGGCTGACCACAAAAACGGACTTACATATCTGCGTCAGGTGGTGCGCCATCATGTCTCCGGCCAGATGAAGGTGGCCCCGGAGCATTGTCAGGATAATGTCCTGGCCTGCATGGGCAAGCCGGGCCGGGACAGCCTGCTCCATTTCCGGGATCTGTTCAACCGGATGAGTGCAGCGGAGGGGCTCAAGCAGTTCCTCACCTATTACATCATTGCGGCCCATCCCGGCTGTCGTCAGCAGGATATGCAGGCCATGAAGAAGTTCGCCCAAAAGGAACTGAAGGTGCTTCCCCGCCAGGTGCAGATTTTTACCCCCACCCCCTCAACCTGGTCCACCCTTATGTACTGGACCGGCGAGAATCCCTTTACCGGCCAGCCCTGTTTTGCAGAACAGGATGCCCAGGCACGGGAACGGCAAAAGGCGGTGCTGACCGGGCCCAGTCAAGGAAGCAGTAAAAGACAGAGTAAAGGACAGGGTGGGCAGAGCTCTTTTTCGAAACAGAAAAGATCGAACGCCGCCGCAGGGCCGAGGAAAAAAGGAAAGTTCTCCCCTCGAAAAAGAAGAGGTTGAAGAATGAATCTGCGCCCGACGAGTCGGAGCCTGCTGTCTTGTTGTCCTCATTTTCGAAATGCGGTACACTGTTGCCTTTGGGAAATCGACAAGAAATAAAACCCCCGTTTTCAGGTGCGAGATTGTAGGGGCAGACCTATGTGTCTGCCCTGTTTTGATCTCCTGGGATGACGGCATATGAGGGCGGACACGCAGGTCAGCCCCTACGGCACTCGAAATAAGGGGTAAAATATTTCTTATTGAATCCCTTATTGCTTGCTGCGTACAATGTGCAGGGTACAGAAGAAAATTGAAAATCAATCCAAGAAAAAAGGAAGATAATGGATAATAACGAAATAGATCAACTCATCACCGGTATGGCAAAAAAAGGCCGCAAAGCATCCCGTAAGCTGGCAGCCCTGCCGACCTCTGTGAAAAACGATATCCTGCTGGCCACGGCTGAGCAGCTCAAGACGGAACGGGATTTCATCCGTGCGGAAAATGAGAAAGACCTGGCCGCAGGCCGGGAAAAGGGCCTGTCTCCGGCCATGCTGGATCGTCTGGAGCTCAGTGATAAGGTCATTGCCTCCATGATTCAGGGCCTGGAAGAGATCGCAGCCCTGCCTGATCCGGTGGGTGAGGTGGATGATATGAAACGTCGTCCCAGCGGAATCACGGTGGGGCGGATGCGGGTGCCCCTGGGCGTTGTGGGCATGATCTATGAATCCCGGCCCAATGTAACCATTGATGCTGCGGCCCTCTGCCTGAAAGCGGGTAACGGGGTCCTGCTCCGGGGCGGCTCCGAGGCTATCCATTCCAACCTGGCCCTGGCTGGCTTGCTGCAAAAGGTGCTGGAGGACCATGCCGTGCCCAAGGAGGCTGTGCAGGTCATCCCGGTGACGGATCGCTACGGAGTCAATGCCATGCTGGCCCAAGAGGCCTTTGTCGATGTGATCATCCCCAGGGGCGGTGAGGGGCTGATTCGCTTTGTTACGGAAAACTCCAGCATCCCGGTGCTCAAGCATTATAAGGGTGTCTGCCATCTCTATATTGATGAGAGCGGCGACCTTGACAAGGGTGTTCGCATCGCCGTGAACAGCAAGACCCAACGGCCCGGTGTCTGTAATGCCCTGGAGGGAATGTTGGTTCATAAGGACATTGCTGACCGCTTCCTGCCAGCGGCAGCCAAGGAGCTGATTGCTGCTGGAGTAGAATTGCTCGGTTGCGAGCAGAGCTGCGCTTTGGTTCCAGAAATCACACCTGCTGCGGAGGCCGACTGGGGCACAGAGTTCCTGGAGTTGAAAATGGTGGTCAAGGTGGTGGACGATATGGACGGAGCAATGGCCTATATTGCGCAGCACGGCTCCCAGCATACCGAGGTCATTGTCACCGAGTCCTACGCCAATAGCCAGCGTTTCCTTCGGGAGGTGGATGCCTCGGCAGTGATGATCAATGCCTCCACCCGTTTTAATGATGGCGGCCAGTTCGGCCTGGGTGCGGAGATCGGTATCTCCACCACCAAGCTGCATGCCTACGGCCCTATGGGCTTGGAAGAGTTGACCACGAAGAAATTCATAGTCTACGGCGAAGGAGAGGTTCGGCAATAGTCCTGTGAGAGATGAGGGGGTGAAGGCTACGGGCGGCACAACACGGATCGGTCTGTTCGGGGGCACCTTTGATCCGGTCCATAAGGGTCATCTGGCCATTGCTTGCCAAGCCGCTGAAGAGGCCCGGCTGGACCAGGTGCTCTTTATCCCGGCAGCTGATCCGCCCCATAAAAAAACGCCCGGTGCCTCGTATTGGCATCGGGTCGCTATGCTGGAGATTATGCTGGAAACGGCTCTCAGGGGGCCATCTCTTGAGCAGGACTGCCTGGCCATCTCCCTGCTGGAAGCAGAACTCCCTTTTCCCTCCTACACCGTTGATACCCTGTCCGAACTAAAAAAACGTCTTCACGGCCCGATATTTTACTTTATCATCGGGGCTGATTCTCTGCTGGATCTGCACCGTTGGTATCAATATCAGGAATTGCTCAGTCTGACCCATTTCATTGTTATTTCTCGCCCCGGCATTTCACTTGCTGCTATGCAGGGGGCTGTCCAGCGTCTGCCTGGCTCCTTTCTTCCTGATACGTTATCTGGTCAAAAAAAACGCTGGCTTCGCTCTGACGGGGCTGAGATTCTTTTGCTGGTCAACCGGCTGCAAGAGGATATTTCCTCCACCATGATTCGGGCAGGGCTGGGGCAGGGCAGAGAAGAGCCTGATGAGATAGACAGCCGAGTGCTTGAGTATATTATGCGGGAAGGGCTGTACAGGGAGCGACTGGCGTAGCCTGATGCTATTTTGTCCCGATGGACGGGGCTCGCCAGGTGTACACGGCTGTGACCGCATAGTTCCAGACCGAACTGACGCCTATCCCGGCCAAGGCCGAGAGTATCCAGTTGGTATGTCGTTGAAAGAGTAAGGAGGCAATGCCGACATTGGCTCCCGCCCCAATCCCGCAAACCAGGATAAAGGAAAACCAGCCTGTGAGCAGCTTCCAGCCCTTGAGCTGGACATCGTTATAGGTGAAGAAATTATTCAGAAGGTAATTGGTGGTCATGGCCACCAAGGTGGCTGCGGTCTGCCCAAGCATAAAGGAGGAGCCGGTTATACGAAACACCAGCAGGAGGACCAGGAAATGAACCATGACCCCGATTCCTCCTACGAGAGTAAAGGCGACAAAACGGACCGGGATCAGATGGCCGATCCATTTATCCAAGAGCAGCATCCCGAATTCAAGCAAGGCCCGATTGTCCAGCTTACTCTCTCCTGCATAGCGTTCTTTAAAGGTATAGGGCAGTTCCAGGAAACGCATGGGGGTTGCAGACGAGGCAAAGAGATCCAGCAGGATTTTAAAGCCCACACCGGAAAGCCTGCGTACCCGTTGCATCAGAGCCTCCCGCCGGATCATGAAAAAGCCGCTCATGGGATCGCTCAGCTCTGTCCGGGTGAAATAACGGCTG
>CBFDDU010000216.1:0-4292 GCA_965603655.1 uncultured Candidatus Electrothrix sp. | reverse complement strand
CTGCTCCCCGCCCTGAAGCCGTCCGAACAGGGGCAGGATCAAGGCGCGGTCTGCCAGTTCCTTACGCAGCAGACTCACGGTGTCGAGGATGTCGCGCTCTGTGGGGAGAAAGGCCAGGATATCTCCGCCGGGCCGGGCCATAAGCGTACAGATCTGGTCAGTAACCAGCCGGTCGATATCCTTGGTACTTTCATCATCCTCATTATCCGGGGGGCAGTATTCCATGGTGACCGGATAGGTGCGTCCTTCCACCTGGATAATCGGGGCGTCGTGAAAATGCTTGCTGAACTTCTCCGTATCAATGGTGGCCGAGGCGATGATCAGCTTCAGGTGATGGCGACGGGCCAGCAACTGGTGGAGATAGCCAAGCAAGAAGTCGATATTCAGGCTGCGCTCATGGGCCTCGTCGATAATCAGGGTGTCGTAGGCACGCAGGTCGCGGTCGCCCTGGGTCTCGGCCAGGAGAATCCCGTCGGTCATGAACTTGACTCGGGTCTTCGGGCCGGTGCGATCCTGAAAGCGAATCTTGGACCCCACCGTCCGGGCCTGCCCCAGCTCCTCCTGAACCCGCTCGGTGACCGACAGGGCAGCAATACGGCGGGGCTGGGTACAGCCGATCATGGCACCGTCCGCTGCTCGGCCTGCTTCCAGGCACATCTTGGGCAGCTGGGTTGTCTTGCCGGAGCCGGTATCACCGGCAATAACGATGATCTGGTTGTCCTGAATGGCCTGAACAATCTCGTCCTTGCGGGCGGTGATGGGCAGGTTGCTTGGGTAATTGAGCTGCATAGAAGTGAGTGGCGTTGCGTCCAGTTGATTTGACAGAGAAACGGTTCCGATTGTCACTCTACCCGATTCTTATCAAGGATGCAAAGCTGCTTTTCCCTTGCTCTTTTTCGCAGTATAGAATATCTGTTTGGGATAACAACGAGATACTTGGTAACCCAATCAACGGAAGCAAGATCATCTATGGGAATTATTGACAACAGCTTCAACAAGAGTGACGATGGTGAGCAGAACATCGGCCAAGGCAACAGGGCTATCGGTAAACAGGAGAATATCAGGCAGGATGTGACGGGCAACCGCAACATCGTTCTTGGTACCGGCGATGCCTACGTTGAACAGCATTATCATGATGCTCCCCCGACTGTCATCCCCCGCGACCTCCAACCCCTTAAAACAGCGCGGCAGGGACAGCGGTTACAGTCACCGCCAATGGCAACTACACCCTGAATGGCTTTACCGACTCCAAGGTCAGCAGCATGTCCGTCCGGGTGAATGATTATGCGGCACTGGCAGAGATGGTCAGGAATGCGTACTCGGGCAGACTGGTGGATATCTTGAACATCACAGTGTAATACGCGGCGAGATAAGAGGAGATGCTCTCTTCGCTGCGGAACGAGCAATCTCCTTTGATCGCATCAGGAAAACTGGGGAAAAAAGCAGTTGCCCAGTCTGTTATGACAGGCCATCCAAAAACTCCTGTATCTCCTCATCCGTCGGCACAGAGACATTGGTGACCAGATACTCCTGCCGGAAGAGTTCATCCCTCCGATTAAGCCGGACAATACCCTCTTCAATCACCTCCCCCACCGCAACATCCATAGGCACAAGCACCTGCACGTAAAGACAAGCCGGTCGAAACTGTGCCTGTTCAACAACCGAGCGGTACTGCTGACAGACCGTGCCCAGCCCCTCCAGTGCCTCCTGCTGCTGCCCTTCTACCGGAGCCTCCCCCTGAAAAGCAAGCACAACGACATAGCGCAACCGCTCTCCATCCCCACCCAAGCCGGTTGAGATCAGGCCGACAGGCTCATCAAGCAGGTCCGACTCCAGACGCATCCGGCACTCATACATGGCGATCCTACTCCACTCTTCAAGGGCCGGATCAGGCCGGGTGCAGTATTTCCGCAGCAGATGATAGGCCTCTGCCGTGCCCAAGCTGGCAAGCTGCACCAGAATGCTCTTTTTTTCAGAAATCGGGATGGTATTACCCGACAGCTGCTTACCTTGACGAAAAAGGCTTGCGTAGTCAGGCTGAGGATCAATCCATTCCTGCTCTGTTATAAACAGCTCGTACAGTTCCTGATCAAGTTCTTTCTCCGTGATAATGAACTGGCCAGAAAATATTTCTGAAAAGTCAGTCACTTTCCCCCCCATTATCGGAAGAATACGGATCTTTCATTGCTCTTTCCTCTATGTGAAAGTGTTCACCCTGCCATACATTCAGAAAACCGGGTCGTTGCTTTTCATTGCTCCTGCTAGCGCAGCAGCGTTAGAAACCCATCTCCCTTGAACAATAAAAAAGCCAAACAATCTACTCTACCCGATTCCCATCAAGGATGCAAAAGAACGCTTGGAAGGAGAAAAAACTACAAAGGATGTTGCAGGCCGACATTCTCCCCTCCCCTGATGAAAGATAATATTTCTTATTATTAACAAGAATATGATACAGTCAGAGTATATCTTCACGATCAAAAACATTCCTTGCACTGCTGGAGGCATCCTATGGAGCACCAAGTAAATCTCGTTGATTATATGGCAAACCCCATGTTCCTGGCTAGCTTCGGCCTTTTTTTTCTTCTGTTCATCGGAGGAAAACTGCGGAACCACCCTGCAACAAGGCACCTCACAGTCTTTGATGCAAAATTGCTTGCCCTGGTGCTCATTTCATGGAGCAGGCTTAATAAAGTGACCTGGGTGCCGCCGCCGAATTTTTCCTGGATTCACAATATCATTGAAATACTCATGCCAGGCCTCATCTTTGTCAACATTGTGATCATCGCAGAAGCAATATCAACCCGATGTGCCTACCGCAGGGGAATGCGTCGATACAGAAAGGAGCTGAAAATAAAACAAAAGGAACTTGCCGCCCAACCTCTTGTGGACAGAAGGGCTGAAGCACCGGAAACCCGACTTGTTTCCGCGCAGGCTGAGGCTGTTCAAGCATTTCTGGCTGATATGGAGATGTATTGGGAGATTGAACATATCCGTCGCCTGGATGCGACCGCAGCCCTCAAGAGACTGAGCGGCCAGGTATCCGGCAAAAGCATCAGGAGGGCATGTCGAGCGTTACAACAGGGCAAAAGGAAAGAGGCACAGGAGGTCTTTGCTCAAGTCCGGGGCAAAAACGAACAGAATGTCTCTCTAGCTGCCTATCATGAAGGACAGCTGGCCGAGGGTATGATTCGCTTTGCTGAAGCCTTGACGCTGTATGAGACCGCACTTGGCTTGGACAAAAAAAACACGAAGTATCTCCTGATTGCCGGGGCAATGGCATGCCGACTCGGTCAATTCAAGCAGGCACAGGAGTGGCTGGAACAGCGATTGACCCTTCAGCAAGCAGAAAAAACCAACATCGCTCAACTGGCAGACAGCCGGAATACCTTGGCAAGGGTATATTTTCAGCAAGGAGAATACAAGCGGGCCGAAAGCCTCCAACAGCAGGCATTAGTCGATACAGAAAAAGCCGTTGGAGAGCATCACCCTGCCGCAACCAGATGTCTAGCGAGCCTGGCTGCGATTCATCAAAAGCAAAAAAACTATGTGGAGGCAGAGCAACTCTATCGCACAGCGTTGTTCACTGCCCGAATGATATTAAAGAGGAAAAATCTCTCCAAGTGCATTTACCTGGCAAACCTAGCAAATCTGTATGCCGAGCAGGAGAAGTACAGAAAGGCGGAGCGCTTCTATCGGAAAGCCCTAGCCGGAACCAGGAGAGCTGCGGGAAAAGAACACCTCTATACGATGTCATGCATGCGCGAGCTGGCAACAGTCTATACTGCGCAAAAAAAATACAACAAGGCAGCTCCCCTGCTCCAGCGCAGCATAGATGCTCTCGGCAAAATTTTCCCTGACGGACATCCTGATATTATACGTGCCCAGAAAAACTACGGTGAATTGCAGCGCAAAATGGCTACGTCTCTCTGAGCAGCCTACCAACACAACGCCCCAATGAACTGACTGGAGAAATCTTTTTACGAAGAAGGCAACTAAAGGAAACCAGACACCGGGTTAAGGTCATTGAGTATTGTTCAAGTAAACGGCATCTGACCCCTTTAGTTGTCTTACTCTACTAGAGTTACCATACAGTAAAACTTTGTCAATAGTTTTTAATAGTTTTTATCAGTTCAAACTATGTTGCGGTTTTTTCACAACAAGCATGAGACGCTGGCGCAGGAGAGCTATTTAACCGTTATTACGCAATACAGCATTACTTAACTCTGTTAAAAAAATCCGACCTGTGCGGTTAGATTCATTTTTACTACCCTTACGCGTGATATGTGATTAAT
>CBFDDU010000215.1:0-4525 GCA_965603655.1 uncultured Candidatus Electrothrix sp. | reverse complement strand
CTCATGATATGTCCTCGTTCAACGGTTTGCTTTTATTCATGCAGTTTCGTCTAACAGGTCGCCCAGGAGCTTCAAGTGCGTACGTTCTTCCTCGGCAATACGCTGAAGTGTTTGTCGGGTGTTTTTCTGAGAGCAATTGTCAGCAGCCCTGAGGTAGAGGTCAAGGGCTTGGGCTTCAATGCCCATGGCCAGGGAAATCACCTCGGCGACAACATTAAAGTCGGTCGCATAGAGGGAAAGGTATTCCTCAGTTGTCAGGCCGCCTTCCATCGTCTGCACCGCCGCGTTGCGCTCAAAGGCTTCACGGCTTAGGGCGTCTGCGCTGATAGTCTGATATTCGGCAAAGAGCCTGTCCTGGTGTTTCACCTCGATCATGCTGAGCTTACCAAACAAGGCTTTCACTTCTTCCTGCGTGACCCGTTCCTGCATTGAGGTGTAGAAATCCTGGAGCCCGGCCTCTAAGGCATAGGCGATCAGGAGAACCTCCTCAATCCCCTCTTTGCCGGAGAACAGGGCCATGCCGGTGTCTTCGGAACCGACAGCAGTGTTGCTGTCCCAGGCTTTGATGCCGCCGGACATATTGATAACCTGCGAAAAACCCTTCCCTGCCAGCATTTGCGCAGCAACCCGGCTGCGTCCTCCAATAGCTCAGTAAACGACTGTGGGCTTTTTTGGGTCAAGCTCTTTGCAGCGTTCGGCCAGTTCCGCTACCGGTATGAGCTGAGCTCCGGGTATATGCCCGTTTTTATATTCACCGGGCTGGCGTACATCAATGATATTGTAGTCTTCAACGGAAAGGTCGTTCAGGTATTTTTTGGTTTCCGGCGCAGTTAATGATTTTACCGGAGTAAGGAATTGTTTCCAGCGCATATTCACTCCACTTTTTTAAAATGAATGGATGCACAATAATGTAGACATGTGTGAGCGAGCCTCTCTGCTGAAGGTTACCGGGTAGAGAGGAAGAGGGTGAGAGGCTAGCCGTGGTTTGCTTTGGTTACTGTGGATTCCGTAAGCATTTAAATTTAGACGAAAGATCAATTTTTGATCCTAAAGCGCGGTATGATTTTTGTCAAGGATTTCCTTTGTGGCCCCGCAGAGGGATAAAGGCTTGAGCCGAAGAGCTCTCTTGAGATGGGTGACTGAGTATTTTTTAAACAATATACCTTTTTAATTTAATGAAAAAACTTGACATTTTTCATGGATATGCTGTTAAGTTTCCTAGGTAAAACAACTTGCGACAGTACAAAATGTTCTGTTGCTGTAAAAACCTGCTAGGAGGACAGGATGAAAAAACAACGGAAGTACTTTTTTACTTTGGTCGGGTTACTTGCATTGGTACCGGGTCAAGGGCATGCGGCTGAGATCTTTGTGGATGCAGGCGGCATCTGCACCTTGGCTGAAGCCATTACCTCGGCCAATGAGGATAATGCCAGTGGAAATGGTTGTGTTGATGGCTTGGGCGACGATACCATTATTCTGGAAACCGATGTTATACTTGATGACCCAGAGGAGGTCGAAGACGCACGACCGCCGATTTTAAGCTGGGTGACCATTGAAGGGCAAGGACATACGATTGACGGTAACGATTGGGTTGGGTATGTCTTGAAAGTAGGTTTATGGCCGGGCGATGTGGGATTTGATATCACCATCACTGACGGATATAATTTAACCCTGAACAATGCTACGATTACCGGGGGAAACCATGCGCATCCTGAAACGCTGAATTTGCCGAGTAACGGTGGGGGAATTATCAATGCTTATTTTGGGGAGCTCACGCTGAATAATGTTACGGTCAGTGGAAATAGTGCGGCAGGTAACGGCGGCGGGATTTTTAGCTCTCCGAGCGGTATACTCACGCTGAATAACTCCACGATCAGCGGAAACACTTCGGCAGGTAACGGCGGCGGGATTTACATAGAAGACATGTCCCCATACGGGGAGGTCACGCTGAATAACGTCACAATCAGCGGAAATAGTGCTATTGATAACGGCGGTGGGATGTATATAGGTGGGCTGTCCTTTTCGGGGGCGGGGGTCGTATTAGATAGCTCTCTAATCAGCGGCAACGCCGTCACTGGCACATCCTCTGAGGGGGATGAAATTTATATTGTTCCTAACCTACCTATTACCATCCCCACCATTTTCGGTACCATCATTCTAACCCCCCTCCCTGTCATCACGGAATTTAATCTTTTCGGCCATAGCGGAGAAAGCGATGCTGATGCTTTTTATGGCTTCACACCCGACAGTAGTGATGTCAATGCTACCAGTGATGGAGCGAGCTCCACAGCTTTGTCTGGTATTCTCAGTCAGCTGGCTGATAACGGTGGCCTGACCATGACCCATGCCTTGGTTAAAGGGGGGCCAGCCATTGATCTGGATGTGGAGGACTGTAGCGCTGGGCTCACTGAAGATCAGCGCGGTTATCCCCGTCCGGTTGGAGACGGCTGCGATGCGGGATCTTTTGAATTTTCGAATAATCTTCCTATTGCCGATGCAGGGGAGGATCAAGCCGTGGCTCTGGGAGATGTCTGCCTTGATGGCAGTGCCAGTTTTGATGCCGATGGTGATCCGCTAACCTATTTATGGGAGCTTACTGAAGCGCCTACGAGCAGCACCGCAGAGCTTGATGATCCCATTTCGGAGACCCCCTGTTTTACCGCTGACCTTCCTGGAAGTTATAAAGTCAGCCTTGTTGTCAATGATGGGGAGGAGGACAGTGCGCCAAGTATTGTCGAGGTTACTGCCGAGGTGATCACTTCTCCGAGTGAGGCCATCATTGCAACCCTTGAGGAAACATCGTTGGTTGTCAGCTCGCTTTCCCCTGATGATTTTGACAATAAGAATAAGCAAAAGGCCTTGGGTAACCAGGTCGATGCTACCACTGTGCTGGTTGATGAGGAGCTTTATGTTGAGGCTCTTGGTAAACTTCAGAATAGCATTCTCGGTAAGACAGATGGCTGTGTTGAGTCAGGAGGGCCAGATAAGAATGATTGGATTGAGGAATGCACAAGTCAGGAGGAGGTGTATGATCTTGTTCAGGAAGCCATAGGCATTCTGGAGGAGCAGATGTAGGGGGGCACTTTCTCGATGTTGCTTTGCGGAGATTATCCAGATTGCAGGATTGGAATTCGGCGTTAATCTCCTTGAATACACCCGCCCTCGGTCTACCGGTTTTTTCAGCAGTACGCAGCGATCGACCGAGGGCGTTTCCTCTCCTGTTGTCCTGACAGGAATCAAAGACGGGCAATGGCCACCCATTGCTGTCGCCCGTTACCAAGGGGCGGATAACCTGCTCTGCTCGGTGTGCGTTTATGCCACTCGGTTATAGAAGCTGGCGTCTTGCCCTTTCTGCCGTGTCCGTGGAACAACTCATAATGCAGCACTTGGCCTGATTCATTTCTATGTACCTTGACCACCACCCCGAGATGATCAATGCCTTTTTGGGGCACCAGCAGATCGTCAACGGAAAAGTCCTCGTAGGTGAAACCGTTTTTCCCGAAAAACAGCACAACTCCCGGCTTGAGCAGGTCAGTGCTTTCCACCGCATTCTTGACAAGCTGCAATTTCCCGCGTTCATGATACCAGCGGGCAAGCGCTCGCAATTTATCAAAGAGGGCAGGCTGAATAGAATCTGTTGTATCAGTATTCATCGCCTGCCGCAGGGCCAGAGCAGCAGAAGGTTCTCCAACGGTAAGTGGTTCCTTTTTTTGAAGTGCGATCTCGGTTTGATTGACAGGCAGATTTTCGTACTTTGTCTGCGGGTCGCTCATTTTTTCGTTGTCGCATGCCGAAAGGGCGAGAGCAGTAAGGAAAGCACCGGTAAACGCGATCAGTCCTCTGTGTTCATAGAATTCTCCTGTCGTTTTCATGATATTTCTCCCCGGTATTGCAGAAGCAGGCGGCCCGGCTATCTCTCCTTTAGAGACCCGTGACTTTCCGACACCGCCTCACGACGGCTGTGGCTTTGTTCAAGTTTCCTGAACCGAACATCTCTGTCCAGCTCTGACCAGAAAGCTTTGTACACGCTTGTTAAAAAGCAGTTTTGCTTATTAAAATGCATAAATTATGCCAAACAGTATACAGCGTAAAATTAACGAGATAGGGTTATTGGTGTTTTTTTATGGCGATGAATTAATACTTATTCGTTATTGTGAATTTTTATTGCTCCTCTCTTGGAGAAAAATATTTTGATGTTTCAACATGTCATTATGAGGTGACGGAAAAGGGCAGGAAGGGACAATAGGCGGCACCGATCATGCTGGATGAGGGGGTGATGTACTCTTTACTGTCTTTTGACCAGATAACTAGGCGGTAGGTTGCCGTTTCCTGCTCAGTGGCCGGGTTGCTCGCAGAGGAACACGAATAGAATTGGTAGGATTAGGCTTGCAAATTTATTGAGACGTTTTTAGAATATCTTTCCTCTGTGCGTGTTGCCTGCTGTTTTTTCAGGCGGTCTGAGAGGGCGGGATGAGAAAGGCGACAAGATTGAATTCAAAGGGATCGGAATTATTATGGCACTCAT
>CBFDDU010000214.1:0-4531 GCA_965603655.1 uncultured Candidatus Electrothrix sp. | reverse complement strand
TCAGAGAGCCGCATGAAATGGACCTGTTCGGGGCGAAAGGTGTCGTTTTTGAGGACATCGGTGATGTGGACATTTTGCGGACAGCGGACAACACAGTGATAGCAGGAAACGCAGATCCAGGGGGTGTTGCTCAGCAGGACCTCTTCGCGCATACCGGCTCGCAGCATGGCAAACAAGGTGCGCGGTGTGTGGTCCATATCCATCTCAGAGGGACAGGAACCGCCGCAGCTTCCGCACTGGATGCACATCTCCAGGCGTGAGACTCCGGCTGTTTTTATGCTGACCTCATTAAGGAGGGGCAAGTCTTCTTTGTGGTCTAAGCGTGCATGTGCATGTTCTTCGGATTTTTTGGACATGGAGAGTCCTCCAAGGTTGCGGCTTGCATTTTTGGATATTCAAGAAGGAAAATCATTTATTTTGGTAAGATGCGCTATGCTTTTATGGCACGATGTGACTGCCAAAAATAACTATACCTCGTGCAGGGTATGTTGACAACGGTATTTTGTCTTTAAATCGAAGAGGATGTGGAGAATGGAGTTGGTCGAACGGGTTGATTCGGTGTTCAGCCAGTTCTTGGCAACGCTGTTGCAATAGTTCGGAAGAAAGGAAGTAGCAGGTGAATGTACGGATGCATGGAGTAGGTCCAGATGGTTGCTGGACCTGCTCACGTTGGTGTTCAGCAGGATCAGAGGTAGGGGAGCGGGTTTAGCGAATATACCCCTGTTCTTCAAGGTAAAGGAAGATCTCTTGTACGGCTTCAGCCGGAGTCATCTTTGAGGTGTCAATAACGATTTCCGGCTTGATCGGAGGGATATAGGGATCTGATATTCCTGTCACCCCTTTGACGAGCCCGGCCCGAGCCTTTGCATACAGCCCCTTACGGTCACGTTGCTCACAGACCTCCAACGGGGTTGCTATGTGAATTTCAATAAATCCTCCGTAACGGCTGATGAGCTTCCGGTTTTCCTGGCGCGATTCCTCGTAGGGTGCAATGGGTGCGCAGAGGGCGATGCCGCCATTCTTGGTGATTTCGCTGGCTACAAAGCCAATTCGGGTGACATTAAGATTACGGTGTTCTTCGGAAAAAGTCAGCTCTGAGGAGAGATTTTTGCGGACAATATCGCCGTCTAGCAGGGTGACCGGGCGGTCGCGCATCTCCATAAAGCGCACCATCAGGACCTTGGCAATGGTTGATTTGCCCGATCCAGACAGGCCAGTGAGAAAAACCGTGAAGCCCTGCTTGGAGCGTGGAGGAAAAGAACGGCGTAGCTCAGCAACAACGTTGGGGAAGGAAAACCATTCTGGGATATTTTCCCCCTGTTCCAAACGTTGCTTAAGTTCCTTCGAGGTGATATTCTTTACCTCTTCATCGGGGGTTTCGGCAAGGTAGACGTATTTTCCCTGCTCTTCCGCATAGCCCATAGCCCGCTCTGGAACCATTTCAATGCCGGTTTCCTCTGCCAGTGAGGCAACAAGTTGCTGGCCCTCGCCTTGGGGATAAAATAGGTCGGCATTGGTGCCGGTAAAGGGATCGCCGTGGTCTGCTGCCACTATAAAATGAGTGCACCCGTAGTTTTTGCGGATAAGGGCATGCCAGAGCGCCTCTCTGGGACCGGCGTATCGTTCTGCCAACGGGATAATCCCGAGTTGGATCATATTGCGAGGGAAGTGTTGGACAAATTCCTGATAACAATGCACATGGGTGTAATGCTCCATGTTGCCGGGATGGTCCAGCCCGACCAACGGTTGAAGAAAAATCGAGCCGCCGGTTTCACGGGCTGCGGCGAGGACCATCTCCCGGTGGGCGCAGTGCAGGTATTCTCTGGTATGAAAACCCACCACCCGTCGCCAACCATACTGGAGAAAACGGCGGTTGCTCTCTGCCGGAGTGAGGCGGAGGTCACAAAAATCATAATGGATGGGCAGGGTCACGCCTTCGACGGTTCCGCCGATATACCAGTCTTTGACTTCGGAGAACAGGGTCTGGACACCGGGATGCTTTTCAGGGTTCTCGGTGCCGTAGACGGCTTTTGCTTCTGCTTTTTTATCCGCTTTCCAGATGTCGCTGATAGTGAGAATTGCCAGGAGAAAACCTTCCTGATCATTGAGCCCTATGCACTGTCCCGGTTGCAGGGAAGCGGCAAACTCTTCGTTCACATCAAGGCAGATAGGAATGGGCCAGACAGAGCCGTCGGTCAGGCGCATCTCTTTGAGCACGCTTTCGTAATCGTCCTGGCCTAAGAAGCCCGCCAGCGGATAAAAGGCCCGGTTGAGCAGGGATTCAAGGTCACGAAGCTGACGCCTATTGAGGTCTGTTGATAGCAGGTGGACAGCCTCGGATCGCAACTGTTTGGCCCGACAGGAATGAACGATGAGGCTCTCAGAATAGGAGAGAGTATGAGGAAGATTATTTTTCATGGGATATTTGTTGTGTAATCAGTATGATGGGCTGGTATTTATTAATATGTGCGGTATGTCGAGGCTGCAGAGCCTCGTAAACTGTACAGGGTATCTTCTATAAAAAAAAGTTGAAATTGCAAAAAAAGAAATATTATTGCGCGGCAATAATATTTTTGTAATTTCGCTGTAACGTCTTGTAACACCATATTTTTTCTTGTTGACTTTCATGGGGAGGTCGAGCATATAGTATGATCACTCCGGAGCGTGACAGACAATGCCTGTGCAAGCAGGCGCTAGATTAAAAAAATCAAGAAGGAAGGCATTATGAAATCATTCTACCTCACCCTGTTCTTTGTTTTTTTTCTGACGACTTCGGCAGCTGCTGTTGTCAATATCAATACAGCGAGCTTGGAAGAGTTGACCTCTTTGCCCGGTATAGGGCAGGTTAAGGCTGAGTCGATTATCAAGTATCGAGAGGGAAAAGGTCTGTTCAACAAGGTTGATGAGCTGAAAAACGTGTATGGAATCGGTGCAAAAATCGTTGCGCGGCTTAAAGGCGAGATTACTGTCGGCGAGGCTGACCCGGCTGTGGCCGTAACCATTGTGGAAAAACAAACAGTGCAGAAAGTGCCGGAGGAACACACCGTATCGAAGTCCCCAGCCAAAAAATAGCGCAATATCGGAAGAAAAAACGAGAGGGAGCCCTGCGGTTGTTATTTTTTGTTTTTACCGCGCAAGTGCATTGTTGATGCGGTGAAGATCAAGCTCCCTTTCTTTTTATCTGCTCAGTATGTTAACAAAAACAGGAAAGAGGGATTTATGTCCGTTCATCCAGTTTTGACACGGCCAGGATGAGGGCGTCATGCAGGGGGACAAGGTCGTCCGGTGGCGTAATTCCATGCCCCCCCTTACAGGTTTTGATTATCGGCGATTCCCAGGAAAGCATCTCTGTGACCGCATGCACCCCCTTCCTTTCGGCAGCTTCCGCTTCAAGAAGATTTCCCTGTCGGATTCGAATGACCCCTCGTTCCCTTTTTGCATTAATGACAATGATATCCGTTGAATGGTTTCCCATGCCGATGAGTTGCAGTAAATCGGCCAAGGGGATTGTGTCCAGGACGGTGGTATTTCCGGATTCTTTGGCAAAAATACCCGCCATTACTTTGAGCAGCTCCTCGAATTTGAAGGGATAAGGAATAATGGCGGAGACGCCGCTGTGATAGGCGGATCGTTTGATTTCTTCTGTAAGCTCGCTGCTATACAGGACAACATGAGTTTCAGCATACCAGCGACGGACGGAGAGCAGCAGTTCCACCCCGCTTTCTCCGGAAAGCTGGACATTGGCGATGGCTAGGTCAACGGTAAATTTACTCAAAATTTCCGTGGCCTTGGCCAAGTTTGAGGCAAAGGCGAGCTGATAGATGTTTTTGAAGGGAACAAAGGCTTCCCGCAAATCCAGCAGAAAATCTTTGTCCCGATCAACGATCAGAATATTTTTACGGCTCATGAATTCCCGTTATTCAAAATAATCAGGCAGATCCTGTTCATCTCTGGCCTGGGGAAGGATGTCGCCGATCGGTATGTTGCGTCCAATCAAGGTCTTCAGAGCAACAAGGTTGACCAGACTTTCCAGCTCCGCCCCTCCGTCTTCACGAAGGTGGGCTAAAAGGTTTTTTACCGCAATAGGCGGGTCAACCTTAAAGGAAGTTACTCTGTTCTTCTCAACTGTTAGGATGTTGGTGAACGACTGATCCCTGTTCAGGGCGGCAATACCCCTTCCAATAGATTCCGAAGAATCCTCTTTTTCTAATTCGCTGATAATTTCATTGATCGCACCGAGATAGTTTTCTTCTTTCTCGCCTGCCATGAGCAGATCCAGCCCCACGTCCAGATTATACATCCGATCGGTAAAGTCCCGAATCAGTTCTCCCCGAATAATGGAGCCATGTTGGGGAGCTATCATTTTCGGAGGAGGGTCAAGGTTTCTGATTCTGGAAACCGCCAATTTTAAGGCATCGCGGGATGGCATATACAGCTGATGAAAGGTCTTGATGCCCTCCCAGGATCTTTCATCAGCATACAGGTCATGGGTATAGGACAGTCCGCCGACCAGGTCGCCGGAAAAGAGTAT
>CBFDDU010000213.1:0-4537 GCA_965603655.1 uncultured Candidatus Electrothrix sp. | reverse complement strand
CATGCTTTCTTCCTCTTTGCTTGCCCTGGCCCTGATTTCGATAATTATGGTTTTTGTTCTGCGCAGTGTTAAATTGGGTGTTCTCAGCCTGATCCCCAATATTGCCCCGGCATTTATGGGCTTTGGGGTGTGGGGATATGCTGTCGGTCAGGTCGGGCTTGCGGTTTCAGTCCTGATCGCTATGACTATGGGTATTGTTGTGGATGATACGGTTCATTTTCTTGCTAAATATCAGCGGGGAAGAACTGAACAGGGGATGTCGCCGGAGGACGCTGTTCATTTTGCCTTTCGGACTGTTGCCGCTCCTATGTGGATTTCTACAGTTACCTTGGTCGGCGGCTTTATCGTTCTTGCCTGCTCAGGGTTTCAGATCAATGCCCATATGGGCAGTATGACCGCAATCACCATCAGCTTTGCTCTGTTGCTTGATTTCTTTTTTCTTCCTGTCCTGCTGTTACGATTCGATCGCTCTGCGTCCTCTGCACCGCCTGTTCCTGCACGACCTGCACAGCTTCATTGATATTCTAATATGTTTTTATCCCGAGCAGAGGGGGAATATCTTATTCAGAACAAGAGGATAATTTTATGAAATTTTCTACAATTTGGCCAGGAGTGCTCCTGCTCGGTATATGTTTTTCGCCAATCTGTGGGCAAATCGGTTTGGCAGAGACTCCTGAAGAAAAAGGTTTGGCCATTGTTATGGAAGCTGAACGCCGCGATCAAGGATTTGGAGATCTGGTCTCCGATATGGTGATGATTCTGCGGAACAGAAATGGCCAGGAAAGTCGACGGGAGATGGCCAATAAAGTTCTGGAAGTAAAAAATGACGGAGACAAGAGCCTGTCTCTTTTTCACACGCCTCGCGATATTCGAGGGACAGCCTTGCTGACCTTTTCTCATAAACGCGGTGATGATGAGCAATGGTTGTATTTACCCGCTCTGAAACGGGTGAAACGTATCAACTCTCGCAACAAATCCGGCTCCTTTGTTGGCAGTGAGTTTTCCTATGAAGATATTTCCAGCCAAGAGATTGAGGAATATACCTATAAGTATCTTCGAGATGAAGAACTGGATGGTCATGCCTGCACAGTGTCTGCATATTATCCTGTTGATGCGGAAAATTCGGGCTATAGTCGACAGGTCATTTGGCGAGATAAAGACGAGTATCGCATTCAAAAGGTGGATTTTTATGATCGCAAGGACAGTCTGCTCAAGACCCTGACGATGAAAGATTATCAGCAATATGAGGGGAAATACTGGCGAGCCGGGGAAATGCATATGGTGAATCATCAGAGCGGGAAATCCACAGTCCTGCTGTACTCCACGTACCGATTTCGGACAGGCCTTACGGAGAACGATTTTAATAAGAACAGCTTGAAGAGAGCGAGATAATTGCGAGATAATTAATACCCCGCCTCTTGGGGCGGGGTTGTTTCTTTTTTATGAATTCTTGATATGCAGATAATGAGCCGCAAAAAAAAATATTCACGATTCGCCTTGATAACAGCGGTAACAGCGGCAACGCCTCTTGTTTTTTTTTCTCTCCTGTCTCCCCGGTTGGCGTTTGGGGTCGAGCTCGCTGGCAGTATTGTCCTAGAAGGGCGTTATTTCCTTGAAGAACCCCAATACGCTGCCCAGCTGGAGCATAATGCCTCTTTGGTTCTTGAACCTGAGCTGTATCAGGCATTCAGTGACGGCTCAAGCCTTGTCCTGAAACCCTTTGTTCGTCTGGACAGTAACACGGATCAGCGTACCCATTGGGATATTCGGGAAGCAAATTTTATCTATCCGGCTGAAGACTGGGAAGTACAGGTCGGCATCAGCAAGGTTTTTTGGGGTGCTACCGAGTTTGTTCATCTGATTGATATTATCAATCAGACGGATTCTGTTGAGGGCTTCAGCGGAGAGGAAAAACTCGGGCAGCCCATGCTGCATCTTACTGTTCCGCAGCATCAGGGTATGATTGAGGCCTTCCTTCTTCCTTGGTTTCGGGAACGTACCTTTCCCGGAGCAGAAGATCGTCTCCGCAGTGAACCCATTATTGCTGCCGATCATCCTTTGTACGAAAGTGCTGCTGAACAATCCCATCTTGATTTTGCCTTACGTTACAGTGATACTCTTGGTAACGCTGACGTTGGGTTGTATCATTTCTTGGGTACATCCAGGGATCCTGATGTGGTACTGGGCGGTGATATGTCTAATCCTGTTCTGCGCCCCTCGTATCGCCAAATCGGCCAGACCGGCATGGATGTACAGATGGTTGCCGGTGATTGGTTGCTCAAAGGAGAAGCTCTGTATCGAATTGGTCAGGGAAGGAGCTTTACTGCTGCGGTTTGCGGCTTTGAATACACTTTTTACGGCATTCATGCGAGCGGGGCTGATCTCGGGATTATCGGGGAATACGTCTTTGATGACCGGGCCGACAAGTCCTTGACAGTTGTGACGAACGATGTCATAGGCGGCTTCCGTTTGGCCCTGAACGATGCAGCCGGAACCGAGATCCTGGCAGGCCTGATGAAGGATATCGAATTCTCCACCTATATGTTTTCAGCAGAGGCGGATCGTCGCTTTGGCGAGCATCTGAAGCTGCATCTGGAGGCCCTGTTTGTTTTTGATGCAGCGGAGCAGGATGCTGTATTGCCACTTAAACAGGACAGCCACCTCACCGTTGAGTTGCAATATTTTTTTTAAAACGACGAACAGCCTCTTCTTGAAAAAGGGAGATGAGGGTGGCTGGCGCAATTTTCCATAATAAAACCTGTTCCAACGAAGAAAATAGGTTGCCTCTCTTTGGTTATGTCATACCTCTGTGCAGGGGGAGGGCTTTCTTTATAACATATATTCAATGAATTCAAAGCTGATTGCCATTATCGGTATGGCCTGCCATTATCCGGGAGCACAGGATCTCCGCTCTTTTTGGGAAAATATTTTAACAAGAAGGCGTCAGTTCCGCCCTTTCCCAAATACTCGGTTACCTGCTGAGGATTATTACGATCCCGATCCTGCTGCGCCAGATAAAACATACTGCCGCAAAGCGGGATTACTTGATGGCTTTGCCTTTGATCCTGCTCAATACCGTATTCCTCGTTCTACTTTTGCCTCTGCTGATATTGTGCATTGGCTGGCCCTCAAGGTTGCCCTGGCCTCGTTGGACGATGCCGGGTTCAGCAAGGCATCCGTGCCCAAGGAGCGAACAGGGGTTATTCTCGGCAACACCCTGACCGGCGAATATTCTCGATCCGAGGGCTTGCGTCTCCGCTGGCCTTTTGTCCGTCGAGTAGTAGAGAAGGCCGCCCTTGAAAAAGGTTTGTCTACGGAACAGACAGCAGACCTGCTCAGAACAACCGAGGCCTATTATAAATCTGTTTTTACGCCGATCACGGAAGATACCCTGGCCGGTGCCCTGTCCAATACCATTGCCGGGAGAATCTGCAATTATCTTGATCTGCACGGCGGCGGCTATACTGTTGACGGGGCCTGCTCCTCTTCAATTCTTGCGACAGCAACCGCTGCCACCCATCTTGTGAACCGAGATCTGGATTTGGCCTTGGCCGGCGGGGTGGATATCAGCCTGGACACCTTTGAACTGGTCGGTTTTGCCAAGACCGCTGCGCTGGCCACAGAGGATATGCGGGTCTATGATCGCAGGGCAAACGGATTTATCCCCGGAGAAGGGTGCGGCTTTGTGGTGATGAAGCGTCTGGAAGACGCTGTTGCCGACGGTGATTATGTCTATGCGGTGCTGCACGGCTGGGGTATTTCTTCAGACGGGAAAGGCGGCTTAACCGCCCCCAATGCCCAAGGACAGGCTAGGGCCTTGCAACGAGCCTATGAGCGAGCCGGTTGGAATATACACGATGTTGATTTTATAGAAGGGCACGGAACCGGTACCGCTGTCGGTGATAAAACGGAATTGGAAGGCATCGCCCTGGCAATGAATACGGACAGCCCTGTAGGGACACGGCATGCCGTGTCCCTACAGGGCAGATCAACACTGCTCCGTCGTTGCGGGATGACCTCCTTAAAATCGCTCATAGGGCATACCAAGGCGGCATCAGGGGTTGGAGCCTTGATCAAGACCGTGATCGCCTTGAATCAGCGGGTTCTTCCCCCGCTTGCCAATAGTTTTGAACCCAGCCCTGTTTTTGCAGAGACAGCAACGGGCCTTTATCCTCTTCTGCGCGGAGAAATTTGCCCACCCCAGGAAATCCTACGAGCTGGTGTTTCCGGCATGGGCTTTGGCGGCATTAACTCGCACCTTGCCCTTGCCTCCGGTGATGCGCCCTCTCCCAAACTCATGCCCGCAATCCGTGAACAGAAATTATTGGCGGATTATCAACGAACTGAGCTCTTTGTTTTCAGTGCGTCCACTGTTGAGGAGTTGTTGAGGAGGGTGCAAGCGGCAGAAGGCCTTGCCCGCAATATCTGTGAAGGAGAGCGTCTTGACTTGGCGGCCCATCTCACAGCACTTTACGGGCATAATGCAACTTGCGGTCCGGTTCGAGCGGCGATCATGGCGGAGTCACCGGAGATGCTT
>CBFDDU010000212.1:0-4540 GCA_965603655.1 uncultured Candidatus Electrothrix sp. | reverse complement strand
CACCGCTGGGTATACTTTTCTTGGGCTGATTTTCGTTTTTTTGCTGATCGTTCTTATGCGATTCGCTTTCCCCGTGCATGCTCATTTTCCCTCCTGTTCCGACCTCGCCCGCTCCCTGACCTTTTTATATTCATTAGTAGAAACAGGAAGGTCCCGATCCGCCAGAATACCAATGGTAATTTTATCCTGGAGTTCATCTTCTTCCATTGTCGCTGCTCTCTTTACGGTCACAGCCTGCTCTTTGAATGCGGTCAACATATCAACGGCATTGCCGATCTTATTGCGCCTGCCGTATTGCACATGGCAATTGGAGATGATTTCCACCACGGCAAAACCCGGTTTCATCATAGCCTGCTCAATGAGCTGATCTGCCAAGGCGGCGTGGTAGACCGTTGAACGGGCAACAAAGGAAGCACCGGCTGTTACTGCCAGCTCAGCAATGGAAAAGGCGTGCTCAATATGGCCGTACACCGAGGTCGTGGTTGTGGAACCAAAGGGGGTGGTTGGCGAGTATTGCCCCCCGGTCATTCCGTAAATCGAGTTATTAATGATAATAGCGGTGAGATTCAAGTTGCGGCGGGCTGCGTGGATCAAATGATTGCCACCGATGGCTGTGGCATCACCGTCACCCATGATCGCCACCACATTGAGGGCAGGATTGGCCAGTTTGATACCGGTAGCAAAAGTCAGGGCCCGACCATGAGTAGTGTGCAGGGTATTAAAATCAAGATAGGTGGGCATTCGTCCAGAACAGCCGATACCCGAGGCCAGGACAATTTCATCTTTTTCTAGCTCAAGCCTGGTTATGGCCCGTAACAGGGCTCCCATAACAATACCGTTGCCGCATCCCGGACACCAGACATGGGGAAATCGCTTATTATGACGAAAATATTTATGGGTAAGGGCCTGTATTGAAGGAGGCATAATGACCGTTCAATTGGAGGGTTAATACAGATTCAGCCAACTCGTCCGGCGCTGAGCTTAACGAGGCGGTTATATATTTGCTGCGGGGTTATCAACCTGCCGTCCACCCTGTTGAGTTTAACAACCGCACATTGCCCCTGATTCACCCGCTGCACCTCTCGGCTGATCTGTCCGAGATTGAGTTCTGGAACCAACACAGAATGACATTGCTGGAGATACGGGGTCAGGGTTCTGCGTGGAAAGGGAAACAGGGTGATCAAATGCAGGAGTCCTGCTTTTATCCCGGCTTGCCGCGCCTCTTCCACAGCCCGCATGGCAGAACGGGCAACCGAGCCATAGGCGACCACAAAGAGTTCCGCATCATCCATATGATATTTTTTGGTCAGCTGAATATCAGCTAGCCCCTTGCTTATCTTCATGGATAGGCGCAGGTGAAATTTTTCCACCTCCTGGGGATTCTGGGTGGGAAAACCATCCTGATCATGGACAAGGCCGGTCACATGGTGCCGGTAGCCGTCGCCAAAGGACGCCATAGGCGGAACACCACGGGCATCTTCCTGATAGGGCTTATACCAGTCTGGAGGCATAGCCGGTGCGATTCTATCCACCACCTTGACTTCGCTGTTTAGAGGGAGTTCCACGGATTCACGGGTATGGGCGACAACTTCATCAGAGAGGATAATAACAGGGACCCGGTATCTTTCCGCAAGATTAAAGGCCTTGACGGTAATGGTAAAGCAGTCGAGTACGCTTGATACAGCCAGAACAATAACGGGATGATCGCCATGCGTTCCCCAACGCGCCATCTGCACGTCCCCCTGGGCTGGGCTAGTGGGCAGACCAGTTGATGGGCCGCCTCGCATGACATTGACAATTACGCAGGGGACTTCGGTAGCGCAGGCAAAACCGAGATTTTCCTGCATCAGGGAAAAGCCCGGCCCGGATGTCGCGGTCATAGCCTTGACCCCGGCCAGCGAAGCACCAATCACTGCCCCGATACTGGCGATCTCATCCTCCATCTGGATGAAGGTACCGTTGACCGCTGGCAGGCGAACCGAGAGCTGTTCCGCGATTTCAGAAGCCGGGGTAATGGGATAACCGGCAAAAAAACGGCAACGGGCAGCCAGAGCACCCTGAACAATGGCCTCGTTGCCCTGAAGCAAGCAGCGTTTTCTTTTCGCCTCAGTCATCGTCCGCCTCCCGCAGGGTTCTCTGGTAAAATTTGCGCTCAGATACGGTTATGGCAAAATCTGGGCAATGCATCTCGCAGAATCGACAGCCTACACAACCATCTTTATCAAGGATCTCCGGTTTTGCATCCTTGCCGGGCCTGATGATTTTTTGCGGACAAAAGGCCATACAGATACCGCAACTTTTGCACCAATCATGATAAAAAGAGACATCAAACTGTTTCTTTTTTTGCGTGTTCTTCTTCACCGTGCTCAATTAGTCATTCTTGTCAAACTCTGCAGCCCGCAATGCTTGCCGTGGATTATCGCCAACTAATTTATAGCGTTTCAGTAAATCTAACCAGCGAAAAAAAATGGTGTCTTCATCTTCATCCAACCACACCCCGCTCAAGGCAAGTTGCATTTTTTCACTGCAATCTGCTTTTTCCTTTATTTTGTCTATTATTGCATAGCCATGATAAACAAAAAGGTTCTCAAGCGGTCCTGCGGCAACATAAGCAAGTTCTTTGTTATTCTTACAATAATCTATGATAGTAGCCAACAACTCAAGAGCCTTTTCCGGCTGGTTGTTCACTAACGTATCAACATATAGAATTGCCTGCCGAGGTGTCTTGCGGGATTTTTGCACATCATCATATTCTCTCAAAAACATTTCAGCGAGCTCTTGATCGGTCATTTCTGCAATGTTATTTCAAAATCATCTTTCAAAGCACTGCCTTTAAACTGATATAAACAAAGAACCCCACACCTGTGGAGCTGTACATCAGGAGTCAAGGCATACAGTGGATGCCCTTGCGTTGCAGCAGTTTTGGGATCAGAATAAAGGTTGCCAAAGCACTTATCAAAGAAATGGTCAATATAAATATTTCATTCATTGTTCCGCCCTGCCTTCGCCTTGTAGTATAAAATTTTAGACGTCGCGTTTGCAGGGTGTCGTCGTAGGGTAGGGGCACGGCGTGCCGTGCCCCTACTGTTCGGGATCTTAAATTCGGAATCTTATAATCCCTTACGCCCGAATCTTGGCGTCCTTCTGCTTCCGCAAACGAATAATCCGGGGAGTCACCTCCACCAGCTCATCGTCATTGATATATGATATGCAGTCTTCCAAGCTCATGTCAAGGGGAGGGGTAAGAATAACCGCCTCATCCGAACCCGAGGCCCGCATATTGGTCAGTTTCTTGCCCTTGGCCGGATTGACGACCAAATCTGCCGGACGGCAGTTCTCGCCGATAATTTGCCCCTTATACAGTTCCTCGCCCGGTTTGATGAACAGGGTGGCGCGATCCTGAAGATTGAACAGGGCATAGGCCACACTGGTACAGTTTTCTTTGACAATCATCACCCCGTTCTGGCGGTTCTGAATCTCACCAGCATGGGGACCCCACTCGGCAAAGACATAATTCATCACCCCCATTCCCCGGGTATCAGTCATGAATTCAGAGCGGTAGCCGAGCAGGCCTCTGGTAGGTATTTTGAAAACCATCCGCGACATCCCGTTGACCACCTGCATATCGCTGAGCACGCCTTTGAGCTTGCCCAGTTTCTCAATGACCACCCCCTGATACTGCTCATCCACATCAACGGTCAGCGACTCATAGGGTTCAATAGTCTTGCCATTTTCTTCCCGCATAATGACATGGGGACGGGTAACCTGGAACTCATAGCTCTCCCGACGCATTTTCTCGATCAGGATGGAGAGATGGAGCTCACCACGACCAGAGACCCGAAAGCCAACTCCGTCGGTAAGCGGTTCCACATGCAGGGCCACATCAGCCAAGGTTTCTTTGCTCAGGCGATCGTCCAGATGACGGGAGGTAACAAATTTTCCGTCCTGACCGGCAAAAGGCGAGTCATTGGGAATAAAATGCATAGAAATAGTCGGCGGATCAATCTCGATGAGAGGAAGAGGCTGAGGATTATCAGGATCAGTAAAGGTTACCCCCACAGTGACGTCTTCCATTCCAGCAACCGCAATAATATCACCAGCGTAGGCAGTTTCCACCGGAACCTGTGCGTCGCCGACAAAGCCGAATATTTTTGAGATCCGCACCGGTTTAACAGAACCGTCACGACGGTATACGACAATATTTTCATTCAGGCGCAGGGTACCGTTGGCCACACGACCGATACCCAACCTGCCCAGATAGGGAGAGTAATCAATGGTATTGATCTGGAGCTGCAAGGGGGCATTGATATCTCCGGGAGGAGGAGGAACATGATTGACAATCATTTCTGATATCAATTCCATACCCTGCCCCGGCACAATGGGATCATGAGGATCCTTCACCATATATCCTTCTTTGGCAGAACCGTAGACAACCGGAAAATCCAATGTTTCATCAGGCGCTTCCAGGCGGGCCAACAGGTCAATAACCTGATCGTGACGTTGGGTGGCGGTGTGGCTGGTGACCTGGGAGGGTTCGCGG
>CBFDDU010000211.1:0-4544 GCA_965603655.1 uncultured Candidatus Electrothrix sp. | reverse complement strand
TACGATAAAAATCGCGGCAACAATAATTACTTTCGTGACGATGCACCAGCGGAGATAAAAGCTCTTGCAAACAATCTATCAAATCGTACAGACCCACTCTGGGATAGGGCTATGAATTATGTAAACGAACCAAAGTTTGTTTATAAAATAAAACAGGCACGCCTTATCTAAAGCGTGCCTAACACCATCTAAATCCAGCATGGCATCTAAGAAATATTACTACAGAAAATTACAAAAATTTAACAGACACCGATTTTAATAAATTGGGGAAAATTTTCCAAAGGCTGTGATGATCTCGAAACCTATGGCGAAGAAGACAGCTCATAACAAATCACTTCAACGGACGGCGTGAACGTTGGCGGTGCTGACGCGGCAAGTTCATTGGTGCCGTCCGCTGAGTTCAAACGTTAGACAATAAAAAAAAGATAAATCTATGAGTAAACTTCCACCTTGCCCCAAGTGCAACTCCCAATATGCGTATGAAGATGGCGCAATGTTGGTCTGCCCGGAATGCGGTCATGAATGGCTGGTCAACTCCGAAGAAGGCACAGAAAAAAAAGAGGCAGCAATAAAAGATGCCAACGGCGCATCTCTGAGCGATGGCGATGCGATTGTGGTGATAAAAGACCTCAAAGTTAAAGGCACATCCTCTGTAGTGAAAGTTGGAACCAAGGTGAAGAATATTCGCTTGGTAGAAGGCGACCACAACATCGATTGCAAAATTAAAGGGATAGGCGCGATGAAACTCAAATCAGAATTCGTCAAAAAAGCGTGAGTGGATGATATGGTAACAGAGCGCACCGTTTCAACTCACCGAAGCCGTTAACAAAAAAAACAGCAAAATCCTCCCGGTACAATCCAGTCGTAGACGGCCGAAAATCAAAACATGCCAAGCAGCGACCTCGGCACGGACACACCAACAACTTGACCTTTTGTTTTTTTTCAGTTAGACTTGCCCCGCATTTCAGATGCTCCTAACCGAGCGTAAGAGGGAACCCGGTGAGAATCCGGGACGGGCCCGCCGCTGTAACCGGGGACAAATGCTGCATAAAGCCACTGCATGATTCATGCGGGAAGGCGCAGCAAGAGGATAATCCGGAAGTCAGAAGACCTGTCTGAAATGTATTAACCTGCCGTGCCAGAGAAAAAGCATGCCAGGATCGCCTCGCTCCCCGTGGACAAGGGAGAGAGATGCGCAGAATTATTCGTGGAAAACAAGGGCATCCCCGGATCAATATATCATTGGTCCGGGGATTTTTTTTGCTCTTTACAGGGCCTTTCCCGGACAAACAACAAGAAGAGGAAAGGTTATGAGAAAGTGTTATTCCGTTTCAGTCTGCCTGCTGCTGACCCTGTGTACAGGGCAAACAAGTTTTGCCGCAGGTTTTGCCACAGATTCCGGCTCAGATTCTCCTGGGGATTCGGGAGATGGACAGGCGGTCATGATGGACGAAGTAGTGGTGACTGCCGCTCGGACAGCGGAGAGCAAAAAAGAGGTCAGTGCCAATGTCACGGTCATTGACCGGGAAGAGATGGAACAATCCGGGGCTAGCAACGTGGGTGATCTGCTGACCGAGAAAGCCATCGGCCATATGCATACGTATCCAGGTGGCCTAACCTCCATCGGAATTCGTGGTTTTCGCACGGATTCGCACGGCAATGATCTTCAGGGCCATGTCCTGATCCTACTGGACGGTCGCCGGGCCGGAACCGGTAATGTGGCCAAGCTGCTGACCGGGAATGTGGAGCGAATTGAAATCGTTCGAGGGGCCGGAGCAGTGCAGTACGGTTCAGCCGGGATGGGCGGGGTAGTCAATGTCATCACCCGCAAGGCAGAACGCACGACTGCCTTTGTTGAAGCGGGCGGCGGGTCTTTCGGGGCCTATGCAACCAGCGTGGGCGGCACCCTGAAGGAGGGCAAGCTTGATTTCGCAGGTTCCTACAGCCGATCCTCCCGAGATGCCTATGAAACCGGAAGTGGCGACGAGTTCGGCAACACCGGCTTTGATGCCGCATCCGGCGTCAGTGCAAATCTGGGCTGGTCGTTTTCTGACAAGAACCGCCTCGGCCTGGTCTTCACCGGCTCCCAACTGGACAACTACGGCAGCCCCGGCTATTTCAGCGCCAATGACCTGGATGACAGCACGGACAAGGAAAACTATTCCGTTGATCTCAACTACACTGGCGCAACCAGCTCGGATCGTTGGCAATGGATGACCCGCTGGTTCTTTGGCAGGGATGAAAATTCCTGGCTGGATCCCACCGGGTCCGACCCGAGCGGCTGGGATAACGGCATTGCCTCCTCCAACACAACCGATCAGCAGGGTGCCCAGGCCCAGCTGACCGGCACCTTCGGACAGACCCGACTCACCGGCGGTATTGACTGGCTGGATTATGAGGTGGAAAACACCTGGACCCCCAATACAACCAGCTATACCAATCCCGCAGTTTTCCTGTTGGGAAAAACGGCTTTCCCGGATCAACGCCTGACCCTCGACATAGGTCTGCGCTATGATTGGTACGAGGTCGAGGTTGTAGAACCGGCAGGTCGGAACACCGATACGGATCATTTCACCCCCAAGGTCGGCCTCTCCTGGCTGGTCACGGAACAGCTCAAGTTACGGGCCCAGTATGCCCAAGGCTTCATGATCCCCTCGGCAGATCAACTGGCTGCGGATTTTGACCGCTTCGGCACCCGCACTGTGGGTAATCCCGATCTTGACCCAGAAACAAGCTCCACCTACGAGGGCGGTATGGATTACAGCCGCAACAGCTTCAGGATGGGACTCACCTATTTTCATACGGATTTTGAGGACAAGATCATCACTGATTATCAGGCGGACGGGTCCAAGACCTGGAAAAATCTCGGTGATGCCACAATCTCCGGTGTTGAGAGCGAGTTCTCCTATGACCTGGGCATGCGCATGGACTGGCCCTGGGAAGTGCGTCCCTATTTCAACATGACCCTGCTGACCCAATATGAGGATGAGAGCACGGGCGAGAACCTCCAGGATGTCAACGGGGTGAATCTCTCTGCCGGACTGGTGGTCAACAACGGCGACGGAATTTCCTGCCGCCTCAATGTTGCCTATGCGGGCACTCAGGATGTGGAGGACTGGGAATCAGGGGCCTCACCGACCCCGGTGGTTGAACTGGACGCAAGCACCGTTACCGACCTCACTGCTTCCTGGCGGTTTTATGAAGCTGAGCGACTGGGCTCCTTTACCCTGCGGGGAGAGATCAACAACCTCCTTGATGAAGACTACGCCTATGTCAAAGGGTATCCCATGCCGGGACGCGGCTTTTTTGCTACCTTGCGCTGGGATTACTAAGCCTGCCTGATTCGCTGCTGTTCAGTGTCTGTCGGTTGACAGGGCTTACCTTTCAAAAGGATTGATTAACGGTAATTCTGCAATGCCGTTAAAGTCTTTGATATTCCGGGTTGCCAAAATGAAGCCGTTGGATACGGCGACAGCAGCGATCAGACCGTCTTCCACGGTCATTGTTTTTCCTTTTTTACGGGCATCGGCAATAATTCCAGCATAGATTGAGGCTTCGGATGCTCTGAAGGCCAAGCAATGCTTGGAAAATTTACTGAATATCTCTTGGGCTGCGGAAAACAACAACTGCTTCCTCTTGCCTTCCGGTAATAACGCGATACCGAGTTCGATCTCCGCCTTGGTGACAGCGCAAATGAAGAGATCGGTGACGATCTGCTGATCCAGCCAGGAGATAACCCGTTCATTCGGAGACGGACGCATCGGTTCCGACAGAATATTGGTATCAAGAAGGATCATTCCTCTTTACCCCATAAATTCGAGCAACGGGGAGCGGAACGAACAGGATCTATTTCAACTCCACCGGTTTTATGAAATTTCTGCTGAATAAAACTACCTAATCCTTTTTCTTCAACGGGTTGCAGAATGGCCGCCCGTAAAATTCTTCTGGCTTCCTCTTCCATTGAACAGGCATGGCGGGCTGCCTGTATCCGCAGGCCCTTTTTCACAGCAGGATCAAGGTTTCGGATGGTAAGACCTGACATCGGCACACTCCATAGGTTGAGATTGTTAAAAAATCATTGAGAATGCATTCATTATAGGCAACGCATGCGTTGCATGCAACGGAAAAGGTTTCTGCTCTGCTGTCTTGCGGTTCTCTCCTCCCCGGCTCTGCCAGGGGAGACGGTTAAGCTCCTGAGGCTTGATCTGCCACGCGCAGGAAGATTTGAACCTGTGACATCCCGCTGTATTTCTCCGTCAGTTCTCCTTCCTTTTCATGCCTGTGATACCGGCATGTGTAGTTTTCACCGAAGATCATAGATCTTCTGTTTACTTTTTTAATTTAGCATGGTTAAAGTTTTATTCAGGCAAAATCATGACTCTATTTTCCATGTTTAGGGCTTGAATATCAGCATAAGTGGAAAATGTGGCTATATATTACAGTCAATAGCATGGAAAATTTCCACTTATTAATACTGTTAAGGCTATTCTCTCAAAAACGACACCTTTCGCCCCGAACAGGTCCATTTCATGCGGCTCTCTGAA
>CBFDDU010000210.1:0-4615 GCA_965603655.1 uncultured Candidatus Electrothrix sp. | reverse complement strand
CTATAGGGTCAGTTTAGAGCAGAAGGTTCTTGCTCGAACCAGAGAGGCAACGCTTCTAAAAGATATCACTATATTGGCTATGGGTGAATTGGCTGAACATCGGGATGCCAATACAGGCGGTCATATCAACCGTACCCGTTTTTTTGTGAAGGCATTAGCCGAAGCCCTGTTTAATAAGAAAAAGTTTTCCGATATTCTTACTCAGGAAGATATTGTTCTCCTTTATAAAACCGCACCGCTTCATGATATCGGCAAGGTGGCGATCCGGGATTCAATTCTACTCAAGGAGGGTCGCCTGAGCGCTGAAGAATTTGCGGAAATGAAGAAGCATACCATCTACGGAGAAGAGGTGATTGATAAGCTGGCAAAAATGGCCGGGGAACCTATGGCTTTCCTGGAATGCGCCAGAGACATGGTGGGCAGCCATCATGAAAAGTATGACGGTAGCGGTTATCCCAGAGGACTGGCCGGTAATAATATTCCTTTGGCAGGCCGGATTATGGCCGTAGCAGACGTCTATGATGCCTTAAGGACAAAGAGATCCTATAAAAAGGCCTTTAGCCATGAAGAAACCATGTATATTATGGACACAGAAGACGGGCGAGGCAGGCATTTTGATCCAGATGTTTACGATGCTCTTCTTTCTATAGAGCATGAGTTTGCCCGCATTGCCGAAGAAAACAGCAAGGGGATAAAGTAAACAGGAGCTCGTATCAGAGAAAGGGATAGGAGCAGGGAATTCCCTGGTAATTTTTAAATTCCAGTTTGTCTTCCTGATGTGAAAGAATATAATCCGGTGTGAGCGGTATCTTGCCTTTGCCTTCAGGGGCATCAAGGATATAGGTTGGCACAGCCATTCCAGAGATACTGCCTATAAGGCCGCGCATAATTGCGAGCCCTGTTTTGATATCGGTACGAAAATGAGCAGTACCTTCGGTTAAGTCCCCCTGCATGAGATAATAGGGGCGGACCCTCATCTCTAACAGTCTGTAGAGTAATTCCCGGATCACCGGCAGAGAATCATTAACCCCTTTCAGGAGCACTGTCTGGCAGCCCAGGGGGATACCGGCGTCTGCCAATAAGGCACAGGCTTGTTCTGCTTGCTCTGTAATCTCTGCCGGATGGTTGAAATGGGTATTGATGTAGAGGGGATGATATTTCTTCAGCATATTGACCAGTTCCGGTGTGATTCGCATAGGCAGGGTGCACGGCGTTCTTGTGCCGATGCGAATCACCTTGATATGTCTGATTTCCCGGAGTCTCTGGAGGATTTCTTCAATATGCTGATCAGGGAGCAAGAGGGGGTCCCCGCCTGATATCAGGACTTCTCGAATTTGAGGCGTGTTGCGGAGGTATTCCAGGCCAGCAGCAAGAGTTTCTTTACTGATCTGCATAGATGCCTTGCCCACTTTGCGCTTGCGCGTGCAAAAGCGACAGTACATAGCGCATTGACTACTGACAAGGAAGAGGGCACGGTCAGGATATTTATGCACCAGATTAGGCGCAGGGCTCAGAGATTCTTCAGCCAAAGGGTCGGCCATTCCCTGAGGATCTTCCAATTCCCGGATATCCGGCACTGCCTGACGAAAGAGCGGTTCTCCGACTCGTTTAATCAACTCAAGGTAATACGGGGAAATGCGGAAAGGATAGCGTGCGCTCACCGTTGCTACCATGGCCGGATCACAGTCGAGGATCTGTGAGAGTTCCTCCGGGTTGGTGAGAGCGTTTTTGAGCTGATCTTGCCAGTCTGTCATGGGGCCTGTTATGAAGGAAGTTGTTTTAAGGATGACGTTGCATACGTTGTTCTTGCTGCCTCAGCGCATGTTCCGGCCTTGCTTTTTGCCCGGACCACTCTACTTATACCGTGATGATACTTCAAGGGAAATACCTCAATAAAAATATCTCAATCGTTCAATCGGAAAGAAGGTTTGGAAGAGGAAGGATGGAGCAGAAGAAACAAAGGCGGCCATTACCTCATGAGGAGGATTCTGCATTGCATCGGAAAAGAATACAGCATATAATCGTATAAATATATTAATCCAGAGAGTTGCCCAGAGGAGCCTTTGATGAGCCTTTGATGAGGCTCTGATGAGGGTGTCCGTCTGTAATGTAAACACGTTGTAGGTTTCGAAAACGGGTTTGAGGCCATGATAATTCGGCAATAAATGTCTTTTAATGTCTTTTAATGTCTTTTGCAAATGCCTGAAGAATACAAAAAAAACAGTAGGGATATTTTTTTCCCCGTTAAGGGCTACCAAGAAAACGGCCGGGCTGTTCATTTGAATGCATTAATTGATACGAGCTGTAGGAAATATAAAGATCTGCCAGCTGTCGGTAGAGCTCTGGAGAGCTCAATCAGCTACCAGGAACTGCATGACCGTATTTTGCTTCTTGCCGCTCTGCTCAGGCAGGTCGGGGTCAAAAAAGGTGATAGGGTCGCTGTTCTGGCTGAGAACTCTCCTGCCTGGGGAACCGCGTATTTTGCCATTATTCGCTTGGATGCCGTCTGCGTACCCATACTGCCGGACCTCCCTGAAGAGGATATCCAACATATTCTCAGCGAGATGGCATGCGATACGGTTTTTACCACGCGTTTGCAGATCAAGAAAATTAATATCCAACAGCTCCAAGTTCATCGTATAATTACTCTTGATGATCACCAAGACAGTGCGCTTCCTGTTGAGATAATACCTTTTTCAGAATTTCTTCAGCAAGCGCGAAATACATATGCAAAAGCGTTGCAGGCAGGAGGGCTGCAATTCCCAGAACCCATGCCGGATCAGCCAGCATCTATTATGTACACCTCTGGCACTTCTGGATTTTCCAAGGCAGTTATACTCAGTCACAGAAATTTTTGCGCCAATGCCTATGCCACGGATGAGACAATCAAGCTATCACCGGGTGCAGTGTTTCTTTCTCTTCTCCCCATTTCTCACGCTTACGAATTTACCGCTGGCTTTCTTATGCCCCTGATTAAGGGCGCATCTATTCTCTATCTCCGTAAGACGCCTACGCCAGCCCTGTTAAAAAAGGTTTGTAGGCAAGAACGACCGCATGTCCTGCTGGCTGTCCCTTTGATCATGGAGAAGATTTATAAGAAACAGGTGCTGCCAGCGATTGAAGGCCGTAAAATTCTCTCTCTCTTGTGCAGGGTTTCTCTTGGGAGAAAACTGGTCTTTCGCCAGATTGGAGCAAGATTGCAACGTTTTTTTGGTGGACGTCTAGAGGTGCTGGCAATGGGCGGGGCAGCCCTGAATCCAGAGGTTGAACAATTTCTCTATGATGCCGGATTCCCTTTTCTGGTGGGATACGGTCTCAGTGAAGCTGCACCGTTGATTTCCGGAGGGCCGTACGGGGACCACAGCATTTTACCCGGTTCTGCGGGAAAACCCGTACTTGGAGTAGAAGTGCGTATTGCCGCCCCCAACCCTGAGACCGGAGTAGGCGAGATCCTTGCCCGTGGACCGAATATCATGCAGGGGTATTGGGATAATGCACAGGCAACACAAGAAGCGCTTAGTGCTGACGGGTGGTTGCGTACCGGTGATCTCGGCTGCATGGATGCGCAGGGTAATCTCTGTCTTTGCGGACGTTCAAAATCTGTTATTGTTCTTTCCAACGGAGAAAATGTGTATCCAGAGGCTATTGAACATAGGCTGAATAGTTACGCCCTTGTCCTTGATTCGATAGTGGTTGATAATGGTTCTGTGCTGGAGGCCTGGCTTTATTTTGATAATGACCTTTTGCGCGAAAGGGTACAGAATGATGAGAGCCGAGACCAGATGCAGGTTCGTATTGCCATGGAGCTTGAGCGGATCAGAAAAAATGTCAACAGTCGACTCTCTCCCGCATCAAGACTGAGTGCTGTCTTTGCACGGAAGGAGCCCTTTGTGAAAACCGCCACCCATAAAATCAAACGGTATCTATATACAGCAGAAAGTCTGCGAAAAAGGTTCGAGCCGTAGGGTGCCCGAGCAGTAGCTTTGGAATAATAGGAGAATAAAATTAGGTGAAAAAATATGATTGAATTTGTTCGTTTTCTGGTGCCTTTTCTCGCACCTTTGCCCGTAGGGATGTTTTGTATTCTTTTGGCGTTGTTTTTTTTGCTTTTTCGGCTGCGTAAGCTGGCGATACTTTTTTTGCTGATGCCCCTCTGTCTTTTTATTGTCTTTGGATACGGCCTGCCTGCGCGACAGCAGATAGAACAACTGGAGAGAAAATATGCTCGTCTGGATATCGAAAAAATTCCAGAAAAGGAGCAGCGTAATATCCGCTTTGTTGTTGTGCTCGGGAGTGCAAATATCACTGACTCTGCTCTTCCAGAGAGCAATCAACTTGATACGGCCTCGTTATACCGATTGGTGGAAGGAATCCGTATTCAAAGGCAACTTCCACAGACCTTGCTGGTTCTCAGTGGAGGAGCACATCAGGATCCCCGAACTAATGCCGAAGTAGCGCGTAGTGTGGCTGAATCATTGGGGATGAATAGTGGTCGAATGGTCACTGAAGAACGGCCTCATGACACTGTAGAGGAGGCAAAGCTACTCCAACCCATGCTCAAAGATATGCCTTTTATTTTGGTGACCTCTGCTGCGCATATGGAACGGGCCATGAA
>CBFDDU010000209.1:0-4638 GCA_965603655.1 uncultured Candidatus Electrothrix sp. | reverse complement strand
GTTTCCAATGTCCTGGACGGTCGCTATGAAGCACCGTCTGGAGACCTGAAAAATCTCCTCCTGGGCAAGTACGGTCCTTTCCCCTTCTACCAACCAGATGAATGGATTTTTGAAAAGGTCTTTGGACCGGACTGGAAGACCATCCTTGCGGAAGAAGGCGGCATTGATGATATCGAAGACATGGATATCGAGCAGGAGCGTACCACCTTGGCTGATCGCTTAGGTTGCGAGCCCACTGAGCAGCAGCTGGTCACCTATCTCCAGCATCCCAACGATGCGGTTAACTTCTTTAAATTTGAAGAAGAGTTCGGTAAATCCTATGTGCTGCCCCCGTCCATCTTCCTCCGTCAAGGCGGCTTTGATCTGGGTGAGAGCATCACCTTCAAGGATCACTCTGGCAAGGAACATATGTTGGAGGTCGGCCCTGTTCAGAAAAACGAGGATGGCGAGACCAATGTCTACCTGAACGTGGATCACCATGAGCGGGTTTATGTCTTTGAGCCGGAAGCAGTGGAAGGCACCCAGGCGGTAGCAACCCTGTCCAAGGAAGAAATTGCCGAGCTGGCCAGTGTCGGCGACATCCGAGCTCCTTTTGCTGGCAACGTCAGTGGGATTAATGTAAAGGAAGGGCAGGAGATTGCTGAAGGCGAGCAGGTCATGGTTCTCGAAGCCATGAAGATGCAGACCCCGGTCATTGCAGAAGTTGCCGGTACGGTGAAGACGATCAGCGTCAAGGTGGGCGCGGCCCTCAAGGTTGGTGATAAGCTCTTGAAGGTCGAGGTTAACGAAGAGTAACCGTAACTAACGGTAGATACCGTAGTATACGTAGACGTAATATACGCGAGCAGGATTCCCTTTTCTCCTCTGGGCATCCTGCTTGCTGCTTCCTTCCTCCTGCCCCCTCTGTTGCAACACGCCGCCCGTCCTTTTCTTCCCTTTGTGATCCGTCTGTTTTTCTATTATGTTTTCGAGAAGACCGATATAATCGGCAGGGCATAATATTTTTCTCTCGTTGCATATACTATAATTATTGAAGCTTTTTCACAACGCTGTGTGAGGAATAATGCAAGATACAACAAGGAAGTATGCAGCAGACCCGAGAAGTTCAGAGGAATTGCTTGCAGCCCATCGCCAAGAGATGAATGCTGAAGATGATACCCGTGAAGCCATAGGTATTCTTCATTTTCGAGGGGGATGGAAGGAGTTTGAGCTTGGCAGGCAGCTCATAGAGAGTGAGGATCCTGAAGATCGGGCTATCGGCGCTGATATTCTTGCCCAGCTGGGTTGGGAGAAGCGATCATTCCATGAGGAATCGGTTGAGATCCTGATCAAGCTGCTCAGCGACCCTGATCATAAGGTCATCCATTATGCGGCAATCAGCTTAGGGCATCGTAATGATGCGCGGGCAATTCCTCCGCTGGTGGAGCTGGCTCTCCATGAAGACCCGCTGGTCCGCTTTGGGGTTACCTTTGGGCTCAGTTGTCATGATGATGAGCAGGCCATTGCTGCCCTGATTCAGCTGACTCGTGATGATGATGACGATACACGTAACTGGGCCATGTTTGCTCTTGCCGCTCAGACCGATATGGATGGCCCTGATATCCGCGAGGCCTTGGCCGTAGGCTTGCAGGATCCTGAGGTGGAAATTCGCGGGGAGGCCTTGATTGGTTTAGCCCGGCGAAAAGATGCACGGGTCTTTGCTGAGCTGGTCAAGGAATGGGCATTGCATGATGTCAGTATATTGAGTATTGAGGCCGCTGAAGAACTGGCAGATCCTGATTTGATTCCTCATCTTATGAATCTGCAAGAGAGCCTGGATTTTTCAGGTGACCAGTATTTTGCAGACAGGATACAGGATGCCATTGAAGTCTGCGAGCAGCAGGCAGGGCTTGTCTTCGATCCCAGTGATTACGACCAGGAACTGGACCAAGAACCCGACGGAAAACCCGATAAATAAAGGGCTCCTTCCTGGATCCCCCTGATAATCTGATCAAAAAAAATATAAAAAATATGGCCAGCAAAACAGCGCCCAAGAACGTCGTTAAAAAATCCTCCTCAAAAGCACCCGCCAAAAAACAGAAATCCTTTGAGCAGACCCTCTGGGAGACCGCTGATAAACTCCGGGGCAGTGTCGAATCATCCGAGTACAAGCATGTGATCCTGAGCCTCATCTTCCTCAAGTTTGTCAGTGATAAGTTTGAGGAACGTAAGGCCGAGCTGATCGCCGAGGGCCAGGAAAGCTACCTGAACATGGTGGAGTTCTACACCATGAAGAATATCTTCTATCTGCCCGAGGAATCGCGCTGGTCCTTTCTCCAGCAACAGGCCAAGCAGGATGATATCGCGGTCAGGATTGACACGGCCCTGCATGCGGTGGAGAAGAAGAATAAGGCCCTGCGGGGCGCTTTGCCGGATAATTATTTCTCTCGCCTGGGCCTGGAGGCGAGCAAGCTGGCTGCCCTGATCGATTCCATTAATAATATCGATACCGTGGCGGATCAGCAAGAGGACGTGGTCGGGCGGGTCTATGAATATTTCCTGGGCAAGTTCGCCGCCACCGAGGGCAAGGGCGGGGGCGAGTTCTACACCCCCAAATGCGTGGTCAACCTGCTCGCCGAGATGATCGAACCCTATCGAGGCAAGATCTACGATCCCTGCTGCGGCTCAGGCGGTATGTTTGTCCAGTCGCTCAAGTTCATTGACAGCCACCAGGGCAACCGCAAGGATGTTTCCATCTACGGGCAGGAGCTGACCGCCACCACCTATAAGCTGGCCAAGATGAATCTGGCCATTCGCGGTATTGCGGCCAATCTGGGCGAGGTGTCTGCGGACACCTTTTTCAAGGATCAGCACCCGGATCTCAAGGCCGACTTTATCATGGCCAATCCGCCCTTTAACCTCAAGGCCTGGCGCAGCGGTGAGGAGCTGGCTGACGATCCCCGCTGGGCAGGCTACGAGGTGCCGCCCACTGGCAATGCCAACTACGGCTGGATTTTGCATATGATCGCCAAACTCTCAGAGCAGGGCGTGGCCGGTTTTGTCCTGGCCAACGGCTCCATGTCCACCAATACCAAGGGGGAAGGGGCCATTCGGCAAGCGATTATTGCCAATGATCTGGTGGATTGCATGATTGCCCTGCCGGGCCAGCTCTTCTACACCACCCAGATTCCGGTCTGCCTCTGGTTTCTGACCAAGAACAAGGGGCCGCAGACCGTTGCGGGCCAGAGCACGAGCAACCACCGTGAGCGGCAAGGCGAGACCCTGTTTATCGATGCCCGCAATATGGGGAGCATGGTGGATCGCACCCATAAGGAACTGACTGCGGAGGATATTGCGGAGATTGCGGGGGTGTATCACGCTTGGCGCGGGGAGTCTCCGCTCCCATCAGGGGCTGGAGAAGGCGGGAAGGAGTATCAGGATGTTGCTGGCTTCTGCAAGGCTGCCACCCTGGAGGAAATCGCGGCCAATGATTATGTGCTCACGCCGGGCCGTTATGTGGGGGCTGCGGAGATTGAGGATGACGGGATTCCCTTTGAGGAGAAGATGGGGGCATTGAGCAAGGCCTTGTATCAGCAGATGGCTGAGGCTGGGGCGCTTGATGGGGTTATTCGGGGGAATTTAGAGGTGTTGGGGTATGGGGAGGCGTAGGTTCACCTCGTTCCCAAGCTCCAGCTTGGGAACGGTTTCTCTTGAAGCTCTGCTTCACATAAGGGTGAACACGTAGGTTTGCCCCTACAGCGTCCTGCCAGTTCTCTACCTGTAGGAACGGACGAGGGGGGAAGGTATTTCTCCGCAACTATCTTGCATTGATGTCGCTAACAGGATAAGATGTAATTACGGTAATTACATTCACACCGATATAATGTGCAGACGCATAACCGGAGCAGAATTATGGAAAAAAATCTCAGGAAAAAAAAGGTTAAGATCGTTCCCATCGGTAATTCTCAAGGGATTCGACTGCCGAAAGATGTGTTGCGAAAGTACGGCTTTATGGATTCGCTTATCCTTGAAGAAACAGATTCCGGGCTTTTTCTCCGGAAACAAGAGGATGCAAAACTGTCCTGGGAAGACACTTATAAAGCAATGTCTCAGGAGCAGGAAGACTGGAGTGATTTTGACGTGACGTTGGAAGATGGGCTGGAGGAAGAAGGTTGAAGGTGCAACGCTATGAAGTTTATTTTGCAGACTTGAATCCGACACTGGGCAGTGAAATATGCAAGGTTCGTCCGGTGGTTGTTGTCAGCCAGAATGCCATGAACAAAAATCTGGAAACAGTTGTTGTCTGTCCTCTGACTTCATCGCTACATCCGGTATGGAGAAGTCGCCTGCAAATTTCTTGCGCAGGAAAACCGGCTGAAATCGCTGTGGATCAGATACGGACGATTAGCAAGATTCGTCTTCGTCAAAAAATTGACAGCTTGTCTAAAGCAGATGTTTCTCAGTTGCGGAAGTTGATTTCCGAAATGTATGGGGAAGCGTCGTAATGACGTATCGTTCAGCGTGCGGCGTAGGGGCAGACCTGTGTGTCTGCCCGGTAAACAAGGGCGAACACGTAGGTTCGCGCCCTACATTATTCTGCGAATGCGACAAGATCATGGCGTGAATTCCACCCCGCGATAAATCACGGGGCTCTAATCG
>CBFDDU010000208.1:0-4688 GCA_965603655.1 uncultured Candidatus Electrothrix sp. | reverse complement strand
GAAAGCGCAGCTGCTCACATCTCTCCTGCATGCGAAAAATCTCACCAGAAATGGTCTACGACGCAGCTATCTCCCTTTTACGCTTACGCCCCACCCCTGGGCCAGCATCGGAAGAGCAACAAAACAGCAGAATAAACTCCCATGACATATCATGAAAGTCAGCCTAATTATAACCACCTATAACTGGAAAGAGGCCTTAGAGCTTTCCTTACTGAGCGGATTACACCAAAAGAAAAAACCCGCTGAGATCATTGTTGCCGATGATGGCTCAAGATCAGATACAGGAAAAATGATTGCAGCGATTGCTGCACAGTCACCTATCCCGGTGCTCCACTCCTGGCAAGAAGATAAAGGATTCAGACTTTCAGCAAGCCGGAATAAAGCGATAGGGAAGACATCTGGTGATTACATCGTCCTGATTGACGGAGATATTATCATGGAAGAGCATTTCATTGCCGACCATATCCATTTCGCCCAGCCTGGCTGCTTTGTCCAAGGAACAAGAGTGCTCCTTAAAGAAGGCTTATCAGAAGAGGTCCTGGCCCGAAAAAAAATGCCAGAAACCCTCTGTAAAAAAGGGGTTGAAAATAGAAAAAATTGCTTGCGCTCGGCCTTCCTCTCCCGCTTGGTTTCTTTTAAAAATCGGGGAATGAATGGGGTCAGAACCTGTAATTTTGCCTTTTGGCGCAAGGATGCCCTTGCGGTTAATGGCTTTAATGGGGCAGAGAAGACTCAGAATTTACGGCAAGGCTTCTGAATTACGGCCTTATGCGCAGAAATGTTAAATTCAACGCCCTGGCCTACCATCTCTATCACTCAAGAAATGACCGCAGCCATTTACCGGAGAATGACCGGCTGCTGGAGGAAACCATTGAACAAAAGAGGATATGGTGCAAAAGGGGAGTAAGTACATATTTATAATATGCATTCTTCACCTTCTCCTTTCTTTTTTATCCCCTTTGCTTTTCTTTTGTCGGCTGCATTTGTAGAAAACCACCCCCTCGGGGGTGGTTTTTGTTTGTTATTCTCTTCGTAACGGAGGAGAATCCGGCGGCTGCCAGTTTTCTTCCAGCTCATGCAGCTTGGCATACTTGTACCAGGTCCCTTCAAAATTACCGATCGCAATAACTACTCCAGGCCAGCCATCTAAGATGCCTTTTTTCAAGATGTACATGTGAAAAAATGACCAGAGGCCACGCCCGAGGGCCTTCAGCATCCCTCCACGCCGCCCACGCTGTTGCAGTTTTTTTGCCCCTAATGTGGAGTATCGATTCGCTTTCCGAGCGACTTCTTCCAAGTTTTTATAAGGAAACTGCCAAATCGGCTGACAGAGATAACTCGCTGGCTTGTCAGATCGAATTGTATACTCCTCATGCACCGGATCATCCGTCTTAAAATGCAAGGCCCCTTTTCGAAAAAGCTGGGGCTGACGATAGTCTGGATAGAAGCCTGAATGTTTGATCCAACGCCCCATAAAATAATTTCGCCGGGGAATATAATAAGCATCCGCAGGGTCGACTAAAGCAACTGTGGCCAGAATCTCGTCCCGTGCCTCAGGGGTGCAGCGTTCATCCGCATCCAAGGAGAAAATCCAGTCATGGGCGCAAGCCGCCATAGCCCGATTCCGTAGATCGCCGAAACCACAGAATGTAATCTGCTCGACCCGAGCACCCATTTCTGTGGCAATGGCAGCCGTCTCATCTTCACTATATGAATCAGCTAAAATGATTTCATCTGCCCAGAGCACTGAGTTCAGAGCGGAGCGAATCTTATCAGCCTCGTTCCACGCAATAATATAGACAGAAATTTTGTTCATCGCATACGTGGGGGAATGGAGGGTTTCGGCGTTCTTTTTCCGCCAGCAAGCTGAATAACAATATTATCAGTCTTACGCAGCCGTTTAGCCATGGTTTTAAAAAGCTTTCTCGCAATCTCAGGATATTTTTCAATGAGCTCGTTCAGTTTGTCGCCCGGATATCGTTTTATCTTGCAGCGCCCGATGGAGACTACCGAGGCATACCTCGCCTCATTCATGATACAAGCCATTTCCCCGAAATACTCTCCGGGCTCGGTTATTTCAGCAATTTTCTTGCCCTGCTTCAGAACCCCGACTTTTCCTCGGACGAGTTGATAAAAATTCCTATCATCCTCATTTCCTTCCTGAATAATGATATCGCCGTCCTCATATTCTTCGACATCCGGGTTGACCAAATAGGCGGGCAAGGTGTCTCCATGAGCTACAGTTCGACGCAAGACCTCATCAACACTGGTCACCCCCTGAAGTGTCTTCTTGATAGCCGCCTGCCGGAGAGGAACCATCCCTGCCTGGACGGCAACCTTACGAAGCTGTTCTTCCGGCACCTCAGCCTGAATAGCCTGACCTACTTCCTCGGTAACCTCCAACAGTTCGAAAAAACCTACCCGCCCCTTATAGCCCAGACCATTACAGACTGCACAGCCCTTGGCCTCGTAGAGCTGAAAGTCCTCTGCGTCAAGTTGTTCCTCGGTATAACCGATATTAAGCAGATACGGACGCTCATAGGTGGCAGGCTGCTTACATTTTGCACAGAGCCTTCGGCCCAAACGCTGAGCCAAAACCATGGTCAGAGAGCCTGCCAGCAGATACGGTGGAATACCGATATCCACCATACGACCGACAGTTGAGGGAGAATCGTTGGTATGGAGGGTACTGAAAACCAAATGGCCGGTCATAGCGGCCTTCATGGCAATCTCCGCTGTACTGATATCACGGATCTCGCCAACCATGATGATGTCGGGATCCTGACGGAGAAAGGCCTTCAGCGCGGCAGGAAAGGTCATGCCGACTTCAACGTTAACGTTGACCTGATTAATACCCTTAAAGTTGAACTCCACCGGATCTTCTGCTGTCAGAATTTTGATATCCTCACTATTCAGGGAATTCAATGCCGAGTAAAGAGTAACCGTTTTACCGGAACCAGTGGGCCCGGTAACCAAAAGCAATCCTTGAGGGCTGGACAGACATTTTTTCAGGATCTCGAAGGTTTCTGGTTCAAAACCGAGTTTGGTCAAGTCAACATTAAGAGAGCCCTTATCCAAAATACGAAGAACCGTACCTTCGCCGTGGAGCAAGGGCAAGGTGGAGACACGGAAGTCCACAGCCTTATTGCGCCCCAAACGAATACTGATACGTCCATCCTGCGGGATTCGACGCTCGGTAATATTCAAATCAGCCAGAATTTTCAAACGGGCGATCAGGGCGTTTTTAATGGTCAGCGGGAGGTTCATGGACTTGAACAGGGAACCGTCCTTGCGGTAGCGGACCTGCATAGTCTTCTCAAAGGGTTCGATATGAATATCGCTGACCCCGTCCTGCACGGCCTTGACCAGGATACCGTTCACTAGCTTGATAATCGGCGCGTCATTGGCGGAAAATTGACCGGCAATGCCTTCATCCTCGTCGCTGCTGTCTTCAAATTCAAACTCATCAGCAACATCAGAAACCAGGGCACCCCAGTCCTCGACCTGCTCGACCTGAACTTCCTCGTCTTCCTCACGAAAAAAAGTTTTATACTCCTCATCGCTGATTTTATAATAGGTCTTATAGGCCTCAATGATATCTTTGGCCGTGGAGACGCAGACATCAAGCCCCTTCTTCACCACATTTTGCAGCTCTTCCACCTCAAGAGCGTCAGTGGGCTCGGCCATGGTGAGCTGCAACGTATCACCGGCAATTCTCAGCGGGAAGGCGAGATACTTCTTAGCAATCTCATAAGGAACCAGTTTAACAGCGTCCTGACTCGGCGGTTCCTCAGCAATATTCACCAGGGTGTAATTATGCTGCCGACTGAGAAAATTAGGGATCGTATCGGATTCGATGGTCCCGTTTTCAACCAGAATTTTCCCTAATCTTTCACCGCTTTGCTTATTAATAGCCTTGGCATTATTGAACTCTGCCGCTGTAATATAGCCCGCCTTTTGCAGCAATTCACCAATCTTGAGCTTACCAGCCCCTGATTGATCCTTAACAGTTCGTTTCAGAGAGGCTTTATGTGGTGCTTTAGGGTCCGTTGTTTTTTTTGCCATAATATCTCGGGAAAAAATCTCTGGTCACAGGAATAAATTACAAAGTTACTTCTTCAGGAACACATCACATACATCACTATAATAATTACCGAATAATCTTTATGACGGACATCTTACCAAGCCCTGTGACATTTTTTTTCATGGGAGGACATATCTTATATTTTTTAACGACGAATAGTCCGTGATTTTTTTATGCCGTTTCACTCTCTCACTTTTTTAGTGTGCTTTTCCAAAATACGGTTTCTTATTTTACTACAACTTACTACAAAAAAAAACGGGCCAAAAGTGATTTCCCCTCTTGCTCTGTTTTTTTGATAAAATTCTGTCCGATAGAAAATTCACCTTTGACGGGCAGAGAAAAATAAAAACCGCACCGCCAACGATAATAATCAACATAACATCTAACTCTTTATTCGACAAGACTGTGCTTATGCTCTCATCGCCGCAAGCTTAACCGGACTGCGCAGCCTGATCAAGATAATTTCGCTGCGCAGTCAAAAGCGCATTTACCCATACGACGGTCAGAACTATACCCGCAACAAAGTTATCCTGCCACAAAACAGAACGGGCCGAAAGGATTTCTCCCTCCGGCCCGTTCTCTCTTCAATACACAGAGGGACGGT
>CBFDDU010000207.1:0-4843 GCA_965603655.1 uncultured Candidatus Electrothrix sp. | reverse complement strand
TCGTCCAGCAGGAATATCATAGCACCTTCTACGTCCATGACCTCCCTGACCTTGAGCAGCTTTTTCAGCCTGCTGCCTTTTTCGGCAGGGCAACCGGAACGTATTGCCCTGGCATTAACAGGTTGGGCATTCATCCTCTGGGCCGCAGGCAGCCTTGCTTTTCCCCGCTTTAACATGCGCTGGCCACAATGGGCCGTTTCCCCGGATTTTTCCTTGCTGCTAGGATTTATCCTGCTCTTGGGCAGCGTTGGAACCTATACTGTCATAAACCAACATGTCTCCTGGCTTCTGCTGGCAATTGCGACGCTCCACCTGTTCTTGATGCAAGGCAAAGCTGGGTGGCAATGGCTCGCCTGGCTCTCCGCATTCTGTCTGACCTGGACCGGTGCCTTGCTGTTGTTGGAACTGTTTCCCTTCATACCTTTTAAAACAGCGAGCAACGGGAGTATTACCAGCGAAATTTTGCACCTGCTGCCCGGATATCCGTCTGTAGCCTATGTATCAGGGCTGTTGATCTGGCTCAACCTGCTCCTCCATACCCCGGTTTTTTTAAAAAATCGCATAAAACAGGGCTTGCAACAGACCTTGCCTCTTTTTGCTTGGCCCTTTCTGCTGTTCAATTGCGCTCTGCTTGGTATTGCTCTCCTTATAATATATGCCTTTCTCTATGATGCAGGCTTTGTTCATCTGCCGGTCGGGGTGGACGGGCGTATCATGGCTCTCGGGGGAGCCTTGGCCCTCTCTTTTTGGCATGCCTTCAGGCTGCGTCCACGGCTCTTGACCGCGCACTTGCTCCTTATTGCCGGACAGGCTGCGTTGATCCTGCTGTTCATCAATTATCTCAGCCTGCCGCTCCTGTTTAGCCTGAGCGTCGCCATCCTTTTGTTTTTGCAAGCGGTTTCATTTGCGCAGTCAAATGATCTCCATGGAAAACTGCGTACAGCCGCCCGGAACCTACTGCCTGTCAATTTCAGTATCGGATTATTGGGTCTGGTGTTCATGCCCAATCTTGGCGCAGGGGAACAGTTGCTCACCTTGGTCCTGTTAGGTGGGTCAGGTGTGGTCTTAGGACTTTTAGGTCTGTCGAAATCACAAAAAACAGCACGGCAATGGCAGACCGGCGGGGTGGCGTTGCTGATAATCGCCTTGCATATACAGTGGAAATTTTGGCTACCCCAGGCACAATGGGCTGCATTATTACCCTGGAATGCTCTGCTGTTCACCTTAATGGGCTGGTTGGTTGTATGGATACAGAAGAAATGGAATGCATTATGGATATTCAGCTGGTTAGCACCGCTTTTGTCGATTATCGCTGCCTTGGAATGGCTGGGGCATGGTCTGTTTTTTTTAACAACAAGTATTGAGCCGTCCGCGCCGTCGTCCTATTATGTCGGCGGAAAAGAAATGCAGCTGTTAGGCAATTGGGATAATGCAGCGGCAATTTCAGCCGGAATACTCCTGACCGGCTTATGGATACAAAAAATTAAAAATCACAACCTGCTGGTCTATAGCCTGAGTGCGGCAATATTGCTACTGGCTGCTTATGTCCGCTTGCTTTGGGCGGGCCTCACCCCTTTTACCCTCTGGGATACTGCCGCTTTGATGGGTGCCGGTTTTGCCTTATTGATCATTCAACGTGCTGCACCGACCTCTCTACCGCTTTACCGGGTAACGCTGATTCTGCCGATGTTGGCGCTGTGTACTGTGCCTTGGCAGGTCGGTTCGGTATACGCTGGCAGCACCCTCTTTGCCGCCACCGCTGTATTTTTACTGATCCAGCGTGACACGAGTCGCAGTCTGCCTGTGTATTTGGCCTTATTAGCTCTTAATACAGGTATCTATCTCTGGATGCCGGGCTTATACAATAAATATAGATTAGTGCAGATTTATACCGTGCCGGTGGCCATCACGGTATTACTCATGCTGCAATTGCATATGCTTGAACTTAAACCCAGTGTAGTCAGTGCGGTACGCCTCACCGCCTTGGCCGCTTTATACGCTGGCACTGCCTTGGATGTGTTTTTGCGTCCGGAATTTTACGTGTTCTCTCTTGCGCTTGGCCTGAGTTTAGTCGGCATCGTCCTGGGGATAGCGTTGCGTGTGCGTGCTTTTTTATTTACCGGAGTAATCTTTTTTGTCTTAAACATCACAGGCCAGCTGGTCAACTTTTATCCAGAAGACCGCCTGAGCAAAGCGATTCTGCTGATGGTATCCGGTGGATTAATTACGGGCGGGATGATTTGGTTCAGCATTCAGCGTGAAACCATCATGCGGCAGATCAGGATCATACGGGCTGATCTGGCCGAGTGGGAATAACAAGCGAAGGCATCTCAGCCGGAAGAGAAACATGTTGCATGATCCCCTTTCCCGCTTTAAGTGGGTACCCCTCTCTCCGACCTCTGGAAGACAAGATCTCCCTTCTCTCCCTTGACACGTAAAATACCCATACTTATTATTGCATCTGACTTAAGCATAAAAAAAATCTTTTGTAATGTTATCCGGTCAACCGGATGATCATCCAAGGAGAACTATACGTGACTGAAGAAAATAAAATTGAAGCAGAGTTAGTCGAAGAGGAACAGGAAGAGATCCAGGAGCCCCAGGCCGCTGACCCGGCTGAAGCTGCAACAGAGACAGCAACAGAAGCAGGAACAGAGGAAGAAGAGCAGGCCACTGTGGAAACCCTTTCTCAAGAGCTTGCCGAAAAACGTGACCAGATGCTGCGTATCCAGGCGGATGCTGAGAATTTCAAGAAGCGAATGGAACGTGATAAGGCGAAGCTGCTCAAATACGCCGGTGAAAATATTCTGCGGGAATTGCTGAGCACCGTGGATAATCTGGATCGAGCCTTGGAGCAGGGTGCGGTGGAAGGCGATGATCCTGCGCAGAAGCTTGAGGCCTTGCTTGCCGGAGTTGAGCTGACCAAGAAGGGGCTGAACACCGTGTTGGAGCGCTTCGAGGTCACCCCGCTGGATGCTTTGGGCAAAGCTTTTAATCCCGATGAAATGGATGCGTTGACCATGGAAGCCAGTGAAGAGATTCCAGCCAATCATGTGGTCACGGAATTTGCCAAGGGCTATACCTTTAAGGACCGAGTGCTACGGCATGCTCAGGTGGTGGTCTCCAGCGGCCCAACTGAGACAGCAGCGTAGCCCAAAAAAACGCTCCTCTTTCTTGACAATACCGTTTTAATGCGCATTGTAGGAAGTCAAGAGAAGGGACGCACGCATAAAAGTACCCATACAAATAGATCCAGAGATAAAGAACAGCCCGGAAGCTGTTTTCAGGATAAAGAGAGCAAGGAGAAAAAATCATGAGCAAAATAATAGGAATTGACTTAGGAACCACCAACTCTTGTGTTGCCATTATGGATGGCGGTGATCCTAAGGTCATTGAAAACAGCGAAGGAACCCGGACCACCCCCTCTATTGTTGCCTTTTCCGACAATGGCGAACGTTTAGTGGGCCAGGTGGCGAAACGCCAGGCAGTCACCAATCCGACCAAGACCCTTTTTGCTATCAAACGCCTGATTGGACGTAAGTTCAGCGATCCCGAGGTTAAAAAGTCCATTGAGCTGAGCCCGTTTGAGATTGTAGAAGGCCCCAACGGCGATGCTATGGTCGAAGTGGATGGTAAGTCCTACTCCGCTGCTGAGATCTCTGCCATGACCTTGGGCAAGATGAAGAAGACAGCAGAAGAATATCTTGGTGAGACCGTGACCGAGGCCGTTGTCACAGTGCCTGCCTACTTCAACGATGCGCAACGTCAGGCAACCAAGGATGCCGGTAAAATCGCAGGTCTGAATGTACAGCGCATCATCAACGAGCCCACCGCAGCCTCTTTGGCCTATGGTCTGGACAAGAAAGGCGAAGAAAAAATCGCTGTCTTTGATCTGGGCGGCGGTACCTTTGACGTTTCCATTCTTGAGATCGGCGACGGTGTCTTCGAGGTGAAATCCACCAACGGTGACACCTTTCTCGGCGGTGAAGATTTTGACATGCGCATCGTCAACTGGTTGGCTGATGAGTTCAAACGAGAGCATGGCGTTGACCTGCGCAGCGACAAGATGGCTCTGCAACGTCTGAAAGAAGAGGCGGAAAAGGCCAAAAAAGAGCTGTCTTCCTCTATGGAGACAGATATCAACCTGCCCTTTATCACTGCGGATGCCACCGGTCCCAAGCATCTGAACGTGAAACTGTCCCGGGCAAAACTGGAATCTCTGGTTGCGGATCTCATTGATCGCTGCGAAGGCCCCTGCCTGACCGCGCTCAAGGATGCCGGTCTGTCTGCTTCTGATATCGACGAGGTTATCCTGGTCGGCGGTATGATCCGGATGCCCAAGGTACAGGAAAAAGTTAAGCAGATCTTCGGCAAAGATCCTCATAAGGGCGTTAACCCGGACGAAGTTGTTGCCATCGGCGCAGCTATTCAGGGCGGTGTTCTCCGAGGTGATGTAAAAGACGTTCTGCTGCTGGATGTTACCCCGCTCTCTCTCGGTATTGAGACCTTGGGCGGTGTTATGACCAAGCTGATTGAAAAGAACACCACGGTGCCGACCAAGAAGAGCCAGGTCTTTTCCACTGCGGCGGACAACCAGCCTGCGGTTTCCATCCATGTGCTCCAGGGTGAGCGTGAGATGGCCGACGCCAACAAGACCATCGGTCGCTTTGAGTTGGCTGATATCCCGACTGCACCGCGCGGGGTACCCCAGATTGAGGTTACCTTTGACCTGGACGCCAACGGTATCCTCCATGTTTCCGCCAAGGACATGGGTACCGGCAAAGAGCAGTCCATCCGTATCACCGCCTCTTCCGGCCTGAGTGAGGAAGAGATTGAGAATATG
>CBFDDU010000206.1:0-4871 GCA_965603655.1 uncultured Candidatus Electrothrix sp. | reverse complement strand
TTATTGGCACCATCTCTGAATGTGTGTCAGAAAGCGATTACTCTAATTTCAGTGGATCATGTTTGAAAATTTAACAGATCGCCTTGAAGGCGTGTTTAAAAAACTGCGCGGGCACGGCAGACTGACAGAAGAGAATATTGAAGAGGCCATGCGTGAAGTGCGCACAGCTTTGCTTGAAGCCGATGTTAATCTCCAGGTCGTTAAGGATTTTATCGCTTCAGTGACCGAAAAGGCTGTCGGCAAAGAGGTGCTGGCCAGCCTGGCACCGGGGCAGCAGGTCATTAAAATTGTCTATGAAGAGCTGGTCACCCTGCTCGGCAGCGAGGCAGAACCCTTACGCCTTGACGGCGCACAGCCTGTTATCATCATGATGGCTGGTCTGCAAGGATCAGGTAAAACCACCACTTCTGCTAAGCTTGCTCGTCAGTTAAAAGGAAAAGGTCGGAAACCCTTTTTAGTCCCGGCTGATGTCTATCGCCCGGCCGCTATTGAGCAGCTGCATGTACTGGGCGAGCAGCTTGAAGTTCCGGTTTTTAATTCCTCTGCGGAACAGAGTCCGGTAGATATTGCCCGCCAAGCTGTGGCTGAAGCAGAAAAAGCCGGTTACGACACGGTAATTATCGACACCGCCGGACGACTCCATGTTGACGAGCAGCTCATGGGCGAGTTGCAGGAAATCTCCTCAGCAGTACGTCTAACTGAAGTTTTGTTCGTGGCAGATGCCATGACAGGCCAAGATGCCGTCACTGTTGCAGATAAGTTCAATACTGATCTTGAGATCACCGGTGTTGTCCTGACCAAGATGGAAGGCGACGCCCGAGGCGGTGCGGCCCTTTCCGTCAAAAAAATCACCGGGAAGCCGATCAAGTTTGTCGGTGTGGGCGAAGCCCTTGATGCCCTTGAAATTTTTCATCCTGATCGAACAGCCTCCCGCATCTTGGGAATGGGTGATGTCTTATCGCTCATTGAAAAGGCGGAGCAGGTTGTTGACGAGAAAGAGGCGAAAAGGCTTGCCCAAAAAATACGAAAAAATGTCTTCACCTTGCAGGACTTTCTTGATCAGTTACAGAACATCAAGAAAATGGGGAGCATGGAACAGCTCATGAGCATGGTTCCCGGCATTAACAAGCTCAAACAACTGCAAAATGCTCCGGCACCCAATGAAAAAGAGCTGTTAAAGACCGAAGCGATCATCCTGTCCATGACCAAAAAGGAACGGACAAATTATAAGATAATCAATGCTGGTCGTCGGCAACGTATAGCTAAAGGCTCAGGCACCTCACTTCAGGACGTAAACCGCGTGCTGAAAAGCTACACAATGATGCTCAAAATGATGAAAAAAATGCAGGGCAAAGCAGTGATCACCACAGGCGGAAAACGGCGAAAAAAACCTAAGGGACTGCGACGCTAACCTGACTATAATGAAAACAATCTAAAGAAAGATAAAGATTCCACAGGAGAAACCAAAACAATGCCAGTACGAATTCGTTTAACTAGAAAAGGACGCAAAAAACAACCGTTTTACCGTATAATTGTTGCCGATTCACAGGCACCGCGCGATGGAAAATTTTTGGATATTGTCGGAACCTATGATCCTATGCAGGACCCCGCAGTCATCAAATTAGATACGGAAAAACTCCAAGAATGGATGGGGAAAGGAGCTACACCTACTGGAACCGTCAAAAATCTGATAGACAAATACGTAGCTCCTGTTATTGAAGCTGCGTAACGAGGAGTTGCCGAATGAAAGAGCTTATCTCTTTTATTGCAACCCGGCTTGTTGATGAACCGGAAGAGGTGCAGACCGAACAACATGAAGAGGACGGGACAGTTACCGTTGAACTTCGGGTTGCTAAGGATGACCTCGGAAAGGTGATCGGAAAGCAGGGACGTACGGCTCGGGCTATGCGAACCGTCCTTGCCGCAATGGCGGCAAAAGATGAAAAACGCTCTCGGCTTGAGATCGTCGAGTAAGCGTATGCCTAATGCCAGCCATAAAGACGTTGAGGACCTTGAGGACTTTGTCCCCTTGGGAAGGATAACCAAAGCGCACTCCATCCGGGGAGAGATCAAGGTTTTTCCTTTTTCAGGCTCCCCTGAAACAATGCTGCATTATTCGGAACTGCTCCTTGTTTCCGAGGATTGTGCCACGCCCAGTACCTATCGTATTGAGCGAGCAAGGGTACAAAAAAACGCTGTGCTGCTCCAGCTTGAAGGGTGTAATGATCGCAATGCAGCAGAAGATCTGGTTCGGTCACAGGTATATGTTCATAAAGATGCGCTGCCGGAACCGGATCCTGATGAATTTTACCTCAGGGACCTGGAAGGCAAACTCTTAAAGACCACAGAAGGTCAAGCTGTCGGGCGTATTACCGGCTTTCTTGCCAACAGCGCTCAGGATCTTCTCTGTGTACAGGGTGATGAAGAGGAGTACCTGATACCGCTGATACCGGAATTTCTTCATGCCGTTGATGAAGATGAGGTGACGGTTTCCTTACCGCCGGGTCTCCTTGAAATCAACAGCTGATGACCTGATGCGCTTTGAGATCCTGACAATTTTTCCGGATCTGTTTACCACGCCCTTACAGGAAGGCATTCTGAAAAGAGCCCTACAGGCTGATCAAATCAGAGTGAACCTTCATAATATACGGGATTGGGCGACAGATAAACATGCCATGACCGATGATCGTCCCTTTGGTGGCGGTGAAGGTATGGTGATGAAGCCTGAACCGCTGGCGGCCTGCCTGCAAGATGTTCAGGCGGAGAGCCAAGGAACGGTGGTGCTTCTTTCCCCGCGTGGTTCCGTATATAATCAGGAGACTGCCGAGCGTCTGGCTGGTCTTGAAAAACTCATTCTGGTCTGCGGACGTTATGAAGGGGTGGATGAACGCTTTCGCCGTCTCTACGTTGACGAAGAACTATCCATCGGGGATTATATCCTCACCGGTGGGGAATTGGCCGCCATGGTAGTGATTGACTCTGTGACACGGGTGCTGCCGGGAGTCTTGGGTTGTGCCGATTCCGCTCCGCGAGACACCTTTAGTTGCGGCCTGCTCAAACATGGGCAATACACACGTCCCCGTGAGTTTTCAGGACTTGCCGTCCCAGATGTGCTGCTGAGCGGAGATCATGCCCGAATTGAAGAATACCGATTTCTCGATTCAGTACGTGAGACCCTCAATCGACGGCCTGAGCTGTTACGTAAGGTTGAGTTCACAAAATCGGAAAAAAAACAGTTGCGTCAAGCCGGGCTTTTCAGTCAGGTGCAGCAGGCAACAGCGGTCGGACAGCCGCAGGATGACTGAGATATTGAACACAGTGGACACAGCTTTTCGACTTGATATCGCTTTGATCCATTATCCGGTTGTCAATAAGAAACAGGAGTTGATTGGCTCTGCTGTCACCAACTTGGACTTACATGATATCGCCCGAGCAGGAAAAACCTTTGGGGTAGGAAGATATTGGGTAGTGACCCCGTATGAGCAGCAGCAGGAGCTGGCTGCGGATATTGCAGGTCATTGGACCGAAGGATATGGCGGCACTGTCAATCCTGACCGGGCCGATGCCTTGTCCATTATCCGAATACGTGCAAACCTGGGCCAAGTTCTTGCTGAAATGAGTGAGCAGGGCGAACGAGCACCTTTGGTAGTTGCTACCAGTGCCGGTCAGCTGTGTAAACGAATCAGCTATAAGGCATTACGCAGCACACTCCAAGAAGGTAGATCAGTGCTTCTCCTCCTCGGAACGGCTTGGGGCTTGGCCCCTGAGGTGGTAGAGCAGGCTGATGCAGCCTTACCCCCTATCATGGGATCTGGAACGTACAATCATCTCTCGGTGCGTTCAGCCGCCTCAATCTGTTTGGATCGGCTATGCGGTAATCGGGAAGAGATAGGCTGAGCCTGTCGGCCAAAGTTGAATGGAAGAAAGAAAAATTCGTTAGTTGATAGATATAATCCAGGGTGGAACGGAGGCATCCATCGGATGTTGCGAGAACAATATCCGCAAAAAGACATAAGACTATGAATATTATTGACAAGATTGATCAGGAACAAATGCGTTTTGACCTGCCGGATTTTCGTCCGGGAGATACTGTAAAGGTGCATATACGTATTATCGAGGGAAACAAAGAACGCGTTCAGATATTTCAGGGTGTTGTTCTCAAAAGAAAACGTGGCAAAATGGGTGCGACCTTTACCGTGCGTAAAATTTCTCATGGTGCCGTCGGCGTTGAAAAGACCTTTGCCCTGCATTCTCCTCGTATCGAAACCATTGAAGTCGTTTCTGAGGGTCGGGTGCGTCGTTCTCGTCTGTACTACCTGCGTGATCTCCGGGGTAAGGCAGCTCGTATTCGCGAGCGCGGAAGGGTTTAATAACCTGACAAAAAGAAATATTGTAATGAAGAGGTGCGCTTTTATACACCATGCGTAAAAACACAGCCACCTCTTCTTCCTTCCTTTTTCCGTTGAATCCAGACGGTGATACCTTTGCCTACGAGCGTAGCCTGAGAAAACAAGGGCTCCTTCAAGTTGCCGGAGTTGACGAGGCCGGTCGCGGTCCCTTAGCTGGACCAGTTGTTGCTGGCTGCGTGATCCTACCTACTGAGCCTGAGGCTCAATATTATCGCGACTCCAAAAAACTTACTGCAAATCAGCGTGACAAACTCTATGCAGTGTTGCACGATTCTGATGCAATTATCGGCGTGGGAATTACTGAGCCAGCTGAGATTGATCAAATAAATATCCTTCAAGCCTCCCTGCTTGCCATGCAGCGGGCCGTGCTCGATTGTGGGAAAAACGGCGGATTATCACCTGACTTTCTCTTAGTTGACGGGACCTTCAAGGTGCCGATGGAACTTCCTCAGCAGCCTTTGA
>CBFDDU010000205.1:0-4910 GCA_965603655.1 uncultured Candidatus Electrothrix sp. | reverse complement strand
GGGGATGGGCATCATCATACACCTTGGTCAGATGTTGCAGATTGAGGTGGGTGTATTGCTGGGTGGTGGATAGGCTCGCATGCCCTAAGAGTTCTTGAACCATCCGGAGGTCCATCCCCATTTCCAGCAGATGGGTGGCAAAAGAGTGGCGAAGGGCATGGGGGGTCACCCGGACAGCGATACCGGCTCGCAGACCGTAGCTGCTAACCATCCGCTCCACACTGCGAACAGTGAGCCGAGTCCCTCTATTATTGAGGAATAAGGCCTCCCGTTCCGGCTCATCGCCGCGCGTGATTCGGTCAACGATCATGCGGCTGCGCTCGGGCAGCCACAGTTTGAGGGCATCTCCGGCAGTGCTGCCAAAAGGAACAAGACGCTCTTTTCTTCCCTTTCCTTTAATCTTGATCAGTTCTGCGGAAAGATCAGCATGAGCAAGGTCTGTTGCCACGGCTTCAGATACCCGCATCCCAGTGGAGTAGATCAGCTCCATAATTGCTCTGTCCCGTAAAAAAAAACGGTCTTTTTTCTTGGGCTCTTCCATGAGACTGAAAACTTCATCCACGGTGAGATAGGTCGGAATATGACGGGACCGCTTGGGTCCGGCTATTCCGGCTAAAGGATCAATTGTGATATGCCCCTGCCGGATGCAGTATCTGAAGAAGGTGCGCAGGGCTGACATCTTGCGGGCCACGGAAGAGCCGGAGTTGATCAGGTAGAGCGAGGAGATATAGTGGCCTATATGTTCACGATTGATCTCTTCCTCATGGATTTTCTTGTCGATACTTTGAAAGAATTCGCTGACATCTCGAGAGTAGCATTCAACGGTGTGCGGTGAATAACCACGCTCTATTTTTAACCAATCAACAAAAGCAGGGAGATGGGACGTATTCATAAATCAGGAGTTGAAAGCCTTTTTCATACGGTTTACAATAAAAAATTTCTTTGAAGAAAATGAGCTGCCATTGTACTCCTGATGGAATATGGTGCAAGCATGATTTTAAATTGGAACGGTGTATGGCCAAAAGAACGTTTGAAAATGCCCTGACAAAACTGGACCGGATTACTGCGGAACTGGAGCAGGGGGACTTGGGGTTTGACAATAGTATGAAGAAATTTGACGATGGGGTACAGCTGGTCAAGTTTTGTAATGAAAAACTGGAAGAGGCCCGCAGTCAGGTTGATTTATTGCTGAAAAAAAACGATACATTGACAACGGTTCCTTTTTCGGAAGAGACAACAGAATGATCAGGCAGTGATCAGAGAATATAGCGCAGTATAGAGCGGCTTCGGGCAGTATTAATCTGCTCTTTTATACCCGTTGGATAGACCACAGGAAGTACATGGCGGAATACGCAGGAATACGCAATAGCTGTCCGGACAGCCGGTCGGCAGAGGCAAAGGACATAATCATGGCCCTGACAAACAGCCCTACACACAGCCCTGTACAGGGTGACAACCTGCTGGACAGCATAGAAAGCCCGGATGATCTGCGTGGTTTCAATCTCAGAGAACTGGAGCAGCTCGCTGAGGAAATACGCGAGAAGATCATCACTACGGTTGCGGAGAACGGGGGCCATCTTGCTCCCTGTCTCGGGGTTGTTGAACTGACCCTGGCCCTGCATTATGTTTTTGATACGCCCAAAGATAAATTGGTCTGGGATGTGGGCCATCAATGCTATGCCCATAAATTAATCACCGGGCGTCGGGATAAATTCCATACTCTGCGTCAGTATCAGGGGATCAGCGGTTTTCCAAAACGCTCTGAAAGCGAATATGATGTGGTGGAAAGCGGTCATAGTTCCACCTCCATATCCTACAGCCTCGGGCTCGCCGCTGCTAAAGAGTTGCAACAGGACAACAGCAAGGTTATCGCTATTATTGGCGACGGCTCCATGACCGCTGGGATGGCCTTTGAGGCCCTGAATCATGCCGGAGATCTGCATAAGGACCTGATCGTTATCCTCAATGATAATGAGATGTCTATCTCTCCCAATGTCGGGGCCATGTCCAGCTTTCTCAGCAGGAAACTCAACTCCAAAACCATGCGGAGCCTCAAAGACCACGTGGAAGAGGGGTTGAAGTCCATGTCCTCGGTGGGGGAGAATATCCTGAGCGTCTTGCGGAAATCCGAGGAAAGCCTGAAGGCCTTTTTCACACCGGGCATGCTTTTTGAGGCCCTGAAATTTAAATATATCGGTCCTATCCCCGGTCATGAACTGGAAGACCTCATTGCAACCTTGAGGAATGTCCGAGATAATACCCACGGTCCTGTGCTTATTCATGTCCTGACCACCAAGGGCAAGGGGTATGCACCAGCAGAAGAGAATCCGGGTGAGTATCACGGGCTGGGACCTTTTACGATCGCCACTGGCAAGCCTTTACCTTCCTCCGGGTCGATTTCTTACACCGAGGTCTTTGGCAAGACTATCTGCTCGCTGGCAGAGACCGATAAGCGGGTCTGCGCCATCACCGCAGCCATGCCTGCCGGGACCGGATTAACCGCGTTCAGTCAGCGCTTCCCTGATCGATTTTTTGATGTGGGTATTGCTGAGCAGCATGCAGTGACCTTTGCTGCCGGTCTTGCTATGGACGGCCTGCGCCCGGTGCTGACGGTCTATTCCAGTTTTATGCAACGGGCCTTGGATCAGCTTATCCACGATGTCTGTCTGCCTGACCTACCGGTCACCTTTGCCTTGGACCGGGCCGGAGTGGTGGGCGATGACGGCCCCACCCATCACGGTGTCTTTGATCTCTCTTTTCTCCGCTTCGTCCCCAACCTGACGGTTATGGCACCCAAGGATGAAAACGAGTTGCAGCATATGCTCTATACCTCTGTGAACAACGACGGCCCCTGCGCGATCAGGTATCCACGGGGGAGCGGGGCGGATGTGCCCCTTGATCAAGAATTGCGGGCGTTACCCATTGGGCGGGGCGAGTTGTTGCGTGAGGGTAAGGATCTGCTCTTGCTTCCTGTGGGCAATCGGGTCTATCCTGCTCTGGAGGCTGCTGAAGGCTTGGCTCGGCTCGGCATTGATGCTGCTGTGATCAACCCGCGCTTTATCAAACCCCTGGATAACGAGTTGATTGGCGACTGGGCCAGCACCTGTGGCAGGGTGTTGACGGTGGAAGATAATGTGAAGAAGGGGGGCTTCGGCAGCGCGGTCCTGCAAATGCTGCACGAGATGCATCTGCTCGTTCCTCTCCGTACTTTGGGGTATGGTAATAAATTTATTGATCAGGCCCCGCAGCAGATCTTGTGGAAGAACGCCGGGATTGATGTTGCCGGGATAATCAAAGGTGCTTTAGAGGTTATGAAGCAGGGTACCTGAATTCGGTAGGGGTGCCCCTACGCCCTCAGCGCTGTTCCATCTGGGCAATAAAGGCGTTGGATTCCTGAATCGCCTCGTTCATCCTCTTGATCAGCACTTCAATATCCTTTTCAAGTCCGTCAAACTCTGCCTGCAAGGAGCCGATGGCCTGGGCATTGAGGTTATGCTTGAGAAAGAGGACATTATCCCCAAAGGTTTTTAGGACAGGGGCCATGCTCCGTTCCGCTGCCCGCATGGAGGCCAGCATATCCCGGTAACGGGATTTGGTTTCCCGTAGCTGTCGTTTGCTGGTCGCGCGATATGTTTGATTTTCGTATAATTCCAGCTCATCTTCCCATTCCTCGAACAGATCCTCAGAGACCTTTTCCACCTTGTCAATTCGGTTTGAGACCTTGTCGCTGGCCTGCTCGCAATCAAGATATTCCCCGTTCAGCTTTTCATAGGCTGTTTTCAGATCCGTCTCTTGCAGGGTCACCACTGAGGCGAATTGCTCCAGCGCAGACTTGAATTTCTCCTGGGCTTCTTCCTGGGCATCTCTGGCCTCTTCAACCCGATCAACCATAATGTCTCGTTTATGGACCCCGACTTTTTCCATAGCCGAATAATAGGCGGTGGAACAGGAGGTGAGGAGGAGGGCGATGAAGAGCAGGGCGACGATTCGGGATAAGGGGCGCTTTGGGGTGGGCATGGCTTTTCTCCGTTTTTGGGTTACGTTGCGGTTTCGATGAGTATAGGGTTATTTTTCTTGGAGAGCGGCAATCCGTTTTTCAAGCGGCGGATGGCTGCTGAATAAGGCCTTCATGCTGCTGCCGGAAATTCCGCTGGCAGCCATTTCTTTGGGCAGTTCTCCGGGGCTCATCCCGCCTAAGGCCCGCAGGGCATCAATCATCGGGCGTTTATCGCCCATCAGTTCCGCTGCTCCGGCATCGGCCTTAAATTCTCGGATGCGGGAAAAATACATGACAATGGTGCTGGCCAAGACGCCGAAGAGCATCTCAAACGCGATACTGGTCAGAAAGTAACTCATGCCTGGGCCGCTTGATTCTTCCTCGTCTCCGCGCAGAAAATTGTCCACTGCATAGGCGGCGACCCGGGAAAGGAAGATCACAAAGGTATTGACCACGCCTTGGACCAGCGTCAGGGTGACCATATCGCCGTTGGCCACATGGGCAATTTCGTGGGCCAGGACGGCCTCGACCTGGGATCGGTTCATGCTTTGCAGCAGGCCGGTTGAGACCGCAACCAGGGAATTAGAGCGGCTGGGGCCGGTGGCAAAGGCGTTGGGTGCGCCCTGATAGATGGCTACTTCCGGCATTTTCAGACCGGCCTTGGTAGCGAGCTTTGTGACCGTGTCCACCAGCCAGCGTTCTTCTTGATTGCTGGGCTGTTGGATAACCTGGGCTCCGGTGCTCCACTTTGCCATTTTTTTCGACATCAGCAGGGAGATGAACGATCCGCCAAAGCCGATCAGGGCGGAAAAGGCGAGCAGGGATGTCATGTTCAGGCCGTTGCTGGTCAGAAAACGATGGGTGCGGCTCTTTTGACCCAACTTTAACGTCCTGATAAAATATCAATCTTTTA
>CBFDDU010000204.1:0-4958 GCA_965603655.1 uncultured Candidatus Electrothrix sp. | reverse complement strand
CAGCTGAGCTCAGGGCACGTGCCAACGGCACGCAGTATGCCAAGGCTCTTGCAGAGTTGGAGAGGAAATGTACTATTTACGGTAAAGGATGCCTGAAACACGGCAGGTCGGAAGAGGGAAGGCGTTTTCTTGCGTTGCCGGAGCAGTTTTGTGTGAAAAAAAACTTGTTGATATAAAATATTATTTGCATTGATGGGCACAGAGTTGGTTTTGTCTGCTGTTTGGTCTTGATTAATATATTGAACTTGAGTATTGTATTTTATACTGTGGTGTAATAAATTGTACTCGTTGTTCTTGTTATATTCAACGACTGGACGGTGGAAAAATGGCTATGATATCAAAAAGTCTTCTTTTGTTTTTATTTCAAGGAACTCTGTACTGGATTTGTCTTCAGCCAGAAAAAACAGAGCCTTATTTTGTTTCCTTTGTGATTCTTTTTATTCTTTTTGTCGTTTATACAGTCAGCTGCGGAGCTATGCCTGATTTGCGGGTCAAGGCCCTCTGGTTAAAGGAAATGAAACCGGGCGCAATGCCAGCTGTCTGTTATGAAATTGAGAATATCGGTGACGGTGATGCGAGGAGTGTGCAGATTGAAACGCGGATTAATGTGACGAGGAAGAAAAACGGTGGAAAGGCATTTTCCATCCTCATACCTTCTCAGGCTCCAAAGGCGTTTTTGTTCCAAGGGAAAATCATGTGTAACAGTCTGTCCTTTATGAAGAGATTGACTGATAATGAAATCAGAATGGTTGAGAAAGGGAAGCTGGTTCTCTCTGCCTACTCAGTTATTCGCTATAAGGATGAACGTCGAAAAATTCATCGGGAATTGAGAACATGCAGTGTTTATCATCCGAAGGAGCAATGTTTTGAAAAGACCTTTGGCCTCTGTGTCGGAGACGATTGGCCGCATGCCGGGGTGAATCAGCCGCTTTCAACGAATTATGTGAAGTGCTGATTTGCTAAGGGGGGCCCTTGCTTCGTATAAGGAGTCGACAAGTTTTGGGAATTCTTTGGAAAATAAGATTTTTTTAGGTGCAGGGCTGTAGAAGAATGCATCTGGGCCTGCCCGTTATACCGCACGGAGCGTTCAGGGCGAACACAGGGGATCGTCCCTACGACAGCCTTTGCCCTGCGTTTCTTCAGAGTGTAAATTGTAGCCTTTTACGCTTAAAAAAAGTATAATGTATTGCTTTTTGCAGGTGAAGAATTTCAGGGATGGGTTGAGTTGTGAGTGCCTGTTTTGACAAATAATTACCTCGTTCTAAGGGCGAGGTATCAGTAGGAAAAAGATTACTTGAGTGCGCAGCAGGCAGCGGGGGTATCGGACCCGGAGTTTCGCAATAATTTTTTTTCAGGAGAAGAGAGATACGTGAGCGAGCAGGGAAACGCGTCCTACGGGGCGGAACAGATCAAGGTCCTTGACGGGCTGGAGGCCGTGCGTAAGCGTCCGGCTATGTATATCGGCAATACTTCCGAAGAAGGACTCCATCACCTGATTTATGAGGTGGTGGACAACTCCATTGATGAGGCCTTGGCTGGCCATTGTGATCGAATCAGGGTGGTTATCCGTGAGGATGGTGCGGTCTCGGTTGAGGATAACGGACGCGGTATTCCGGTGGATAAGCATCCTACTGAAGACATGACCGCTTTGGAGCTGGTTATGACGACCCTGCACGCAGGAGGTAAGTTTGACCATTCTTCCTACAAGGTTTCCGGTGGGTTACATGGAGTTGGTGTTTCGGTGGTTAACGCTCTGAGTACAGCCGTGACTGCTGAGATTAAACGGAACGGGAATATCTACCGTCAGTCCTATGCATTCGGTGATAAAATCGGTGAGATGGAGATTGTCGGGTCCAGCGACCATACCGGGACCATGATCACGTTCAAGCCGGACCCGACAATTTTTACTGAAACGGTTTCCTTTAAATATGACATTGTGCGCAATCGTCTGCGGGAGCTTGCCTTTCTGAATCGAGGGATCAATATTTTCCTCAAGGATGAGCGCAGCGGGGCCGAAGACGAGTTTCATTTTAAAGGCGGGATCGTGGAGTATGTGGAATACCTGAACCGCAAGCGCTCCCCGATTCATCCTGAGCCCATTTTTCTTGAGGGAGAAAGGGATCAGGTGCAAGTGGAGGTCTCGCTCCAATATTTTGACGGCTATTCCGAGCGCCTCTCTTCCTTTGTTAATAATATTAATACCCGTGAGGGTGGTTCACATGTTGCGGGTTTTCGTGCTGCATTGACAAAGTGCATCAATAAATACGCCACAGATGACGTTGTTCCGAAAAATATGAAGGCCAAGATGGGCGGTGATGATGTCCGTGAGGGCTTGACCGCTATTGTCTCGGTACGGGTTCCTAATCCACAGTTTGAGGGACAGACCAAGACCAAACTGGGGAATGCTGAGGTTAAATCCATTGTTTCTTCCGTCTGTCATGAGAAGCTCAGCGCTTATCTGGAGGAAAATCCCCAGATTGCCAAGTTGATCCTGAGTAAGGCCGTTGATGCGGCTCGGGCCAGAGAGGCGGCAAAGAGGGCTCGTGATCTGTCCCGAAAAAAAGGCGGCACCTCGGTGATGATGGCAGGTAAGCTGGCTGAATGCCAATCCAAGAATCCCGAGGAACGAGAGCTGTTTATCGTGGAGGGTGACTCAGCGGGTGGCTCTGCCAAGCAGGGCAGGGATCGTGCTATTCAGGCTATCCTGCCCCTGCGCGGTAAGATTATGAACGTAGAAAAGGCTCGTTTTGATAAAATTCTTGACTCAGAGGAGATCAAACAGCTGATAGCTTCCCTGGGGACCGGTATTGGGCGGGAGGAGTTTAACAAAGATAAACTCCGTTATCACAAGATCATCATTATGACTGATGCGGATGTGGACGGAGCACATATCAGGACCCTGCTCCTCACCTTTTTTTATCGCCAGATGCTGCCCTTGGTGGAAAACGGCTATGTTTATATTGGCCAGCCGCCGTTGTACCGGTTAGGGCGGGGAAAAAAGGAGCAATACTTTATTGATGATGATGCCCTGAATAACTATCTCTATGATCAGGCCGCGCAGACCATCCGGGTCCGCCGGGAAAACGGTGAAGAGATTGAGGGGCAGGCTATGGTGAACTTGCTCAGAAAATTCACCTTTTTTGAGCGGATCAATAACTTTTTGGAGCGGATGAATATTCAGGAAAAGCTGACCTTTTTCCTTTTGGAAAACAATGTGCATTCCGCAGATCAGTTTAAAGATGAGCCCTTCCTCGAAGGGTTGCTGGAAAAATTGGCCCCTCTGGACCCAGTTTCCAGCAATATCCGCGTCTGTCGCTGGCGTTCAGGCTGTTACGAGGTGGATGTCGCCTTTCGCGGACATGGCCATAGTCGAGCTACAATCGGTCCGAATATCCCGCTCATCCCGGAATACCGCCATGCCCTTGATCTGTATCCAGAGATTAGAGAGCATATCTATGGTAGCTTCACGATCATGAAGGCATCGAACAGCGGGCAGGAAAAGGAAATCCAGGCGGAAAACTGGCATGACTTGATTCGCCTGGTGCGAGAGGAAACGTTTAAAGGCAGCCATCTGCAACGGTATAAAGGTCTTGGTGAGATGAATCCGGAACAGCTTTGGGATACCACCATGAATCCAGAAAATCGCACCCTGCTTCAGGTAAAGATTGAGGATGCCGAGTCTGCGGATGATCTTTTTGTCACCCTGATGGGCGATAAGGTTGAGCCGAGGCGGGAATTTATTCAGAACCATGCTTTGGAGGTCGCTGAGCTGGATGTGTGAGAGATAAAGGGACAGCACTTCATGTGCTGTCTTTTCTTTGTAACTGTGGGCCGCTTCGGCTCTTATTGTGTTTCTATGAGTTATCTTTGTTGTTGTGTAGGGGGAGGTTTGTCCCGCTGGGAGGAGAGGGGGATGGTTTTCATTCTCTAACTATCAATATTTTTTTGGTATACGTGTCATTATGAATGAGCAAAGAGCAAAACAGGATCGCATTACTGAGTTGAGAAACAAAATTTACTATGCTGAATCTGCGCGAGATGCCTACAAAAAAATCAACTTGAATCTTTATGAAACAAATTCTGTTTATGCAGAGGCCTTGAAGCGAGAGCTAAGGGATTTGGAGGAATTATAAGAGGTTCTCCAAAAAACTTTTTCGGTACAGCACCCTAGGGGCAGGTCTCCGTGCCTGCCCATTTTTTTATCCCCTAGTTTTATCCCCTAGCTTTTGGGGCTGCAACTCCTGACAGTCTGAAGAACCACCCCACCCATAGCTTTTACTTTTATTCGGCTTCCGATCGCGACACAATCGGCTTTATTCAAATCCAGAAAATCTTCTGGAGCCTCTTCATTGGTATCAATAATTTTTTTCCAGAAGCAGGGGCCGGTTGCAGCATCAGGGCCTGGAATAGTAAACAGCGCCTCCTGTTCAGGATGACCGTTGAGCATGATAAAGAAATCAGCATTGTCACCGTCATCTATTGTACTTCCTTTGAGAAGGAAAGACAGGGCGTGAGCATGCTCGGACCAATCTTCCGTGCCCGGTTCCAGAGCCTGCCAGAGGATTGTCTGCCCGATGGGCGGTGTATCTGAACTGTTGACTTCAAAGAAATTCACCCGGCGAAAGATGGCATGTTCGCGCCGGAGCTGGATCAGTTTTCTGAAAAAACGTACCTGTCCTTTATTTTTCTCCACGAGATTCCAGTTAAGCCAGCTGATTGCATTGTCCTGGCACCAGGCATTATTATTTCCTTGTTGGCTCTGCCCGAATTCATCTCCGGCCACCAGCATCGGCACCCCTTGGGAAAGGAATAGAATAACCGCCATTGTTTTGATGCGGCGTTGACGGAGGGCAAGGACTGCCGGGTTATCAGTCGGTCCGGGTGCGCCGGAGTCCCAGCTCAGACTATTATTATCCCCATCTCGATTGTTTTCGCCATTGGCCAAATTCTGTTTGTCA
>CBFDDU010000203.1:0-5104 GCA_965603655.1 uncultured Candidatus Electrothrix sp. | reverse complement strand
GGTTCCCTTCAAAATAAAAAGATTTTTTCTGAAAAGAAGGCATGGCCTTGCGCTGAGCTTCATAAGTCTCGTTGTCATCGTTGTCAGCTCGGGCAAAAGATGTTATCCTTTTCATCTCTGTGAACTCGCTTGCGATATACGCTTCAACCTTCCTGAATAATGAAGAAAACACATAATGCAATAACAGAAAAAGGATCACCTTTGTCCAAGTACCAGGACATCATGGTGGGCAGCCGCTCATTTGCGACTTTTCTGTATTACGAATGGTGCCAGTTATTAGGCCCTGTCCCAGGTGCATTGGGCATGGCCCTGCGTAAGTTTTTTTGGCCTGGAATGTTTGCCAGCTGCGGCAAGGGGAGCATGTTCGCATCCGGTATCACCCTCCGTCAGCCCGGTAAAATCCATCTTGGTGAGGACGTGGTCCTCAGCGAGGGCTGCATTCTTGACGGTCGTCATGGAACCGAGCCCGTCTCCATCCGTCTTGGTAATAATGTCATTCTCTCCAATGATGTTATGATCTCATGTAAAAACGGCACCGTCAGTATCGGTAACGATTGTGGAATAAATGCTCGTACTATTATTCAGTCCACCAATAATTGCCCAGTGGTTATCGGGCCGGACTGTATCATCGGTCAGCAATGTTTTCTTGTTGGCGGAGGAAGTTATCATATTGATCGTCTGGATATCCCGATTCGAGAGCAGGGGATACGAGCCGACGGCGGCCTGTGTCTTGAGGAAGATGTATGGCTCGGGGGCAATGTCACTGTGCTCGGCGGAGTGACCATGGGCAAGGGGAGTGTGGCCGGAGCCGGCGCACTCCTGACCCGTTCTGTTGCTGCCTATACAATTTCTCTGGGCGTACCTGCCCGAGTGATCAAAAAGCGTACAGCGCGTAAAACTATGGGCGAGGTATGAGCGGAAAAAGAAAACAGCTGCTTATCCTTGCTGTTAAAATAGTCTTCAGTTCCACGGTGATGTTTCTGCTGTACCGCAGCATTCCCTTAGAAGAGCTCAAGGAGGTAATGGCATCACTGAACTATTTCTATTTTCTCCCTATTTGCCTGCTGCTCTTTATGAATACCGTGCTGAGCGCTTTGAAATGGCGCCTCCTTCTGTCAGCCGACGGGGTTGATATCCCCCTGTCAACCCTGACTATGACCTATCTGATCGGCAGTTTTTATAATCTCTTTCTTCCCTCAAATATAGGCGGGGATTCGTACCGAATCTATGATATCGCGCAAAAAAGCAGAGACAGCGTACGCTCAGCAGCGTCCGTGTTTGCCGATCGGTTTTCCGGTTTTCTTGCTCTTGTTTCGCTCAGTTTGCTTTCTTCGATCCTCGTGGCCCGCGAATTTCATAATCTGTTCTTTTTCCTCGCGCCCTTGTTGATTTTCCTGATTATGCTGGTCGTGCTGGTTGCTCTCGTCAAGGAAAAGCCTGTCCGGGCACTGCTCAAGCTGACCCGCTTAAACCGCTTTCCCTTTCTGGTCGGTCTTACGGAAAAGTTTTTTCTCTCCTTCCAATGTTACGGGGCTGATCGTAAATTGCTGACCCAGGTTATGCTGATTTCCTTTGTTTTTCAATTATCAGTTATTATGATCGTGCAGCTGCTGGCTCTTTCTCTCCATGCCTCTGTTTCCTTCTTTTATTTCAGTGCCTTTGTGCCGCTTATTACGCTGCTGGAGGCCCTGCCTATTTCTGTGTTCGGTTTGGGCTTACGGGATATGGGCTATGTGTTTTTCTTTGGCTGGGTTGGCATGACCGATGTGCAGACCAGATCTCTTGCCCTCCTTTTTCTGGGAATGTCAGTCGGATATTCCTTGATTGGAGGTGTTGTCTACCTGTTGCGCCTCTTGGCTTCTGAACCGTCTTCTGAACCGAACAGACCGGCAGACTCTCCGGTACCCTGATAACTCATGTATAAAACATCATGTACCGAGTTTCCCGGATAGCCTATGGTGAATAATCGTTTTTTTCTAAAAGCCTTGTTGTCTCTGGGGATTTCTCTACTTCTCATCGCCTTATTGATCAACGGCATTGCCGGTTCAGCAGAGCTTGCAATCAGAGCGAAACTCTTTTCCGTGCTCACGCGGACTTCAAGAAATGCGATCTTGCTCTACATGCTGGCAAGTATCCTGCAAACCTTTTTCCGAGCAGTCCGTTACAGGGTGCTCTTAAAGAGCTCAGTCAAAAATGATAAAGAGCTGCCCGGTTTGTTACGCCTCTTCATGGTCACGATGAGCAGGAATATGTTTACGGATATGCTTCCGGCCCGCTTAGGAGAACTGAGTTATATTGCCATGCTGAACCTGGGCTTCAAGGTCAGAGCGGACGCCTGTCTGAGTTCACTTGCACTCTCCTTTGTGTTCGACCTGATCGCCTTGGCTCTCCTGCTCCTGGGCATGATCGGTTACCAGTTGCTCCTTTCCGGAATCGAGTTATGGCTTGTCGCGACCTTAATTATTTTATTGGTTATCTGCGGCCTGCTTTTACTTGCTCTTTTTCCAATCCTCCAACGGATAAGTAAACATCTGTCCATTTTTTTTTCCACTAACGGCAAAAGGGGTGGAAGAGGGGGAAAGCTTGTCAAGCTTCTCCGTGATACCTCCATCTCGTTACAGAATGCAGCCCAACAAGGCATTATAGGCCGGGTATTGGTTCTTTCGTTGGGGGTACGCATTGCCAAATATGCCGGACTGTACCTCCTGTTCTGTGGAGTGGTTTCGGGCTCTTTTTCAGACATAACCAGAAATGTTGTTCATGTTGTCACTGCCCTGATCAGTGCTGAAGCCAGCGCTGGCTTACCTGTACCAACCTTCATGAGTTTCGGTACCTATGAGGCAGGCGGCACCTTGGCTCTTATTGCCCTGGGAGCCAGCAAGGCAAGCTCTGTTGTGGTGATGCTTGCTTTACATATCTGGAGCCAATGTATTGACTATGCCTTTGGCATCGGAGCCACAGTCCTTTTCACCCTGTCAGTGATTGATCGAGAACATATCTTTAACAAAACAAAAAATAATGGAATAAGGCATTGGAAACCGCTTTTCTATGCGCTGTTCATGCTCTTTTCCGGGGTCTTTTTTTTGGGGGCTCAGTTTTGGAAAATGCATAAGACCGGCTGGATGCATCCACCAAGCCCTGGCAAGACCATATCACTACCGAGTACTGTTGAGCGAAGAATAAATCCTGTTTTTGATAACCTGCACGGTTTTGTCATCTGGAGCAGTAATAGGTTTGGTAATCATGATCTGGTCATGTTAACCCTGCCGGAATTAGAGCTGACCCACTTGACAACAGACCCGCACACAGAGTACTTTCCACGCATTTCACCGGATGGGGGCAAGGTCCTTTTTTGCCGTTCTCAGGAACCCTGGGTTTCTCAGAGAAATAAATTCGCCTGGGACACCTGGATATTGGACCTAGCAACCGGTACAACCCGCTTATTAGCCGAAAATGCAAATACGCCGACGTGGTCTGCTGACGGTGAAAAGGTCTATTTTCTCCGCCAGGCAAGCCAGTTTGTGGAATATACCCTTGCCAATCAAAAAGAAATTGTGGTATTTGAAACAGGGGAGAATCATTCGCTGAATGATTCGATTCAACTTGAGACCCCTGTCCGAAGCGATGCCAAGCAAGCCTTGGCGGTGACGCTCCGGGGCGGAGCACGAGGGACCTTTATTATCAATAAAGATAAATCGCTCCAACAAGTCGGCAGGGGATGTCAAGTAAACTGGTCTCCTGATTCCTCGTTTCTCTATCTGGTTGATCATCAGAAGGCGGGCGGCAACGCCTTTTTCAGGGTTGACCCAGAAACCCTGGAGAAAAAACTTTGGTTCGATGCTCCGGGTGCGTACAGTCATGAGTATTTTCCGAAGATTTCAAATACAGGCGACATGCTGGTCTTCAGTGCAAGTACAGGAGGGCATGAGCATGATAGAGCAGATTATGAAATTTTTCTCTGGCCCATTGGTACCCCTATGGGCAATACAGCTCGCCTGAGTTTTCATACCGGCAACGATAACTGGCCGGATATTTTTTTGTATTAATCAACCCTCCTTGAGCTAAGGAAATAAAACGTGAAATTATCTATTGTCATCCCCATCTATAACGAAGAAGAAAATATCAACATCCTCTATGAAGAGTTAAAAGGCGTACTCAAAACCATAGAGCATGAACACGAGATCCTCTTTGTAGATGATGGTTCAAGCGACGCAAGCTTATCCCTGCTGGAAAAAATACAAGAGCAGGATAAAACCGTCGTCGTGGTTTCCTTCCGCCGTAACTTCGGCCAGACCGCTGCCATGTCTGCGGGCTTTGACTACGCCACCGGTGATGTCATTGTCACCATGGACGGGGATATGCAGAATGATCCCCATGACATCCCCATATTCCTGAAAAAAATGGAAGAGGGCTATGAGCTGGTCAGCGGCTGGCGCCATGATCGCCAGGATCCTTTCCTTAATCGTCGCTTGCCTTCGATGATTGCCAACAAAATTATCTCAGTAGTGACGGGTGTCCATCTCCACGACTACGGATGTACTCTGAAGACCTTCAGAAAAGAGATCACCCAAGGGATTCGGCTCTACGGAGAAATGCACCGCTTTATTCCGGCTATTGCCAGCGGCGTGGGTGGTAACATTACAGAAGTTAAGGCGAATCACCGCCCTCGGCGTTTTGGCACCTCCAAATACGGCATTTCCAGAACCCTCCGTGTCGTTCTGGACCTGATGACGGTTAAATTTCTGCTCAGTTATGCAACCCGGCCTATTCATGTTTTTGGTACGCTTGGCCTTGTCAGTGGCGGTTCTGGATTTCTTATCGCCCTGATAATGACTGTTCAGCGGATGTTGTTTGATGTTCCCATGGCTAATAGGCCTCTCCTCCTGCTGGCGATCCTGTTGATCCTCATGGGCATGCAGTTTATTTACATGGGTCTACTGGGAGAGCTTCAGGTCAGGACCTACCATGAATCGCAAAAAAAGCCGATTTATGTGGTACGTAGGGTGCTGGGTCGACAAGAGCAGGAAGATAAAAACGATTAATGAATAATGATCAGACCCCAGCGGTCAATCTTATTATTCCGAACTGGAATGGTCTGCGTTTT
>CBFDDU010000202.1:0-5115 GCA_965603655.1 uncultured Candidatus Electrothrix sp. | reverse complement strand
AGAGCAAAGAAGCTGTGTTTGGCAACCAAGCTAAACAAAACAACACCGAAAAGACAACACCTTAACGCCCACTACATATTTTTTACTATGCCTGAAAAAAAAACGTTTACCCTCTTGCCTGCTCAAGAAGATATCTTCAAAAAACAGACCATTAGTCAACACGGCCCTGGGACTCTTTTACAAGACTTTGAAACAATATTGTCTTTTATCGGAGAGGAAGGGACTCCTGTTTCTGGAGTAAAAAAACATTTCCCTACGGCTCAGCTTGCGGAAATGAACAGTCAGCTCACCCACCCTGTCATCCTGAAGCTGAAACGTCCTGTCCAGAAGTCCTATCCCCATATCAATGCCCTGTACCTGCTTCTTCGCGCTTCAGGGATAGGAACCATTGCCAGCACAGGAAAAAAACACCGCTTGGTCATCGAACCAACCCTTGGCCAGCAATGGCAAAAATTCACCTCAACAGAACAGTATTTTTCTCTGTTTGAAGCATGGTGGTGCAGGGGAAGTGATGAAATTCTCGGGGAGCGAAAAGGCAGAGGTATGTTAGAGTATCTGGTTCAAAGCTTGAATTATTTTATCAAACTGCCAGAAAAGGGTATCAACATAGCAGGAAACAAACAAGAGGAAGAAGGTCTGCGATATTCTCCAGGTCATCATTCGTTGGCTTTATTAGAATTATTTGGTTTTATCACGATAGAGGATGGTGAACCGGAGCAAGGGAAAGGGTGGCGCGTTGAAAGCATTACGCCAACAGATTGGGGAAAGGTTGTCCTGAAAAGTATCTATAAGGGAAATCAACAGACAATGGATACATTTTGGGGTGCATCTGTTGAGAAAATGAAGGCGGCTGCTTTTAAAGAATGGAGGACAGGGGTTCAGCCGTATTTTACTGATTGGAACAGCGTATTGACGCCACCTGACACTTCATTTCAACCGGGGGGCCATGTTTTTAAAGTATCTATCGGTAAGGTATGGAGAAAGATCGCTGTTTCAGGAGAGTCCAGCTTTGATACCCTTGCAGGAACGATTTTGCAGGCCTTTGATTTTGGTCATGATCATCTGTACCAGTTTATTTATAGCGATTGTTACGGGTTGAAAAAATACATAAATCACCCTGCTCTGGAGGAAGAGCCGTATACGGACGATGTGCGCCTTGGAGACGTCCCATTTTTTCCTGGTATGGAAATGACCTTCTTTTTTGATTTTGGAGATTGTTGGGAATTTTGTGTTCAGGTGGAAGAAATAGATGCTGATACAACCGATGGTTCAGAACCGGTGATTCTTGAACGTCGCGGAAAGGCGCCTGAGCAATACCCTGATTATGGTGAGTGGTGAAAAGAAGCAGAGCTTCAAGACTAGGTTCCCAAGCTGGAGCTTGGGAACTAGGGGGAAATACTTTAACTGACACACGATAATGAATAAAGACAGATTATTTGAATACCTTGAAACACAAAAGAAGGCGCAACTCATTGAACTGCTGGAATCAGCCTTTGATGTAATGGATACAGAGCAACGGCATGATGTATTCGATGAAATCATCCGTGATCTTCCACCAGCTACAGTTGACGGAGAGCAACTACTGGCAGACATTGAAGCGTTTTTTAAGAGCTCGATAAATGGCCGTTACTATGAACCATTTAACATTAATTCAAAAAACTTTTCCGATATCCCGGAGGAAACCGATAAATGGTTTGATGAATTAGGCGATTATCTTGAAGAGAGTTCCGTGCTGACGGAACAAGGTGCTCACGAAGTGGCGGTGCAGTGTTTCAAGTTGCTTTATGATCTGATTGATAAGATGGAAGATGGTGAAGATATTGTTTTTGCCGATGAATTAGGGGGGTGGATGATTCCAGGCGATGAAAAAATATTCATTAAATCATACCTGACATCATTATCGGCCATATCAACGCCAGAAGAATATACGAAAAAAACCATCCCCTTGATAGAACGAGATGCTATTGATTCTTTTTGCAATAAGGTCTACAGCACTGCTACCAAGCTTGCCAATGAGCCCCAGAAGACTTTTTTGGCAAAAGAAGTGAAAAAACAGGGGATCAGGACAAGGCGACGGTAAGCGATAACGGTAAAATTGAAGACAGGAGCTCAAGCTGAGAAAGGAAGCAGAGCTTCAAAATAAGGTTCCCAAGCTGGAGCTTGGGAACCAGGGGAAATTTCGTCGTAGGGGCGACCGGCGGTCGCCCTTATGTATATTTCAAGGGCACGGCATGCCGTGCGCCCTACGCCACAGCCTGGACAACAAGGGCGTCAGCGAGCTGCACCTGGGTGGTGCGGGCTTGCTGTAATCGGGTTTTTAGGGTGTCGCAGAGGGTGAGGAGTTCATCGACTTTGGTTACTATGCGGTGTTGTTCGGCTTTAGGAGGTATCGCGATAATAGTCCCTCGCAATTGAGTCTTATTGATAGATGCCAAATTGGTCGTTTGCTTGCTTGAGCTAGCGAAATATTCACGAGCACACGGAGAATTCAGGTATTTTTCAAACCAAAGCTCATTCTGCTCTTCAAGGATACAGCGAGCTTTAAATATATGATTCTGATGAGCAATATAGGGGAGTTCGCCGTTCCATCTTGCAGTTCTGCCAACTTTATCCCAATCGCCTCCTTCCGTTATCAGAAGATCACGCTCAACGACAGAAAATTTTTCCAATTCCTCGCGAGGAATCTCTATTTCCTTGACGATATTCAAATCAAGAAAACTCCGCTGCACGTTTGCGACCCGTAAATAGGGCACAGATACAAGCTCTCTTCCTGCCAGCTTTCTTCCTTTCGTTATCCCGCTGGTGATGTCCATCGTATCATCAAACCTCGCCCACGCCCACCCCTCCGGTAGCTCAAACGGCTTCTCCTCCGCCGTAATCTCCGGCAATTTCTTCTGCGGCTTGATTTTCTTTTCTTTCACCAACCGCGCCTTTTCCACAGCAATCTTTTCCAACAGCACCGAGGCCGGTTCATCATCTGGATTCTGCGGAACAAGCTTCCCCATAACGGCCAGCTGAAGAATCGTCTGCTTGAGCTGATCAATGGATTGCTCCGTGGTAAACAGGAGGTCAAAATGCTCGGCGATCCGTTGCCAGGTTGCGGCAAATTCCGCATGATCGGCGGATTTTATGAGCGCATCAAGCAGGGTGGTCAGCAGAGCTTGCTGGGTAGCGGCGCTGTCGTCCTGCTGCTTTTCTAGACGGTCGCAGAGCGCCATGAGTTCATCGACTTTGGCGACTATGCGGTTTTGCTCAGCAAGCGGAGGAATTGGAACTACACCATGAAAAAACTGTTTATCATTGATAGCCGGATAAGCAATACCCATTTGGACCGATTCAACATAGCTGACAAAGGAAGGACTCTTCAAATACAGCATGAAGAACTTCCCAGGCATTTTTTGAAATGGATGCACAATAGCAAAAGCTGTACTTGCAATTGGTTCCGGGTGATATTCCTGCTCGATAACACAGATGTTTTTAAGATAAGGGCGAACTGTAGAGTAGATTACCGTTCCAACTGAAACTATTTTTCTTGCTCTGGATGGTGCCTCTGCTGCCGTTAACTTTTTCGGAAATTTGATTATTCCTGTCGCATTGTCAATACCCGACACTTCAATGTAGGTAAAATCGCCATCCGGCTTTTTTTGCCCCCAATCATGGCCAATATCTTGAAGTCTTGCCCAGTACCAATTTTTCGGCAATCCAAACGGCTTTTCATCCTCCCCAACCTCCGGCAACCCCTTCTGCTTCTTAATCTTCCCAGCCTTAATCAAGCTCGCCTTCTCCGCAGCAATCCGCTCCAGCAACACCGAAGCCGGTTCATCCGCAGGATCCTGGGCCACCAGCTTCCCACGCACAGCCAGCTCCAAAATCAGCTCCCGCAGCTTCTTCATCCCGTAGCGATTCCCCTCCCCGCTGCTCTTCCTGCCCCGACCGCCTGCGGGCTTCACCATTTGGGCCTCGGTCCAGGTCGCCAGATGCTCGCTTATCAGCTCTTCCATGCTCAAACCGCGCCCCCGTCAGTCTGGGTCGCACGCAAGGCCGCAGACAAGATCCCCTTGAGCTGTGCCCGCAGATCGCTGATCTCCGCCTGCTGCCGTGCATAGTCGGCCAGCAGCTTTTCAGGATCATGGACCACCTGCTCGCCCACATGGGGATTCTTGATATCCAGGTTATAATTGCGGGCCTTGATCTCCTCAATCCCCACCTTCCAGGCCTGTTCCGTCTCTTGCCGGGCTGCAAAACCGTCTTCCTCGCTGCCCCACCAGGCAATCTCCGGGGCAAATTCGGCAAACTGCATGGGCTTGGTCTTGTTGTAATTCTTCACACCCTGAGGATAGGGATGCTCATAATACCAGACCGCTTCCGTGGGCTGGCCCTTGGTGAAAAACAAGAGGTTAGTCTTAATGCCGGTGTAGGGGTTGAACACCCCATTGGGCAGGCGGACAATGGTGTGCAGATTGCATTCGCTGAGCAGCTTCTCCTTAAGCCGGGTCTTCATGCCCTCGCCAAAGAAAAAGCCGTCGGGCAGCACCACAGCGGCTCGCCCCTTTTTCTTGAGCAGATGGATGATCAGGGTCATGAACAGATCAGCGGTTTCACGGGTGCGCAGGGCCGTGGGAAAGTTCTTTTCAATGCCGTCTTCCTCCACCCCGCCAAAGGGCGGATTGGTGATAATGACCTGGACCCGATCCTTTTCCCGGTAATCTCGCAAGGGCCGGGTTAGGGTGTTATCGTGGCGGATATTGACCGGGGTGTCGATGCTATGGAGGATCATATTGGTGACGCAGAGCATATGGGGCAGGGATTTCTTTTCCACCCCGTGGATGGTCTGCTGCACAACCTCTTCATCAACAGCGGTGCGCACATACTGGTCCCGTTTATGCTCAATGGCCGAGGCCAGAAAACCGCCGGTACCGCAGGCCGGATCCAGCACGGTTTCCGCCAACCGGGGATCAACCCGATTGACGATGAACGCGGTCACGGCCCTGGGCGTGTAGAACTCGCCCGCATTGCCTGCGCTCTGCAAATCCTTGAGGATCTGCTCATAGATGGCACCAAAGGGGGTGTGATTAAAAGTGCGGTTTTTTATGCAGCCTTCGCCACACTATCCCA
>CBFDDU010000201.1:0-5199 GCA_965603655.1 uncultured Candidatus Electrothrix sp. | reverse complement strand
CAAAGAGATACAAATCCAGGCCGGGATTGACGCCAAGGCCGGAGTTGTGCTGATCGGCAGTGCCGGGGTCAAGGGTTCCATCACCCTGACCTTTGCCGAGGAGTAGGGGCACGGCACGCCGTGCCCCTACAGTCGCCGTTTTCGTCCCTCAAAAAACGGCCATCTGACCTGTCATGTTCCCCCTTGCGTCCTTTCTCCATGTCTTGGAAGGAGACGGCTTCCGTCTGACCGTCCGGGACTACGATCGCATCGCCTTGGTGCTGGCCACGGACGGCGACTGGACCTTGGCACGGTTGCGCTCCGTGCTCTGCGCTCTGTTGGCGCGGAATGAGGATCAGCAGGATCTCTTTGCCCGCCGCTTTGATGAGTTTTTTGCTGATCTCCCTGATGCCTCATCGTTTACGGCTGCGGTCGATTTCGATGCCGTCAGCAAGGAACTTGGGCAGCTCAGATCGGGCAGGCACAGGGACCTGCCCCTACAACATCTCTCGAAAACGAGGAGCGTATTTTTTGGAAAACCCCTAACAGAAAAAAAACATCCGTGGCTTCGGCTGGGATTTTTTCTCAGCCTGATCCTTGCTGTTTGTCTCGCCATTTTCTGGCCCGGCCCGCTTGAGGAAGATGTCGTTGTGCCGGACGGGCCCGCTCCTCCCACACCGGAGGTGAACAGGCCTGAAACGACAGCAGATATTGATAACCTGCCTCGATACGTTGTTCAGCCCAGACACCCGGTTATTGCCAGCCGCGAGACCACTCCTGTTGTTGGCAACGATGCTTGGCAACAAACAGCAGGGATTGCCGCTGTTCTTTTCTTTCTCTGTCTCGCCTATGCTTGGTACCTCTATCGGGCGCAAAAGGTGCCCCAGGATAAACCAGCTTTCTGGGACAAAGATGATCCCACGCTCCCCCGTCTTTTCCCTTTGGGCCGGGTGGGCGGCAAACCCGCTCCTCGTTTGGATCGGGAAACCTTGGCCCATCTTGCCGATTGCCTCGGTTATTTTCAGGGGGACCGCCCGGATCGAGAGCCGGATATTCCCTGCTCTGTCCTTGCCACCGTGGATAACGGCGGTCTGCCGAGCCTGATTTTTTCTCTCCGTAAGGAACTCCGCCGCCTGATCATCCTGGTCAACCATGCTGATCCAGAGGCCCTCCGCCTGAATCCCCTTGCCGATGAGTTATGCACGGGCATGGAGCGTCTCGGGGTTCGGCTTCTTTTGGGTCGATATTATAACGACCCGGCGATTTTTTATCCACAAGACGGACGCCCCCGATTGCTGGCAGATTATGAGTCCGGGCGCAACGGCTATCTGCTGCTCATCTTCAGTGGTGACGGTGCGGTTGATGGGGACCGTTACGGTCACACCTTGGAAGGACTGGCTCGCTGGCCCCATATCGCTTGGATGCAGTTGCGGACGGATGCTTTTCAACAGAATGCCACAGTAACCACTAGCTACGGCATTGCCAGTTATCCGGCCTCCAAGGCGGGCCTGCTTGCCGCCTTTACCCGTTTTCTCACCGAGAACGGCTCTGTTCAGAACAACGAATTTTCGTCCGGTCAAGGGCCTCTGCTTCGGGGTGATGTCGATTTGGGCACCCTGCTGGAGGCCCGACTCGCTGATGCCCTGCCCTGGGCCCAAGCCTGCTCCCTGTTGCAGCCAACCCCGCTCGGTCTTGCTGATTGTCTGCGCAGAGCGTTTTTCCCTCATCTGGGACCGGAAAGGATTGAACGCTTGATGGCCCTACCCGGCACCAGCCTGGGTAAGGGCGGATTTTCTTTTTCTCGTTCTGTTCAGGAGGTGTTGCGCCAAGGCTTTTTGGTTCGTTTTGCAGAGGCTCGCCAGCAAGCGATTCTTCAACGTATCCTTGCAGAATTGCAGGAAACCAGAGACAAGGAGCTTGGTGAGTGTGCTGGAGCCAAGGCAAGTCTGGCCCATCTTGCTTGGCAAAAGCATTATCAACTGGTGAACCTCCAGCTTGAACCGGTGCAGGCCCTCAAAGGCTTAGCCGAGCTTGAGGGCACCCCGCTTAAAGCCACCCTCATGGCTGATTTGGAGGGGGTGGATCCGGCTTTCCTGCGGACGAGGGTCGGGGACAGCAAGGATAGTTTGCAACGGATCGCTCGCCTGTTCGGCAAAAGGAGCGGTCTTTCGTTGCGGAAACGGTATCCCCTGAGCTGGTTGCAATGGGCCGGGGCCGCAGTTTTGGTGCTCTCGCTGTTGACCGTTTCAGGCCTGAGTGTGCAGGGATGGCTGGGGGCCGGACAGGGCAAAGCTCGTCTTTCTGTGTTGGCGGAATCGGGAGGAGGGAATGGTTGGGTTGGCGTGGAGGAAAGCGGGAGTACATTTAAAAAACGTTCCAGCACCGAAGGTCTGCTGCGCCTGCCTGTGGAGACTCGCCTGCCTCTGCGGAAGAAATGGCAGTTGGTGTTTTATGATCACGCTTTGCAACCTGCTCATATTTTGGAAATTGGCCGGATCAGCGAGAATCAGCTTGTTCGATTGGACTACGAGGAGGCCGCAGAGCCAATCGAGACCGGCGAATTGGTTGTTACGGATAAGCAGCGCAATGTGCTCTATGATACCGAGGTGACCCTGCGTAGCTCCCTGGTTACGGTTACAGCACAGGCTGACCGTACTTTGGTGTTGCCGGTTGGTGCATATGAGGTGCAGGTGGAGAACAGTAAGGGGATCGGCACGGCTTGGCAGAAGATTACCGTCTCTGACGATGCAAAGAAGGTTGCGGAGTTGGAACCGACATGGTTCCGTGATCCGTTGCAGTATGGAGGTCTTGGTCCGGCTATGGTGCCGATTGAAGGCGGCAGATTCCGTATGGGTGATATTCAGGGGCAGGGTGATGACGATGAGAAACCGGTGCATGAAGTCCGCGTTGATGCCTTTGCCCTTGGCCGTTATGAGGTCACGGTGGGCGAGTTTCGTTATTTTATTGAACAGAGCGGCTACCAACTCCAGAACAACAGTGGTTGCTATGTTGATCAGGACAAAACAGGAGATTGGAAGAAAGTCGAAACGGCTGGTTGGGATAAGCCTTTTTTCGCCCAATTTGATGAGCAGCCTGTGGTCTGCGTCAGTTGGGAAGATGCAACAGCCTATGCTCAATGGCTCAGTGAAGAGACCGGGCAGCTGTATCGCCTGCCTACTGAGGCGGAATGGGAGTATGCAGCCCGGGCCGGAACCGAGACAGCGCGTTATTGGGGCGATGATCCGAAAAATGCCTGCGGCTTTGCCAATGTGCGCGATACCGCGTTTGGCTTGTATTATCCTGATGAAACCAAAGACCGGACGTTGCATAACTGTCTTGACGGCTGGGTCTCTACCGCACCGGCAGGCAGCTTGCGAGCGAACGGTTTTTATCTGCACGACATGCTGGGTAATGCCTGGGAATGGACAGCGGACTGGTATGGTGAAAAATACTACGCAGCAAGTCCGGCAAAAGGACCGGCAGATAATCCTCAAGGTCCGAAGCAAGGTGCCGATCGGGTCTTCCGAGGCGGCAGCTGGCTCAACTCCCCTACGAGCGTTCGCTCCGCGTACCGCAGCAGGTACGATCCCGCCTACCGCTTCGACATTGTCGGCTTTCGCCTTGCGAGGACAAACCCTCAGCCCTTGAGCCCTTTTACCCTTGTCCCGGCCAAGGTGGAGCAGGAGGAGAAGGAAGTAAAGACTCTACCGTTGGTAGAACCGGAAATGGTTCCCCTGAAGGGCGGCAGTTTCCAAATGGGTGATATCCAGGGTGGTGGAGATAACGATGAACGCCCGGTGCATGAGGTGATCCTCAGTCCCTTTGCCATCGGTAAATATGAGGTGACCAATGCCGAGTATGTCCGGTTTCTCAATCAGGCCAAGAAACGGGGAACCGAGGAACGTCCGTGGTTTGAGACGGAGGAGGAGGACAGCTTCAGCAAAATACAGGGCGAGGTCGGTAGATTTATGGTTAAACCGGGCTTTGAGCAGCATCCTGTACAGAATGTCTCTTGGTACGGGGCTGTTGCCTATGCTGACTGGCTGAGCCGTGCAGCCGGTAAGAACTACCGCCTCCCGACTGAGGCGGAATGGGAGTATGCTGCTCGGGCTGGGACGACGACAGTACGGCATTGGGGAAATGATATTTCCTGTGATAAGGCCATGTATGAAAATGACGTGGGTAGCAGCGAGGACAGCTGCGTTGAGTATGTTCGCAAAAAAGGACTGATCCCGGATTCCACAGCACCAGTCGGGAGTTACCCGGAAAATCAATTTGGTCTTTACGACATGATGGGCAATGTCTGGGAATGGACTGCCGACTGGTATGATGAAAAATATTATGCTGCAAGTTCGGTAAGAAAAGCGGTAAACAATCCTCAAGGTCCGAAAGAAGGTGCCGGTCGGGTCCTCCGGGGCGGCAGCTGGAACTTCACCCCTACGAACGTTCGCTCCGCGGACCGCAGCAGGCTCGATCCCGCCAGCCGCGACGTCAATGTCGGCTTTCGCCTTGCGAGGACAATGTAGCCCTTGGCCCTTTTTCCCTTTTACCCTTTGCAAATTAGAGGTATTCTTTTGCTCTGCAATTGAGTTGAAAATGAGCTGTTGTTTTGTATTTTCTTGCTTGCTGTGCAATACGAAAAATAATCGTATGGAAAAGTAAATGAACATCCGTGTGTTTACCCTGCGTTTCAATCCGGCAATTGAGCGTTTTGATGACAGCGAGTTGCAGGACTTCATAAAGGACAAAGAGGTGGTCTCAATGAGCGATCATTTCTTTCTTCGTGACAACATGCCGTACCTGACCTTGGTCGTTGGTTTTCATCTGTACGGTATTGAGAGTGAATTTTTGTTGTCGGAGAAAAAAGGTACCGGACGTGATGCATCTTGGCGTGATCTACTTCAGGATGAAGATATGCCTTTGTTCAATACCCTGCGCACTTGGCGCAATGAAACATCACAGCAAGAAGGGATTCCGCCTTATGTTATCTGTACCAACCGCCAGCTAGCTCAAATTGTCGTTGCCAAACCCCAAAGTATAAATGCGTTGGGCGAAATCAAGGGGGTAGGTGAAGGGAAATTAAAAAAATACGGTGGACATATACTGGCCCTGATTCCCAAGATCGGCGGAGGAGCGGAAAAGAAAGACAATGATACAGGCAACGAAACAGAACAGGGCTCAACCTGAAGAGCCTGTTATTTTTACACGCTGGGTGGATTT
>CBFDDU010000200.1:0-5216 GCA_965603655.1 uncultured Candidatus Electrothrix sp. | reverse complement strand
GGACGGATTGGAATACCTGCTCGTTTAACAGGACGGATTTCTTGATTTGCTGGATCTCTTCTTCGGTCTTGATCATCCGCATCCGTTCAACCAAATCAAGCAGCGGGACCAGCTCGACCTTGATTTTCTCAACCATCTCCTCCAATTTGCCAGCAGATGAGTGGAGAAAATAATGGCTTTCAAAACCCAAGCGTCGAACGTTCAAGGCTGGCAACAGTTTTTTGAGCAGGGCATATAATCCTTTTTTGTAGAGCTCAACTGTAAAGCCCTGGGCCTCCTCTTCTGCCTGTAAGGCAAAACGGGAATCTGTTAGCAGCCAGGGTTTGCCTTTTTTGGGGATAAGCAACACCCCTGTAGTTTCCTGGATACCGTGGTCAGCAAGGGTATAGCCACTTAAATAGCGCCGATTATGCGGCTCAGTAATGAGGACGGCATCCAGGTTCCGTCGCTGGAGGGCCTTCTGGATTTTTTTTACGCGTTGTTTGATCATAAACTCACGTGAAAGAGATGAGGTGTATTAATGGATGGGCTAGGATAAGACGAAGAAAATAACTATCATAGCATGTTGCAGATATCTCCGCAATTCTACAATAAGAAGGTAATATGATTTTTTTATTACTCTTTTGGGTAAATTCGATCTGAGGGAACCGGGTTGGAAATAAGGCAAGATTTGGTAGGTCTGATCGGTGCGGTTAAGTAGTACGGAAGATATATACTGTTAAGAAAAGGGACAGAATGCCGGGTTTGCTGCGCTACGGCAATATCGAGAAACCAATACAATATGGAAAGAGCAGGCAGCAGGGTGAAAATATCCCCCCTGCTGTTGATAGCTTACACGCTTATTTCCCGCAACAACTTCCGCCGCCTTTTCTGGTTTCCGGCACACCCAGCTTCTTGAGGATAATGCCCAGCGGGCAGAATTTAGTGAAGCCGAACTGAAACAGGTTCAGGCCGACAAAGAGGGGTAGGAAGAGAAAGTATTGGTGAACAAAGATCGAGTTGCCGCCGCAGTCAAAGCCCAGGGCAAGCCCGATAATAATAAAAAAACCTGCAATGCTGTGGATCCAATCTGTAATTATCATGGTAAACCTCCGCGTTATTTTATTGCATCGTAGAAAACCACCCCCTCTGGAGGTGGATTGTTTTTTCTTTCAACTTCGTTAAAAATTTCGTTCAAAACGATATTAAAAACTATAGCGCACACCGACAAAGGCGTTGCTGTTATCCTCGAATCTGCCCCAAAAGGTATGTTCATTCTCGCCGAAGAACAGGTTGAACCCGCCATCCACCAATAAATTATCGGTTAACTTATACTGGAATTTCGGTCGAATATAGCCGTCATTATCCGTGGGCGAGTAATAGGCAAAGAGGGACAGGGTCAGGGTCTGCTGCATCATCAGCTTGGTCAGGCGCATGGTCAGCATTTGTCGGTACTCATCTCGTGCCTCCATACCCGGAGCAACGGTCTGCTCATAGTTCTCATACTCGTCAATGGCCTCCAGATAATACTGAAAGCCACCGGTCAGTTCATGGGCCAGCTCCCGTTCAAAGCCGACGAGAAAACGATATTCCGAAGGCCGGATATAGGGATTCAAACCGTCATCGTCATCAAAGGAGTCGTAATACCCCACTTCGATGTTTCCGATACCGCCCAGCAGGGGAGAACGGGCTGAAGCTCCCCAGACATTGAGTGAGGGATAGATGGCCTTGCCCGTGCTCGCGTCCATGCCTTCTGGCTCCTGCCAAAAGCCCATATAGCCGTACAGGGCTGTTTCAACTCCGCCGAAACGTTTGGACAGGCGCACTGAGGTCTCGTCATCCTCGAAATATTCATCCGGGGAATCATCGGCCATGATCATGTTTTGCCCGAAAATCTGACCCGCACCGGGGTTGAAATAAGACAATCGTTCGCCGCTGACATACTCGGAGCCCTGAAAACGCGGGGTGTACACCATATCAATAGTGTAATCGCCGAGAAAAAGTCCTGTCCGGATGCAGTTGGAGGCCTGCTTCAGGTACTCATCATCCCGCCCGATAAAAAAGGACTGCCAGTCCTTGGGAAACATATCATTGATAAAAACCATATCACCGGTGCCCCAGGTAGAGACCATCCGGCCTATCTTGACATCCAGGACATCGCTGGGCCGAAAGGCCAGGTTCAGGCTCCGAATATCCGCTTCCAGTTCCTCGGTAACCGCATCCGCCAGCAGGTCGCCTTTGAATTGAAGGGTAAAGGCGTCGAAATAACGGGTCAGTTCAAGCTGAGCACGGGCCTCGCCGATGCTCAGGGTGTCCTCATGCTCATCATCAACCAGCCGGGTTCCCCAGCGGGTTTCAGCAAAACCGAGCATCTCAATGCCGTAATCATCATAGAGCCGGTCGGTCAGGGATTTGCCTTCCTCGGCAGCGGCTGTCCCGGCATTGCAGGTCAGCAAGGCCGACAGTACCGATAAGGCGATGAATGCTGTTTTCTTCATATTTCCCTCCTATCGTCGAGCCTCACGAGGCGGTCGGCGCAGATAGCGTTCCGTGAAAATATCTTCCTTCAGGCCGATGTTGTATTTAACATTGGTGAATTTGGAGACCGTGGAGCTGCCCGCGGCCAGATCGGTCACCTTGGATTCCGTCACTGTGGGAATACCGTCAATCTCTTCCACCTTGGTGGCCTCAACTATCCGGTACTCCTTGCCGCTCTTATCCAGATACACAGCCTTTCTCGGCAAGAAGGTCTTCTTGTCGATCTGCACGGTGTAGGAAGAAAACTCTACGTCGTCAGGTTTCGTGGGGGTGTTCTTGATTACGTAATGGGTATCGTTGCTCTCCACCAGTTCGCGGGTATCTTCTGAGAGATTACGACCGGAGACATCCTCGTACATGAAATTACTCCCTACAAAGGAGGTACGCTTGTCTGAGGCGGCAATGCGCTTGACCAAATCCAGGGCAGGCAGATACATCCAGCGGTTATCATCCTTGTCCACATTCTTATGAACCATAAAGACCATCTTGCTGACATCGCTAGGCTTCTTAAAGTAGACATAAAAGAATTGTTGACCGCCGTCCTCTTTATCCTTGCGCAGGATGATAAACTCGCGAGTTCTCTCCCGGCCCTGGCTGTCCGTGATGGTCATGTTGATCTCTGCCTTGCCGTCATCACCGGCATAGTAAGCAGCCAAGTTGGCCTTGTTCACAACCTCTTCCACATTGACATCTTCCGCCATGACCGGGCTGGTGACCAGCAGGGCGAACAGGCTGCAGGCAGTAATTATTGTTTTCTTCATGGTGTATCCTCCTGTTTGTTTGAATTCAAAAATAACGAGTCAGGATAGCTTATTATTGTTTCGCACATCCCGTACAATATAATGCTGCCCCTTTCCCCGCTTTATTTCAAAAAGATCAATGTGCTTCATTAAATCGCTCAACCGGCTAAAGCCATAGTCTTTCGGGCTAAAAGAAGCATGCTTTGACAAATGTGAACCTACTGTTGAAAGCGGTATCCATTCGCCGTTTGTCGGTGAAGCCGCAATCGCATTCCTCAACGTACTAATCAATTTTGCATCACCCTTTAACTTATTTGCTATATCGTCAGGTTGATCAGGTACACCGGCGTTGTCATGTTCCGTTGCCTTTTCTGCATCTGCATATACAAACTTTGAGCAGGCGGCAACAAATGGCCTAGGAGTTTTTTTGTCTCCAACGCCGATAACTGTTTTCCCTTCAGCTATTATTCTTGTCACCAGCGGCGTGTAATCACTGTCCGATGATGCTATGCAGAATGCACTGACATTCTTTGTGTATAAGATATCCATAGCATCAATAACCAATGCCATGTCTGCCGCATTCTTTCCTTTAATCAGATCATATTGTTGTATCGGCTGAATCGCATATTCGTGAATATTATCCTCCCATCCCTTAAGCGACGTTTTCTTCCAATTTCCATATGCTCTTCTTATCGTTACTGCTCCCTGTTTTGCCAGTTCCGATAATATCAGTTCAATAGAAATATGTGAAATGTTATCCGCATCAATCAGCAGAGCTATTCTGTTGGATTTATAATTCACAATAATTTTTCATCAAATCATAAAGTAAAGAACGGGTTGATCCGTAATTATATCAATGAGTAATTTTATTGAACACCCAGTTTAACGTATCAAAGACCAACTGAAGCTCTCTGGTTGCCGATATCTGCTGAGGATCTCGTGTAAACATACCCTGCTCCAATTTGCCGAACTCCCATATTTTTCCAGTTGTGACAATTCCGTAGCACACATCAGCACCTTGAAAGGAAGCCGCAACCATTTCCGCCAAGGCCTGGGTCCAGCCTTCCGCAAAATTATCTTTCTTGGCCTCGACAATACAGAGCGGCGGAACGCCCATATCGCCGTACTTTGTCTTCGGTGCAACCAGATAGTCCGGCTCTCCGGCCAGCCCTCTTTCTTGGTCCACGTTATAGGGCACATGTGACCAGATTTTCAATAATTCATACTGGTCTGATACCAGCTCTAGGATCGGACTGATGATCCTTTCGCAAATTGTGACTTCATTAATAAAATTGAGCTCATCAATAAGTTTTTTCTCAATCCTGCTGAAGTCATAATCAGGGATTGCAATCTCTGATCTTTCAACAAAAGATGCGCTGCCGCTCACTGCAATATCAAATTTCCGGGCGACATCCGCAATTGACTCGAATTTACCGTATGGCATTATCCCTCTCCCGTTTCACCGGCCTATTCACCGATTAACCTCACTGAACACCCAGTTCAGCGTATCAAAAACCAGCTGAAGCTCTCTGGTTGCGGATATCTGCCCAGGATCTTTTGAGAAGGTGCTGTTTCTCAACATGCCGAACTGCCATATTTTCCCGGTTGTCACAGCACTGTAGCATATATCGGCCCCTTTAACGGAAGCGGCGACCATTTCCGCCAGAGCCTGGGCCCAGCCCGCATCCCAATCCTGTTTTTTTGCCTCGATAATACAAAGAGGAGGCAGTTCCATGCCGCCGTAATCTGTTGCCGGGGCAATCAGATAATCCGGCTCTCCTACCAGCCCTTTTTCTGGATCCACGTTAAAAGGCTCTTCTATCCATACATTGAGCGGTTTGTTCTGTTCTGCAACGGCATTCAGGATAGGAGTGATGACCTTGTTGCAGATTGTCGCCTCATTTCTGAAGCTTAAACTGTCCAACAACTTTGTGCTGATATTCTGCAACAGCTGGTCCG
>CBFDDU010000199.1:0-5218 GCA_965603655.1 uncultured Candidatus Electrothrix sp. | reverse complement strand
TAATATTGCGCTCCGAAAGGTGAGCAAACATCATGGTCACACCGGAACCCCGCGTATACATAGAAGGCGGGGCGTTTTCCTTGAGCCAGTCCCGGCCTGCGATTTCCAGCTCGCGCATCTCTCTGGTACTTGCCCCGACAAGAGACACTGTCATCCTGCTCGCTGATTTATCAATATTTATTCGGTCGTTCAAATCCAAACCAAAGGGCAGATTCATCTCATACAGAAGCAGGTACTGGGCTGCCAGATTCCGCTCTTCCGGGAGCCGGTAATAGCCAGGATCGTTAGCATGCATATTACGGTTAATCTGCTTCATGATATCCGTGAAGGTGTACACATGACAGACATATTTTTGCTGGCGAAACCAATCGGCAAAGGCCTCAACCGTGTGCTGATACTCGGGTTCGTTGACTCCTCCTTCCCGTCCTGAATTGAGATCCCAGTCAATCATGTACATCCCGGTCAGGTTCTCGGCGGTAAAATCCGTGGCGCGGCGAAAATCAAAACGCGGGCTGAAAAACTTGACAAAATCATCATCCAGTTGGATACGAGAAATTCCCGTGGTTACTCCGATAATCATGATGATCATAGCCCAAAAGATCGCAATACGTCTGCGCACGACAAAATCGGCAAGGCACTCATGGCTATGCGAAGACGAAGGCAAGAAAGAAGGTGAAAAGGAGGTCGATGACCCCGCTGCTTTGAGCGGCAGAACAGCAACCAGGGCTGGCAGAAGCAATACCGAATAAAGAAAGGCGGCAATAATGCCCATTGCAACAACATTGCCGAGATCCCGGAACGGAGGAGCATCGGAAAAATTCATGGTCAGAAATCCAATAGCTGTGGTCAGGCTGGTGACCAGCACCGGTTGAAAATTGATCCGGATGGACTGCTCAATAGCCTGATGCAGATCACGTCCGTTCCGCATTTGGTGAAACATTGTGGTTAAAACATGGACGGAATCAGCAACGGCTAAGGTAAGGATAATGGTCGGTGCATTGGCTGAGGCAGGATTCATAGGGATGCCCAGCCAGCCAGCTAAGCCTACTCCGGTCAGGGCAGAAAAGATAATAACCAGAAAGGTTAAGCCCATACCAAATATGGAACGCAAACAGATGGCCAGGATCAGTAGAAGAAGCCCGCACATGATAGGGACCAGCAGCGTGATGTCCTCTTCGGCAGCCAGCTCAAAGGTTGTATCAATCATCACCACCCCAGTGACATAGATATCCAGCTGGGGATATTTTTGCTGCATCTCAGCCTGTAAGGCATACGCAGCCTCGGAGATGGTATCCGAGACCTTACCGTTTTCATCCGGCTTAATAATATTGACATTCAACCCGGTTACATGACCGGAGGGAGAGATGAGGCGTCCTTTCAGCAAGGGCTCGTTCAGAGCGATGTCACGTAGTTCCTGAAGTTGCTCAGCAGTGAGCTGTTCTGCATTCTCCACCAGATCTTCAACGATCAGCTCATCACCTTCCACCTGGGTATGCTGATAGTTGGTTATGGAATCTACTCTGCTGGAATAGGGCAGTTTCCAAGACCTTTCCGTAAGATCCTCCACTGCAGCCAGTACATCACGGGTAAAGACATTTTTGGATTTCGGAGCAATCGTAAAAAAGACGTTCTCGAACTTAGTATAGGTCTGCTCCAGAGCGTTAAAGGCCTGGAGTTCGGGGTTGTCCTCGGAAAAGAACATCCGACTGTTGCTGGAGAAGGTAAGAAAACGGGTACCGTAGCCGGTTCCCGCCACAACGAGCAGAGAAAGCAGGATCAGCTGAATTCTGTATTTGATGACAAATCGGCCCAGACGTGCTTCAAATGTGTTCATCAGCTTGTCTTCCTTTTTCCATCGCCTGTGTCAGAATATCCGGCAGACCGCGATGTGTATTTTTTTACAATCGTACCCCCTACACAATGATATTACAATGATTTTTCAGGCAAAAATTTTGTACAATCAATAAAAAAGAGCACATCCCCCTCGATTGCCTTCCAGAAATCCTGTAAAAAAAATACTCATCTTTACTTTAAACGAGATTGAGTATTAAAATTAAAACAGCCCCTGAAGAAACTCGCAGAGTTTCACCTTAAAGTCAAAAAAAACAATTACTTAATCTGGAAGCCGCATTTCCACTCATAGGCCTTATCTACCTACCTCGGCGTAACCATCAGGATTCCAGACCGAAATTTTTCTTGAATGCGGTCGAACTAAGAAGAAAAGAGCAGGAATAACTGAGCCGTCTGGATCAGTTACAGCGAGAAAAAATCGGCCGCTCAGTCGATTTGAAGAGTATTGAAAAGGGCTGATGAATCTCCGCAATGGCAACCGTCACATTGGGGAATTTCATTTTTTGTACCAGCAAGGGACCATTGCCGGAACTGAGGATTGCGGCTGGCTCAGCAACGGGGCAATGCTGCGCACGACAATGCCGGTGGCCATGATACAGATCAGGCTGTCGTGGTCTTGCCAGCCCTGTGCCAGGGTTCGGTGAATATTACCTTGGTTGGTGACAATAGTGCTTCCGGGCAGAAGGGTGGCGAGACGTTGGGCCAGTTGTTTTCCGCCCTTGGTTAGGGGTATTATGGCGGTAGATGATGGCATGTTACACGCAACATTAGAAGGAACTGAGTACCCAGGGTGTTACCCTGGGCTTGATAAATACAGCCCCTTTGGGGCAACACGCTTGTTCTTTATTCCACCGAGGCTCCGCCTTTGCAGACCGCTATCGGCCCGGCTCCGCTTTCGGGCCAATAACCGGCTGCAAGACCGGTGCCCCTGGCTTGAACTTGGCTTGGCTCACTCCTGAACTCGGACACAGCGAAAGCCAAGGCTGTCGCTGCGGGAGCCAGGCTCGCTCCCGCCCCGGCAGGCGGAACGACAGTACCGCGCCTCGCCGTCCCACGAGCCGCCACGAATGACACGATCCCCGCCGGGCTTCTCAGTCTCTTCATCCTCCCAGACCCTACCGTCTTCAGGGGCTCCATCATAATCTCCATGCCAGGGATCAGTAACCCATTCCCAGACATTGCCCAGCATATCATACAGGCCCCAATCATTGGGCTGCTTTTGGCCTACCGGATGGGTTTCACCACCGCTGTTTTTACTGTACCAAGCAATGGGATCAAGGGCCGAGGCCATATCATCAACAATTTCTATCGGGCCGGTATACAGGGCTGTCGAGCTGCCCGCGCGGCAGGCGTATTCCCATTGGGCTTCAGCAGGCAGGGTCAGGTCTAATCCGGGAAGCTTCCGGTTGATCTCTTGCAAAAAATCCTGACAATCATTCCAGCTCACCTGCTCCACCGGACGACCAGAGGATGGAAGATCAGCAGATTGAAACTTACTGGGATTTTCTCCCGTCACCGCCAGCCAAAGGGCCTGGGTGACCGGGGTGTCGAACAGCCAAAAGCCATTGCTGATAGTCACCTGATGTTGCGGCCCCTTGCCACCCATCACTTTTCCTGAAGAGCAGACAAAGTAGTGTTGAAGAGAGAAGAGAATCAGGGTAAAGATTATATCGTGATAAACAACAAAACTCTTTTTTCAATACGGCATGTGTACAGTCAAGCATTTAGCGGAAGAAGTTCGATCCGGTCTGCGGAGCTTTCTTCCCGATCTCAACAAAAGCCCTCTCGGCAAATTAAGTTTATGTGTTGCGGCCGTTCTGGAGGTTCAGACATGCAACACCATGGATATTGCAGCGGTTATACCTCTTGATACGGATCGGTCTGATATGCAATATCAATGGCTGAGTCGTTTTCTGAGCACACATACGGTCGATAACGATGAAGTCATGCTGCCTTTTATCCGGCAGGCTATCCAGGCGGCTTCTGGTTCAGGGGAAACGCTGGTTTTATGCATTGATCAGACCCCGATATCTAATCGATTTGGTATTCTTATGGTTTCTCTGCGTTTCGGCAACAGAGCACTGCCTCTCTTGTGGCGTGTTCAGAAGGGAACGGGCAATATAGGATATGATATCTGCAAAGAAATTCTTGATAAAATCAAATCAGTGATTTCATCAGAGTCGAAAGTTCTGCTGCTCGGTGACCGTTTTTACGGTCAGGCCAGTCTGATTACCTATTGTCAGCGTCACGGATGGGATTACCGGCTCCGTCTCAAAGGGAATCTCAAAGTGTTCACAGAAGACGGAACAGAAGCTTCGACAAAGGAATTGGTGCCTTCCACTACAGGCACAAAAGAGGTTTATCTGGAGAACGTTCTTTTGACGGAACAACGAGTTCCGACCAATATCAGTATTCTGCAAGAACCAGGACACGAGGAGCCTTGGATACTGGCGACCGGAAGCAACCCGAATTACTACACCACCCTTGATTACGGCATGAGATGGGGATGCGAAGCGATGTTTAGCGATTTCAAAACAAGGGGATTCGGCCTGGAGGACACCCGGCTTGAAAGAACAGACAGAGTCGCAAGGCTCCTTTTAATCCTTTCAGTCGCCCTGCATTGGTGTGTATTTACCGGGATTAACGACAGGCTGGAAAATCCTCTGCCTCGTGAAAAAAAACTGAAGAACTTGGATTCGATGATTTTGAAAACAAAGACGACCCGAGGGACACTCTGCCCGCAGTTGTAAGGAAAACCTGGAGAAGCGCCTGTTCTTTTTTCAAGAGAGGATTGAGAGTGCTGAAGAAGTATGCTCAGAAACTCAAAAGGTTACCGCCTATTTTTCTTGTTCAAATAAAAAGTGATGGATGGTAAGGTTGCGGCCCCTCATCACTAAAACGGCCCGGTTCATCCTCCGGCGAGCCCATCAAAAACCGTCCCGGTGGAATCCAGCGCATTCGTTGGGTGACCGGGTCGCCCTCCCCTTCCACAGTGAACTCCACCCAAACCCCGTAGCTGTCCTGTCCCCAGCCGCTGGCCCAGGGGGGCGGGTTGCCGTTTGCTAGGGGGTGGTTGGCGGAGTTGAATGGTGTGGGTTGGAGTGTTGTCATCAATCCTGTCCCAGGGTGTTACCCTGGGCTTTATATATACAGCCCCTTTGGGGCATCTCTTCTTTTTGATTCAAAAAAACGACCAGCCGGTGAGCGTTCGCCGGGCATCCACCACAGACTACTAACACACCGGGGGCCATTGTGTTTCGCCATTCAAGGGTCGAATGGCTTGGAATGCGACCTGTTCAGGTACGGGTCATCCCAGCAATTTTAAATTTGAATATTATCCAGTCGATATGGGGTCAATCTCAAGCTG
>CBFDDU010000198.1:0-5224 GCA_965603655.1 uncultured Candidatus Electrothrix sp. | reverse complement strand
CCTTGTATTATTGCATTATTTTGAATTTCCTTTTTTAGGAAATATTGTTGACATATATCTGTTATATGGTAGAATGGAGTTAAATAGTAATAATTATCAATAATGGTTAACTGTTTAAAAAACTTTACTTTTTTATATGAGATTGTACAAAAAATATATCGGTCTATTGCTAGGGCGAGGAGGATAGCATATGGTTGTTAAAAAAGATAAGTTGAATGTTAAAAAAGGACAGGGAGAAACAAATGTATTTGGAAAAATTATTTTTATTACATTGGGTTCTCTGTCTCTAGGGTTTCTTTTTATTCTATGTTGGTTTCTCTTGACCGGTGATGAACGGATTTTTCTTCACGACAGTCAAATCACTCCCCAACATTTTTGCATGCTCTTTTATGCCCAAAGTTTTTTTGTAGGAAGAAAACTGGGCCATGAGAGCGCAAGCAACTCTGACGCGCAGCAACTCCTTTGGGCATTTTAATTTACCCGACTTGGTGCCCGATTTACACGGTGAGTACTACTCCTTTCAACCTTTCAGCACGTTTTCCTCTTATCCTTGGGACAGCAGCATGCGTACAAGTTGTTCCGGTGCATCATTTATTCCTTCAGTGATCGTAACTATTGCCTGTTCAGCCCGTTCGGCCTGACGTACTGTCTTGGAGTCCGGGAAGAAAACAACAGGCCGTTCTCCCAGCTCCTGCTCAAGAAATTGTTCATCATCCTGATCTTGGACCAGATTGCCGACAAAATAGACCCGAGGGATGCCCACATCATCGGCCATTTTTTTGATTTTCAAGGCGGTGCGGATGCCGGATCTGGAGGGAATCGTCACAATCAGGAGACAGTCTGCCCCGGCCACTGTGCCCCGGCCCAGATGTTCCACCCCGGCTTCCATATCCAACAAAACAGTTTCCTCAGCAGTCAGGAGCATTTTTTTGAGCATCTTGCGGAGCACATGATTCTCTGGGCAGGCGCAACCTCCTTCCGCTGTCTGGACTGCACCAAGAATCATTAGGCGAATACCGTCCTGTTCCAGCATGAAATCTCGGAGCAGATCATTGACCTCTGGGTTGAGGTTGTAAAAAGGGGAGCCTTGGCTTTTTCCGGCACGTTCCGCCAGCAAGGCACCCATGTCGGCAATGGGCTTGACCTTTTTTGCATCTCTGATCCCTAAGGTCTCCGCCATATGGGGACTGGGATCAGCATCAATCACTAGGACCTTGCGCCCCTGTTTTTTCAGTTCTCCGGCCAGCAGGGCCATGATGGTTGTCTTGCCGACTCCGCCCTTGCCGCTGATCGCTATTTTCATGGTATTTTCTCCTGAATTTCTTGCCTTGTTTCAGCAGAGTGGTTACATTAATCAAAGATGATTGAAGTATTGCCGACTGATGATAAATCGGTACAACATGGCAAATCCTATAAAATTTATCAGGAGACTATACAATATGGAAACAAAGTATGCGAGCACTACCGCAGTGAATGCCAGAGCGCGGCAGGAAGCTTCAACAATATTTCTGGCCAAGGTTTTTAACTGGATGGCTGGTGGGCTGGCCTTGACAGGTATTGTCGCCTGGTTTGCCGCAAGCAGCGGATTGACATTGTCTATTGCCAGGTCGCCGCTGTATATCCTTTTAATTATTGCCGAATTGGGGATGGTTATTTATCTTTCCGCTCGGGTTGAAAAGATAAAGGCAGCAACCGCAACCGCCTTGTTTACCGGTTATGCGGCTTTGAACGGATTAACCATGTCTGTTATCTTTCTCAGGTATACCGGCTCATCCATTGCAGGCACCTTTATGATCACAGCGGGGATGTTCGGGGCTATGGCGGTCTACGGCATGGTCACAAAAAGAGATCTTTCCGGCATGGGATCTTTTATGTTCATGGGCCTGATCGGCATTATTATCGCTTCTGTGGTTAATATGTTCTTAGGGAGTTCAACGCTCCATCTGGCAATATCCGCTGTCGGCGTATTGGTTTTTGTCGGCCTGACAGCCTATGATGTCCAGAGGATTAAAACAATGGGTGAGCAGGGGATTATGGCGCAGGGTAACGAGGTGGTTCAGAAGGGAGCAATCCTTGGTGCATTGGCCCTGTACCTTGATTTCATTAATCTCTTCTGGATGCTGCTTACCTTTTTCGGCGGCGGACGTGACTAACCCTTTCTCTTAAAAGCGGGTTAAATAAGAAAGGCCGGGGCAGTTATCTGCCCCGGCCTTTTTTTATGTGGTTTGCTCGTCGGGGATGCAACAGGAAATATCTTAGGGATTTTCCAAGAAATAAGTTCCTCGTTTTCGGTACATGTTGTGTAGGGGCAGGTCCCTGTGCCTGCCCGGTATGCAAGGGCGAACACAGGGGCAACGGCGTGCCGTGCCCCTGCAATTTATTTACCGCTGAAGGTGTTACAACCGTCTATTCTGCCGTTGGCCAAACCGATTTTAAACCATTGTACTCTCTGCGCTGAGCTGCCGTGGGTAAAGGAATCCGGGCTGACATATCCTTTGCTTTGCTTTTGCAAGGTATCGTCACCGATGGCACTGGCCGCAGCAAGACCTTCTTCCAGATCACCCTCTTCGAGCAGGTTTTGGTTGCTGGCATGATAGGCCCAGACACCTGCAAAGCAGTCAGCCTGTAATTCCTGTAAAACCGAAAGTTTGTTTCCTTCCACCTTGCTGAGCTTTTTTCGGGCCGAGTGTACTTTGTCGGAGATACCCAACAGCTTTTGTACATGGTGGCCGATTTCATGGGCCACAACATAGGCCTGGGCAAAATCTCCCGGTGCTTTGAAACGATTTTTCAGCTGGTCGAAAAAGCCCAGATCGATATAGACCTGTTGGTCACCGGGACAGTAGAAGGGTCCGGTGGCGGATTCAGCCATGCCGCAGGCGGATTTCACCGCGTCGCGAAATAAGACAAGGCGAGGTTCCTGATAGGTTTTTCCTTGCTGCTGAAACAAGGTGCTCCAGGTTGCTTCGGTATCAGCCAGAACCACTCCGACAAAATTCACCAGTTCTTTTTCCGCCGCAGTTTCTCGAAGCGGTTCCTTGGACGTGCTGATGGAAGTTCCTTGCTGGAGCCCCAGGACGGCCAGCATATTACCGAGGTTTCCTGAAAAGAAACCGTAAGCACCCAAAAAGGCAACCACGACAACGGTGCCCTTGAAACCGAGAAATTTCACAGCCACCGGCAACAGACGCAATATCCCGTTGCTGTTACCGAAACCTCCGGCTCCAGAGACACGCTGATTGCGTCGGTCTTCGATATTGTCACTTTTTCGTTTTCCCTGCCAACGCATAGCGTTCTCCTGTGTTGTGAGTTTTTCTAACCTGCATGGATCCGGCAGGTAACTGTAACGTGGTAACTTCAGTTTTCAGCCAGAGGTAATGTCGCTCTGTTCCGCGACTTTAACAGGCTTCACCCTGTTGCGGCAAGCTTAAATACCCTGCCAGCGGGGCAGGTCTTTCAGGTGGAGGCCGATTTGGTCACAGATCCGCCCGGCAAATTGGCGGGCCATTGCCTGGAGATCAGGAGGGTGAAGATAAAAAGAGGGCATGGGCGGGCAGATGGTTGCTCCGGCATCGTGCAGGGCCAGCATATTTGTAAGATGGGTGCGGTTGAGCGGGGTCTCGCGGACCGCGAGGATCAAGGGCCGCCGCTCTTTGAGGGTGACATCCGCAGCCCGGTGGATCAGGTTGCCGGAAAAACCGCTGGCAATGGCACCGAGGGTGCCCACGGTGCAGGGTAGGATGATCATGGCATCGTAACGGGCCGAACCCGAGGCTGGCGGAGCTGTGAAGTCGCCTGCAGCGAACCAGCGGCTGACACCCGGCAGGTCTTCCGGGGCCATGTCTTGCTCCAGCCGGAGCACCTTTCTGCCGGAATCGGAGATGATTGCGTCCACCTCCATGTCCTGATCAGCCAGCAGGTCAAGCAGGGCCGTGACATAGAGCATGCCGGTGGCCCCGGTTATGGCGAGGATGATGCGTCGTGGCAGAGAATCTTCAATTTTTGCATCTGTCATTTCTTTCTGTTCAGCGTAAAGTTTCGTGTTTCACCCGCCATTGATGACTCTGCTGATCACCCGCAGGGTCTGGCTGGCAATTTCCCGTTCTTCATCGGTCGCGACCACCAGGAGGGCGACCCGGCTCTCCGGGCTGTGGACAGGATTAATTCCGTCCAGTTTCTCCAGATTGCCCTGTTCATCCAGAACAATGCCCGCCGCCTCAAGGCCCTCGCAACACAGCCTGCGGACAACGGGACTGTTTTCACCGATACCGCCGGTAAAGACAAGACAGTCCACCCGGCCCAGCACCGCCGAGTAGGCACCGATGTACTTTTTCAGCCGGTAGCAGAACATGGTCAGGGCGAGCCCGGCTTGTTCATCCCCCTGTTCGGCCATTTCAGTGATATTTCGCATATCGCTCCGACCGCAGATGCCCTTCAGCCCGCTTTCTTTGTTGAGCAGGTTATCCAGGTCGGCCATGCTCATGCCGGTTTCCCGGCCCAGGTAAAAGAGAATTGCCGGATCCAGGTCACCGCAACGGGTTCCCATGATCAAGCCCTCCAGCGGCGTCATGCCCATGGAGGTGTCCACGCATCGCCCGCCCTTGATGGCGGCGGCACTGACACCGTTGCCGAGATGCAGGGTGATGATATTGAGCTGCGCAAGTGGTCGGTCTACGTATTCTGCGGCCCGTCTGGACACATAGCCGTGCGAAATGCCGTGGAAGCCGTAACGCCGCACCTTTTCCTTTTCATACAGTTCATAGGGAAGGGCGTACAAATAACCGTGCGGCGGGATGGTGCGGTGAAAGGCGGTATCAAACACTGCTACCTGGGGAATGTCGCCCGCATGTCGCGCAGCCTCCCTGATGCCGATTAGGTTGGCAGGATTGTGGAGCGGCGCCAAGGGGATGAGTTCTTCAATGCCCTGGATCACCTTGTCGGTGATCAGGGTGGGCTCGTGAAACAGCTCTCCACCATGCACCACCCGGTGGCCGATAGCGGCAAGTTCATTAAAATCACACATTATGCCGCTTTCGCAAAACATTTCCCCCATTATCCTGACGGCTTCGCTATGGTCATTGACAGCTTCCCCGCGCTCAATTTTTCCCTTTTGCTCGCCGTCGCCGTCGCCGTCAAAACAGCGGAGATGGGCGGAACTGTTCTTCCCGCTGATCTGTTCGATCAGGCCAAGCGCCACTCGCCGTGCATCGTCTTTGTCGACGAG
>CBFDDU010000197.1:0-5245 GCA_965603655.1 uncultured Candidatus Electrothrix sp. | reverse complement strand
CGGTAAAAACAGCGCAGCGCACCCTGGAGGCGGATATGGTGATTATGGCTGCCGGTGTTCGTCCGCGCAGTGAACTGGCCAAGGAAGCTGGCCTGGCTGTAGAGCCCTGGGGCGGGATCACGGTCAACAGCAGATTGCAGACCTCGGACCCGGATATTTATGCGGCGGGCGACTGCATTGCAGTCAAGCATTTGGTCACCGGCAAGCAGACCTTCGCCCCTATGGGCTCTCTAGCTAACCGGGAGGGCAGGGTGGCTGCCGATAATATGGCTGGCCTTTCCTCCTCCTTTGACGGCGCAGTGGGTTCCTTTATCATGAAGGCCTTTGAGCGCTGTATCGCCGCCACCGGTATCACCTATGAGGCGGCTGTGGCAGAGGGTTTTGATGCTGATTACTCGCTGACTGCCCCGGATGATCGGGCTCATTTCTTTCCCAATAGTGCTTCTGTTGTCTTGCAGCTGGTCTTTGATAAACGCACCCGTCAAGTGCTCGGCTTGCAGGCCTTTGGTATGATGAATGATTCTATCTCGGCCCGGATTAATACTGCCGCTGTAATGATCACCAAGGGAGCCACGATTGAGGATTTCATGATGGCTGAAATGGCTTATGCCCCGCCCTTTTCTGCGGCTATTGATTCCCTGAACGCTGCTGCCTTTGTGGCCGATAATATCTGTGCCGGTCGGATGCGCTCGGTGAGTATGCGCCGTTTTTATGCCTGGATGGAGGACTTTTCCAGCGAACCGGACTGGGTTGTTCTGGATATCCGTCATCCCAAAGAAGCAGAGCCTTTTGTGGAGAAATTTGGTGCAGCTCAGTGGTTTTCCATAGCCTATGATAAGGTACGCAAGCAGTATAAAGAGCTTCCGGCAGATAAAACGCTGATTATATTTTGTGGCTCGGGAAATCGCGCCTATGAGATTCAGGTTTTTCTGGATCATCTCGGCCAGCACAATAGTCTGGTGCTGGGCGGTGGCGTGAAAGTCATTCGTTGGATGGGGGCGGCTTGGTTGCCTCAAGCATAACGAGAATCATGCTGAAAAAAATAAAGATCCTGCTTGAAATGATCAAGTTCAAGCACACCGTGTTCGCCTTACCGTTTGCCCTGATGGGGGCCGTTCTCGCAGCCCGGGGTGTGCCCTCGCTCCGGGTCTTTTTCTGGGTGGTTGTCGCTATGGTCGGTGCCCGCACAGCAGCCATGACCTTTAATCGCATTGCGGATCATCGCTTTGATGCGGCCAATCCCCGCACGGATAAACGGGCTCTTCCGGCGGGTGAGGTCTCGCTTATGGAATCCTGGCTCATGGTCACGGCAGCCTCGGCCTTGTTTTTCCTGGCCTGCTGGATGCTCAATACCCTGGCGCTGACCCTTTCCCCTTTTGCCTTGGGCCTGACCTTTTTTTACTCCCTGACCAAGCGTTTTACCTGGTTTTGTCATGTTATCCTGGGGGTAGCTCTGGCAATCGCTCCTTTGGGTGGCTGGGTGGCTACCACAGGCAGCTTAGTCGGCTATCCCTGGGTATTATCATTAGGGGTGCTGTTCTGGGTGACCGGCTTTGATATTATCTATGCCTCCCAGGATGCGGAGTTCGACCGTGAGGCTGGCCTGTATTCCATGCCCTCTACTCTGGGGCGCAGAAATGCCTTTCGTCTGGCAATCTCCTTTCATGCCTTGGCCTTTTTTCTTTTTACTCTGACGGGTTATCTTCAGGGGCTGAATGTTGTCTATTATATCGGCATAGCTTTGACCGGAAGCGCTTTGTTTTATCAGCATCTTGTCGTGAACCCAAAAGATCTCTCCCGGATTCAGGTTTTCTTTTTTTCCATGAACGGTTTTATTTCTCTAACCCTTTTTGTCGCTACCTGTATTTCTCTACTGATGGCGGGGTGACGGTATAAAAATGTCTGGGAAAGGGGTTTTTTCAAGGAAAACTTGATATTGCTTGTTCTGTGTCCGTGGTAGGTCTGAGGAAAAGAACACAAAGCAGATTGGCGAAAAAGTAAAACAGCCCTATCCTGATGAGGATAGGGCTGTTTGTTTTTGATGAGCACGCCTCCTACGGTCGATTCACCTGGGCGGTCCTGTACTCAGTTTTGAGCGGACAGGAACCGCTGCTTGGAAAAGAGTATACCTCTACGACAAACATCCCATTTTCCTTTTCCGGCAGAATACGGATACGGGCATTGCCATGCAGTTTGTTTTTACCGAGCCGATCATCCGCTTTTCGAAGTATTTCAGCTCCTGCTGCAAAGGCTTCTGCCGGTGTTTTTCCATAATTTCGGATGCAGAGCTTGGTAGTGCCTGGGCCGCCAACAATGGTTCGGTCGGCTTTTAAATTTTCTTGGGCTGCAAGCGGGGCAGCGCAGAGCAGAAGAGTTGAGAGGGTCACCATGCCTCTGAGTAATAATTTCTTTGTAATTTTCATAATCTCCCCCTATTTCTTATAAGAAAATAAAAAACAAGCAACTCGGCTGTCTCTCCAGATGAGACCCGTGGCTTTTGTAAGATATGTCATCCCGTTTTGTAGAATAACAAGTCTTGTCTTTTATTGTGCAGAAACTGTGCCTGTGTAATGCAATTGTGCATATTTAGAAAAAGTTTTATATGAAAAGACAAGAGAGAGAAGTGAAAAAATAAAATTTGTTATTATATATAATAATTAAAATTTTATACGAAGAAAAATGCATTTTCGTTAGATGTGACAAAATATGTCATTCTAAAGAGCTTATGTGACAAATTATGTCAGCAGATTAGGTGGATAGGGTAGAATGGTTAGGGTATGCATGTAGTAATTTTCAAGTGAGAGAATGGTTTCTATTCATTGATTCATAAAAATACCTTTTTAATATAATGTTATATTATTCATTTATGATGACAAAAAATGTCAATAGCTATTATGGCATACTTGAAAAGTAAAAAATATTTATTTGACGTAAAAATATATTGAACACTTGATTCTTATCAGAATCTATAAATAACTATGGGCTAATGACTCGATGAGGAATCTGACTTCTCATTACTGTAAACTTTATTTGTTTAAATCGCTATTATGACTATTGCAAAATTTTTCTTGTCCTGTATACAAAGATATTGGCTGGCCTGCACAGCGATCCTCTTTGTTGCTATTACTTGTCTGTCGCTCTGGCCGAACGAGTCTTTACCCTCAGTCCCCGGAGGCGATAAAGCTCATCATCTTATAGCCTATGCTGCGCTGGTCTTTCCTATTGCTCTGCGCAGGCCGAAATCATGGCGACTCATGGTTATCTTGTTTATCGTTTGCAGCGGCCTTATAGAATTGGTGCAGCCTTTTATGAATCGCTATGGGGAGTGGATGGATCTGGCGGCGAATATCATAGGCTTGGCCTGCGGTGTTCTTTTGGCGGAGGCGGTGCGGCGATGGGAAGCCGTGACAAAGCGAGAGGAGTTTTCAGCGGAGAAATGAGCGCAGGGTAATAAGAAAAATAAGTGGTTATCCGTGATGTAAACTGCTAAGGTTGCAGGCACATCATGAAGATATTTTTTACTACAAAAAAATTGGTTTAAGATTATTGTCGTTGATAATTTTGAACCAGCTTGCCCCAAAAGTGCGTATCAGGAATCTCTCAATTCAGGTCTGACGAACTATCTATTCAGGAGGTGAAATAATGGCAATTCAGTGGCATAAATCAACCTGTCCTTACTGCGGTGTCGGCTGCGGTCTGATGGTCGGTGTGGAGCAGGGACGTCTTGTTCAGGTAAAAGGTATGGAGGAACACCCGACCAATAAGGGGCGTATCTGTACCCTAGCTGCCCATCTGCCACCTGTCTTTAATGCACCGGATCGTCTGACCCAGCCTCTTCTCCGGCGTGACGGAAAGCTGGTTCCTGTACAATGGGATGAAGCCGTGCAGCATGTTGCTGACAATCTTCAGCGGATTATTGATCAGTACGGCCCTGATTCCGTCGCCTTTTACGGCGGTGCAGCCAATCTTACTGAAGAGTACTACCTGATGAATAAGCTGATGAAGGGATGCATCGGCACCAATAATATTGAATGCTCCACTCGCTTATGCATGGCCAGTTCAGCAGCGGGTTTTCTTTCCACCTTAGGGGCCGACGCTCCGCCCACCTGTTACGCCGATATTGAACAGGCGGATCTCTTTTTTGTTGCTGGCAATAATATGGCCGTGACCCTGCCGATCATCTTTCGGCGCCTGAAGAAAGCCGCTGAACAAGGCGCCAAGGTTATCGTTGTTGATCCTCGTCGTACCGAAACAGCGGCATGTGCTGATCTTCACTTGCAAATCAGGCCGGGAACCGATGTGGCCTTAAATAACACCTTGGCTCATCTCCTCCTGCGGGAGGGTTTTGTTGATGAAGAAAATGTGGGGATTCACACCTCCGGTCTTGACGAGCTCAAAGTATTTCTTGAGAAGTATTCTCTCAGCTACGGCTCTGAAATAACAGGATGCCCGGAAGAGCAGATCCTCAAGGCGGCTCGTCTTATCGGTGAGGCGAAGAACATGCTCACCTTTTGGTTCCAAGGCTATAATCATTCTACCCAGGCGGTCTTCAAAAACAACAGTCTGCATAATCTCTCTTTGCTTACCGATAATTTCTGTCGTCCCGGAGCCGGGCCACTCTCGATTACCGGAGAGGCCAATGCCCTGGGCAATCGCTGGGTCGGCGCCTTAAGTCATCTCCTGCCGGGAATGCGTTCGGTTGCCAATCCTCAACAGCGTCAGGAAGTAGCTGATTTTTGGAATATTCCGGTAGAAAGGATGCAGCCGACTCCAGGTCGCTCAATCATTGAAATAATTCAGGGGCTGCATGACGGGACTGTTCGTGCCCTGTGGGTCACCACCACCAATCCTGCTGCCTCCCTGCCGGATACGCACTGGGTGGAGGAAGGTCTGAAAAAAGCTGAGCTGCTCATTGTTCAGGATATATTCCATCCCACCGAAACAACCCAATTGGCTGACGTGGTACTTGCTGGCGCTCAGTGGTGCGAGAAAACAGGCACCTTTATTTCCTCGGAACGACGTATTGAACTGGTGGAAAAACTGGTGGACCCTCCTGGGGAGGCCAAAACAGACTGTGAGATTATAATTGATGTGGCACGGGCCATGGGTTTTGTGGATGAATTCCCCTACACATCAGCGAAAGAGGTCTTTGATGAATGGAAGCGTCTGACTAAGGGCCGCATTTGTGATATGAACGGAGTGAACTATGAACGCCTGCGGGATACAATCGGCCCTCAGCTTCCCT
>CBFDDU010000196.1:0-5290 GCA_965603655.1 uncultured Candidatus Electrothrix sp. | reverse complement strand
ATCGCCGCCGATCGCACGCAGGCGTACGAGTGCCAGCCGCTCCAAAGGATGAGCAATCTTAACCGCCCGAGTGCCAACCAGATGATCAAAAGCCGATGAGGCTAACGCCTGCTCTTTTTTACTGAATAGATCTATCTTACCGAGAAAGTACGAGTTCAGTATCCCGGCGGTTCGGCCTGCTTTTTCGTAAGCTGCGTGAGTAATCTGTTTAGCCTTCTCATCCAGATACCGCTCCCATAACTCCCGGCAAACAATTTGCAAATGAGGCGGTTCCACCAGAAGTGGCAGTTCCTTCAGATCAAGCAATTCCTGCACCCCAAACTGCCGTTCCTGCTCCCTTTTAGCCAAATCATGCAGCACCTGATCCAGCAATGCCTCCTGATTTCCCGTCTTCGGGGCAAAACAATACCCTGTCCCTTCCAGCGGTTTTTCTATCGCCTCACGGGCTTGCTCGCAGGTCAGTTTTTCAAGGCGGAAATAGTTATCAAACACGCCGGGCAGAAAATCTTTGAAGCTGTTCAACTCCAAGGCAAAATCTTCCCGCATGGAAAAAACAAAGGAGACAGGTAGACTGTGATCAAGGATCGCCGCGCTCAGCTCTTTAATAAAGGGACGGAACTCCGACCTGAACCGCTGGTAGTTGAAAAATTCCTCGAACTGATCAAGGAACAGGATCTGCCGCCCGGTGCTGAACATGGTGCAGGCCCGCAGGGCATCTTTGAGGGGAAGCCGGGAAAACTGCTCACCGAGTGCGGCAAGGCCGTACTTATCGCCGAAATGTGTACTGACGCTCTGTTTCAGGGCCGCAGCCGAATCGGTGGCCCAGTCACGGTGATAAATCAGCTCCGCATCTTCGTCCGCCCTCAGCACCGGCATGATCCCGGCCCGGAGCAGGGAACTCTTGCCCACCCCGCTACCCGCCAGCAGCAGGGTCAATCGGTTGGCCCGAATTTTGTCCGGCAGGATGCTGATCTCCCGGTCGCGACCGAAGAAACGGTCGCGTTCGCTTTCTCGGAAAGGTCTCAGACCGATGTAGGGTTCAAAACCGGCTATCGACGGGGGTATCGTTGTATGAGAAGTCATGAGACGGCCTTTGCAAGTTCCTGAACAAATTTTTTAAGCGCGAGGTCGAAACTCTGAACATGGCTATCCTTCCAGAAGGCTCGGGCAAAAGGGGAAATATCCTTCTGGACGGCAAGAGAACGAATTCGTCGGTCCCGCTGCGCCTGCAAAGATTTGACCAACAGGCGTTCCTCCCAGCTTTCCGGATGGTGTCCCAGGAACCAGAGCGAATGATTCTGCAGTTTGGTGCGGATATAATCGGGAAACTGGTGCTGCAGGGACCGGTTGAAGTTGAGGTAGTCCCGCTCGGACAGGAGCAGGGTCTCCCGCTCATGGTCGATGAAACCGCCGCGTAATTTATAGATGACTGTATAGCCGTGGGCGAGCAGCTCCTGGTGAGAAAGATCCTCCGAGGTGCAAGCCGACAGCCCCTGCCGGTCGGAATAGCGCAACAAGCACCTTTTGTCCCGTATATTAAGATAGATAACGACAACCTTTCGTCTATCCCGAAGCGTTCGTTCCAGCAGATCATCATAGGCGGCAGAGATGACCAGCAGAGGTTTTTCAAGTCCGGCAAGCAGCTCATACAGGGCGACCGGGCCGATTCCCTCCGGTCCGAGCAGGGCGCGGATCTTATCCACCAATTCGGAGCGGCCGCACTCTGGACAAAGCTCCTCCTGCTCGCAGAGTTCGGACAAAGGTCCGTGAAAGCCCTCCTGTCGGACAAGGCTATCGATAAGCTGTGCTGTGGAAGGAACTGCGGCACCGAGGAGATGAGAAAGCTCCTGTCCGAGACAGAGCACGACCCGTCCCCTGCGCAGACGGTCGGCAAGTTTTCCGTAATCCGGCCCGGCTACGGTTTCCTCCCTGCTGCCCAGCTCCTTAAAAAAGCGAATAAAATCTTCAGCAGCAATAATCCGATCAGTAAATTCTTCAATTTTACCGAAAATTTCTTCGTCTTCGCTGGCGATGCCCTCCCTTTTCATCCGATCAAACTCCCAGCCGATATTCGGCATAACGCTAAAAATATCATCCGCCCGGACAGACAGCTCTCTCATAGCCTGTTTAATACGGGATTCAATATCGGGAATATCAACGTTCAAATCGGAAAAGGAGGGAAGAAGCTCTGCAATTTCCGGGTAAATGGTTTGCAGATTGGAGATGTCAACAGCATAGCCGTATTTCCCGTTAGCAACCCGCTCACTGACCACGCCGATTAAACGACCATTCTCGTCGCAGAGCGGCGAGCCGCTATAGCCGCCCTTCAGTTGGCAGAAATCACCATCTATAATATGCAGATCCCAGGTCGGAATATAGCCCCCGTCGGAAGACTGACGAGGGGCACCCTGTCCCAAATGACCTTTTATCCTCCTGAGTTCATGATTCTTATTTACAAGGCTGAATCCACGGAGCTGAATTTTATCGCCTTCTTCCCTCTTAGTTATGCGATTCTGCAAAGGCGGTGGAGAATTGCCCCAAGGAATGCTCAACAATGCCAGATCAATGGCATCAATTGCTCCGATCTTTACAATGTCGGCCTGATCAATTTCCTGCCCAATGACCTTTACGCGATCCTCAAGGTCTTTCACGACATGAGCGCACGTCAAAATAAAAAGCCGTTTGTTTTTGTACGCAACGGCAAAACCGGTGCCAAACTTTTTATTCTTGTCCGGTTCTGGACTGGCCAGCCGAAAGACAGTATTTTGATCAATTTGCATTTTAGGTTTCGTCAGATTTTGGCGAGATAGACAGCTTGACTTTGAGATTGGCACTCCCTTTGCTCTTGGCTAAAAAAACCGAACCCTCGGCGGAAAAACCGAGTTGCAGCTCAATCTCCACATTATCAATGGACATCTCTTGATTCAGTTCCTTCCACACCGAGACCATAGGGCGACAGGCCTTGAGCAACACCGGCTTCACGGTATCAATCGCCTTGCCTACCTGCTCCGGCACCCCGCCAGCAATCTGATTTACCTGATCATCAGGGACATCCACTTCGACCAGCAGGCCGTCTTCCAATTCAATGAGTTGAGCGGTCATATCGTATTTTCTCCTTATCAGCTGATTACCTAAATCGTATAAAAACAGCAGCAATACTGGGCTGTCTCCTCCTCGCATATTGTACAAACATGTATTCTTGACAGTTACGCACCTTTTTCGCAAGCAAAAACAGAGCACAGCATTCTCACAGCAATGAATATGGCTCAATCGAACAGGTCCGCATGAACTCCGCGCAACATTGACAAGAAAACAGAGAAAAACGCTTAAGAGGAAGGAAGATACAGAGATTACGAGGTCGTTCAGGAGAGGAGGAGAGGAGTTCGCTGATCAAGCAAGGTTTGCCCCCCACAAGTCATGAAGGGCATAAAGAAGGAAACACCCCATCTACAGATGGTCGATTATGCTCCCAACCAGTTAGAAGCTCTTCTTCGCAGCATACCGGAAAAAACAGAGCCCATCCTCCAAAGTATTGGGGATTTCTTCCGACTTGGTTATACAGATATCCAGGTCTCTCAAAATGCCGTCTTCAATGCTGTAGATCCACCCGTGAACAGCCAATTCCTGCCCCGCTTTCCAGGCCCCCTGAACAATCGTTGTCTGACAGACGTTCACCACCTGTTCAATAACGTTCAATTCACAGAGACGATCTATTTTTTCCTGTTCGCTGCCCAGATTATCAAGCTCATTCTGGTGAAAGCGCTGAACATCCTTGATGTTCCTGAGCCAGTTATCAATAAGCCCGTGTTCTTTATTCTCCCAGGCCGCCTGAATACCACCGCAGCCATAATGGCCGCAGACGATAATATGTTTTATGTTAAGAACCTCTATGGCGTACTGTATCACAGACAGGCAATTCAAGTCGGAGTGCACGACAATATTTGCAATATTACGGTGAACAAAGACCTCCCCAGGGAGCGCATCAATAATTTGATTTGCAGGCACACGGCTGTCTGCACAACCAATCCAGAGATATTTAGGGCTTTGCTGCTCTGAAAGTTTCTTGAAAAACTCAGGGTCAGATTCCTGCACTTTCTCTGCCCAATTCCTGTTCTGGTCAAAAATTACTTTTAACTTACGCATGATCTACGACCTATTTTATTAACGGGTTGTTCATCGACACCTGACTGCATGCTCAAAAGAAAGAAACCGCCCGCAGCTCTTCCTGCCCAGCAGTCCCAAAATATACAGCGAGGTGTACTGATCGGAAATTTAAGCAGCCTTTGTTCCTTGTCAACCGAGACAAGACAAACTGGGCGCCTCGTTCCAGTATAACAAAAAAAGTCCTGCAATTGAAGAGTTGTCTTTATAATCCTTTACGGGACAGGGTGCATCCAATCACATTAAGCATAACCTTATTTTCCATTGACTGCTCACCAAATCTGTTTTATAGACACTCACAACGTTCCATCCATCTTTATCAACTATCAGGAAACGCAATGCCCTTACCTAAAAGATACTGAGGAAATTGTCTGACAAGGCCGCCCAGGTTGGGTGTACTGACGGCAAATGCATTTCCTCTTCCGCTTTCCTGAACCTGCCCTTTTCTCGGGCTTCATCGTCTTCAAGAATTCGGAAATGAAATGCCTGCCAATTCAGGCTAAGGCTGAACATTACCGAATGACTCAAGGATGAAGCTGTCAACGCTTATTGAATCCCTCCCGCCTTACAGCGGAATATTAAGCAGAACCCGACTTTTTGCAGGCACACTCACGTCCTGCAACAGGAAGTGGTCATGCTGATTGATACCGTTTTACGGCGCGGGTACCATACCGTCCGTCTGCTGATCAGCGGTCTTTTCCTCTATGCGGGCGGCAGCAAACTCTTTGCCCTGCCCTCGTTTGCCCTGACCATCAGCGACTACGGCCTGGTCCCGGAAGGACTTGTCCTACCGACAGCATTCCTCCTGGTTGCAGCAGAGCTGATTGCGGCCCTTGCCCTGTTGCTGGACCTTCGCGGCGGTCTTACCGGGATCACTCTGCTTCTGATCCTGTTTATCGCTGTCCTTTTGTACGGTATCCAGCTCGGCCTTGCCGTGGACTGCGGCTGCTTCGGTTCAGGAGATCAACAACATCCCCCAGCCCAGGGTTTGCACCAGGCCGTGTATCGGGATCTTGTGATGCTGGCAGGATGTATCTTCCTATATTGGTACCGCTGGTATCGCTCCATCGCTGCAATGAGCCAGCGTCGCCTAAAGACATTTCCTTTTTTGAACAAATACCTCACCAAA
>CBFDDU010000195.1:0-5300 GCA_965603655.1 uncultured Candidatus Electrothrix sp. | reverse complement strand
TCTTAATACCCTCTTCATAGGGTAGGTGTTCCAAGGGAGGAAAAAGATGAATACAGACTCAATAAAAAAGTCTTAATACCCTCTTCATAGGGTAGGTGTTCCAAGTTCGATACCATTACCATGCGGTTGTTTGCAAGACGTCTTAATACCCTCTTCATAGGGTAGGTGTTCCAAGTCCCGCCATGTTGCTATACATGGCATACGACTGTGCGTCTTAATACCCTCTTCATAGGGTAGGTGTTCCAAGGCCACCTGTTTCATAAAAAATAATGTATTCACCAGATTAAGCAAGTAAAAAATTGACATGAAAACAGGTTTTGAAAGTTGTCTTTTTTGAACCGTCATTATAGATGATAATACAAGTCGATGCGCGACATCGTGACTACTCTGTCATAATCAGTATTAAAAATTGAATTTTGAGCCGTTTTTAAAAACTTTTTTGCTGAAAATTCAAAGCAATGAATATAATTTTTCAATTATGACAAATAGTGACAACAGGGAAATTCGGTCCGAAAAAAATTGATGTCCGACCGGTTTTTCATCCCCTCTCAGTCTTCACAAACCGCCTGTTCTATCAGCTCCGCAAGCCATTGATTCACTGTTTTCCCGGCTGCAAAGGCCCGGGCAGCAAGCTCGGCATGCAGGCCGGGATGAATCCGCAGGGTCAATTCGCCGGAATACTCTTTCAGCGGCTTTGTTCCGTCTTCTCGACGACCGTCAATTTCGCTACTGTTCAGCATGGCTTCAAGCCGCTCCCGGCGACAGAGAATTATATATTAACATATCAATCTTGCGAATAAAATAAAAAAACACTGTCCTGCGGGATAAAATGCAGATTTCCTGCCCCGGCCTTGAAAGGCCGGGCTATGTTCGCTTCGTCCCTCCGGGACGGCTTTCCTTGTCCCGGAGGGACATCCGATAAGAGCCCGGTGATTTATCGCCGGGCGGGGACAGAGACTGAAGGCCAATACATCACGCATTGGGCAGCGATTCCCCCAGAAAAACCACCTGCCGGCTGCTGCGAACCACCTGGGTCTTTTTCGGATGCAGAGAAAGCCCCAATTCCTCCAACCGTTCTCCGGCAAAGGCTTCCGCTGCCAGGGCCTTTTTCCTGGTATCAGCAAAAAGGAGAAAATCATCGGCAAAACGAACAAAGGGGATATTGGCCCGCACCAGGGCTGTGTCGAACTGATGCAGGTACAGGTTGCAGAACAGGGGCGAGAGAATTGAACCCTGACAGACACCGCGCCGACTGCGCAGGAGACTGCCGTGGTGCGCCCCCTGAACCAGCCACTGCTCAATGAGCTTCATGGCGGCCGTGTCCCGGATAAACCCTTTGAGCACCTTGAGCAGCTGCTTATGGGGGATGGAATCAAAAAACTTAGTGATATCCGCATCCACCAGCCAGCCCTGCCCGATGCGCACCCGCTCGCGGGTCTTGGCCAGGGCGGCCTGCACACTGCGGCCCGGACGGTAGCCGTAGGAATCATTATGAAACAGGGCCTCGGCCCGAGGTTCCAGGACAATGAGCAGGGATCGCTGCACCAGTTTATCCCGGAGAAAATGGGCTGAGATGATCCGCTGGCCGCCGTCGGGTTTTGCCATGGGAAACTGCCGCAGAGGCAAGGGCTTGTAGGTCCCGGCCAGGATCTCCTGCCGGCATTCAAGGATATGGCGGATCAGGTGTCGTTGCAGATCATCCCTGGAAACGACGTTGGACCAAGGGGTATGTTCCCGTTGCAGACGACGCCAGGCCGTATTGAGAATCTTCGGGGTCATGGCCCGTTCAAGCAGGGGAGTTGTCATAATCCAGCCCTCTCTTTTCTCCTTGTTGTTTCATAAAAGCACTGAATCGGGCTGTCTGCCCGTTAAGTAACTCTCTGAGCGGACCGGTGTCCGGTTCGCTTTCTTCATATTCTTTATCTTCATCCTCCTCCCCGCTTTGGTCCGGGCGGGGCCATTGCTCCCGGTATTCGGCCCAGGCTGTAAAAAACAAGGGACGGGTTGTTTTGCTCAGACGACAACCATCCTCTTTTCGGTAAAAAAAAGAAGTCTTATCCAGGGTCGTACTCTTCAGCCAGTTCAAGACAAAATGATCAACCCCGGCACGGAACAGCTCGACAAAATCCAGGGCCAGGGATTCCCGGCCCGGATAATCCTGATGAAGAAAACCCAGCGAGGGATCAAAACCGGCCCGCAGCACGGCCTGCCGCACCTCGGAAAGGAGCAGGGTGTAGCCCAGGGAGAGCAGAGAGTTGACCGGATCACGGGGCGGCCTGCGGTTGCGACCCGTAAAACCCAGCTCTCCGAAAAGATGCCGGGCAAGCAGGGCAAACCATGCCTGGGCCACCTGGCCTTCCAACCCCATCAACGCATGCAGGTTTTCTGCATCCTCGGCTTGGAGAGCAGTCTCCTGTACCCTGTCGGTAAAGGCGGTGCAGTCAGGGGGTGCTTCCGGCTTGAGTAAGGAAAGGGTCTGCAAAGACAGGGTGTAGCCCCGCAGCTTGCCCTGAACAAACCACTTTGCCGTTTTCAGCCGTGTTGCCGGGTCAGCCGCCAGCTGATGCTGCAACCTGCGCAGGGGCAGGCGGACAGCCAGGCCGCTCCCCAGCACAGCCGCCGGTCTTTTTCGGTCCGGCAGAATAATCACCGGCACCCCGGCTTGGTTCAGCACCCGCCAGACCGTGGTTTCCACCAAGGGATTGCCGTAAATCACCACCTGCTCCAGGGGATTCAGTGGGATCTGCTGAACCTTTCGCCCCTTTTGCTCCAATTCCAGCACCCCGGCCCGAAAACGGAGGGTGCTCTTGCTGCGGTCTATGACAAAAATCATGATTGTTCTCCTGTATTGTTTTCGTAGGGGCACGGCATGCCGTGCCCCTACGCCCCTTTTTTCCCGCCAAATAATTTCCGAAAAAATTTCCCCACCCCTGACCGCGATGGTTGCGGAGCAGCACCGTACAGACCGCGCAGTTTGTCGCTCTGCCGACCTGCGGCCCAGATAGAGCCGGGATGAGACACCGGATAGAGGCGCACATCGTCCTCCTTATCACTGACCCGCGCCTGCACCCCCTCCACCACCTCCTCCAGTCCGGCGGCATCGGCCTTAAAGAGAAAAACGGATTTCTGCAATGGAATACCGTGTTTTTTGCAGAAATAATGGAGCCTGCGCAGCCGTTTTTCGTGCCGGATGTCGTAGGCCAACAGGTACCATTGGGCCGCGTTTCGCCTTTTCTTTTTTTGTCGTGTTGTATTCATAGACCTGTTCTTTTTTTTCGGCGGCATCTGTAGGGGCACGGCATGCCGTGCCCCTACCCCATATACAAAATCGGCACCTTGAACCCGATCCCGCTGCACTTCGTCAAACCGCGCGATTTCCTGCTCCCGTCCAAGCGGGCCAGGAGCAACATGTCCTGCTCTTCATCCAGCAAATCGGTGAGCTGCAAAAACAGCTCCGAGGCCTCGGCCTGGGTCAGCTTGCACTCGAAAACAGAATACTGGGCTGACAACTTCCAGCTTTTCAGAACCCGGAACAGTTTCCGCCGCCGCTTATTGTCCGTGATATCATAGGCAATCACCATTGCTCTGCGCTTCATGCTCAGGGCACCTGTTCGTGATCCACATTTTCACTGACAATATTACGGAACTCATCCAGCAACTGATCCATAGTGTCGAGAAAATCATCCACGGATTTTTCCAGGCGCTGCTGTTCCCGATCCCGGATACACTGGGTTTTATAGCGTTCCAGTTTCTGAAAGCGCTGATCCACATCTGTGAGAAATTCGTCGGAAAGCACATTGAGCTGATTGGCGACCTGCTGATATATCTTGCCGAAATGTTCCAGGCGCTGCTGACGCAGGCTGGTCTTGCCGGTGACCAGGACATGGTTGCAGGATTCCCGGATGGAATGGAGCCGGGTTTCCATGACCAGGGTCAGGGCCTGACGGCGATGCTTGAACCCCACAGCCAATTCGGCCATCAGATGCTCCCGAACCAGCTGCCGTTCCCGGCGATTGAACACCGTGGGGATCATACTGCGGTTATGACGGCCCATAGTCCTGAGGATCAGCTGCTCGTTATCCTCGCCTCGGCTGGCGGCCTCTTCCGGTAATTTCTTGAGATAATCGCTGACATCGTTCTGTGTTTCTCTGTGGTCGGAGTTCATCTTGTCCTCTTTCGGTAAAGCTTCCATCCCGCCCCCTCCGGGGCGGGACAACAAAATCGCATTGACGGTTGCAGAATAACTGCTCAATCTTTTTTTGCCTGTCCCGCAAGGTTGCGGGAAGGAATAATAGGAAGGGGGGCACGTAGGGGCCACGGCATGCCGTGCCCTGTCATGTTGAGGATTACGATATACGGTAAGGGCACGACGTGTCGTGCCCCTACAAAACATCGCGGAATCCCCGAATCCCCAATGCCCCAATGCCCCAAAGGGGCTATATACAACCAGCCCAGGGTAACACCCTGGGTACACAGCACGGGCACGGCACGCCGTGCCCCTACGCAACAGCATTTTTCAGGCGGGCCTCCGCCTCCTTAACCACCCGTTCACCAGCCCTGCGCACCCGGTTGACTGCGGCCCCGTGCAGCAGGTCATCCCGTTCCGCCTCTCCATTGACATGGGCCTTGAGGGTTTCTTTTTCCACTGCCACCTGATGATGGGCCATAAAGACCGGAACCACGGCAATGGTCAGGGTGGAAAAGGCCAGCATGATCCCGGCCTCCAACAGGGCAGAAATCAGGATGGAGAAGAAAAAAACAAACTGCAAGGGCAGCAGGGTTTGCTGCCATAAGGACTCAACCACCTGAAGAAAGGCGATGATGTGTGGATCATTGGCCCGTTTATCCGTTGTATAATCTCGCTCCTGCACAACCTGCCGCTCCTCTTCTGTTTCCTGTTCAATCTTTTTTCGCTCTTCCCTAAAGGCATTTTCCATCTCAGCGGCCCTGCTGGCGGACCCCAGGTCAAACGCCTTAAGGGCCTGCTGTTGCCCAGCCTTCTCCTTGGTCAGACGCTGGGTAAACTCCTCGTATCTGGGGCCTCGAAATACGCCCCTGACCGTGTTGTTCATCTCGGCCAGCAGCAGGGATTCCAGCTGCTCAATGCGGCGATTCCATTGCTCTCCCACAGCCTTTCTTGCCCGTGCATGACCTGCATGAGCTGTTTTTTTCCGATCAAGGTGGAGCCGTTCCGCTTCGGCAAGCCGGTTCGTATACCGATCTTCAACAGCAGCCAGCTCCGCAGCCCGCACCTTTTCCAGACCGGGGCGAATGAATAGAAGGAGAACACCTTTAATGCG
>CBFDDU010000194.1:0-5383 GCA_965603655.1 uncultured Candidatus Electrothrix sp. | reverse complement strand
AATAACATATATTAGTCAAATAAAATAGTATGTTGTCAAATTTAAAATTGCTGGGCGTAACCGTGTGTGTCGGGGTGGCTCCTGGAACAACAACGGCAGGAACTGCCGTTCCGCCAACCGCAACAGGAACGAGCCGGACAACCGCAACAACTGGCTTGGTTTTCGGCTTGCCCGAGCCCGAGGAGTCCCGGAGAGGACTGTTCGACCAGCCCCTTATCCTGTCTGTTCGGTTCAACCGGACGGCAAAAAGCAAATGGTCTCCGGCATGTGAGTAGGCTGATCGGATGGTCGCTGAAAGCTTGCCGGAAGATCGTTGTTTTGTTCCCAAGCTGGAAGCTTGGGGACCAGAGGACAAGGGCGACCGCCGGTCGCCCCTACGCGGGACGGTTGGAGGGGTAACCTGTGTGTCTACATTGTAGGGCGCACGGCGTGCCGTGCCCGTTTCGCTTGCCAGGGATGCCACCATAATCTTGATAAACAACAGCGATATACATCATGATAGATGAATCAAAACGCTGGCCCGAATCCTTCCCCGACCGCTGGGCCTCAGAATGGGGTGAAGACGAACACGGCTTGTGGATGGCCTTTCATTTTCAGAAGCTGCGCCATGTCCTGCGCTGGATTGAACCGGGCATCTTTATGATGGGCTCGCCAAAGGATGAACCGGAACGGGATGACGATGAGACCTTGCATGAGGTAACCCTGAGCGAAGGCTTTTGGCTGGGCGCAACTACCGTAACGCAGGCCCTCTGGCAGGCGGTGATGAAGGAAAATCCCAGCAAATTTAAGGGGGAAGAACGTCCGGTGGAAGAAGTTAGCTGGGAGGATGCGCAGAAATTTATGGAACAGCTGAATAAAGAAATCTCCGGTCTTGAGCTGACTCTGCCAACAGAGGCCCAATGGGAATATGCCTGCCGGGCCGGAACCTCCACTCCGTTTTTCTTTGGGGAAAAGATCACCACGGATCAGGTGAATTATGACGGCAATTATCCCTATGCTGATGGTGAAAAGGGCGAATATCGCAAGGAAACGGTTGACGTCAAGGCCCTGCCTTGTAATGATTGGGGTCTCTATCAGATGCATGGCAATGTGTACGAGTGGTGCCAAGACTGGTTTACTGATTATCCCTCAGATTCAGTGATTGATCCCCACGGGCCTGCCACTGGGCGTTTCCGTGTGTTTCGGGGTGGCTCCTGGGACGACGACGGCGGGGACTGCCGTTCCGCCGACCGCGACAGGTACGAGCCGGACTACCGCGGCAACTGGCTTGGTTTTCGGCTTGCCCGAGGTCGAACAAGTCAAGCAGGATAGGGTACACGGCGTGCCGTGCCCGTACAACAGGCAGGCAAGATTCGCTGCGGCTTCCGTTCCGGTGGTTGCCGTCGCGGAGCAGGCAGCACCAGGAATGGAACCGGCAGGGAATCAGGGCTGGGCGAGTAGGGGGAGACCTGTGTGTCTACCCAGAGTATGGGGGGGATTTACGCCATGCAGACGCGACATCGAATCGAACAAAATACCCCCTAAGCATCCGCCTCCTCAACCTCCTTAATCCTCTTCTTTAAACGCTCCCGACTGGTTTCCCGCCATTCTATTTCCTCCTGTAACCGCTTAATTTGGTCCTCTGATTCTGCCTCGTTGACGCGGATTTTGATAGTCACGATCTGATTCTTGAGCGCATCAAGCCGGGAGCGCATCCGGTCAACGGATTCAGCATCATCAGCTTTGTCGAAAATAATCGTTTCCGCTGCGGCTTGCTTCTGGTCGGTTTTTTTGATCGGCACCTGGGCATAGGACAAGACCTGTTCCACGGCAGAGAGAGCGCGAGTGTTCATAAAGGCGGGCGAAACGATTTCTATGCCTGCTCCGTGCAGGGTGTCGAGCATCTGCTCGCGGAGTTCGGACCGGGTGGAGAGAAGATGTTTCACGTTTTCCAGAACACCGGCAACTCGGTACTCAATGGAATAATCACCGAGTTTGCAGGTATGCACAAAAGGGTCCCGGAGCGGTACGGCCTTTGCCGCCTTGATCAACAGGCCCTTGACCTGGGAGTGCGGCACATCGTAGCCTAATGAGACCGTAGCCGAGACCAGTGTTTTGTTTTTGCGGACAACCTTGCAAGGCTGAGAGACCAGGAAAAGATTGGGCAGGGTTGTGAGATCGCTGTCTTCCGTCTGGATTTCCGTGTGCAGGAGGCCTATCTCGGAGACTCTGCCGAAATGTTCCCCCACGCTCAGGAAATCACCGGCTCGAAAGCTGGCCACTCTTGAGAGCATGATACCGGCCATGAAATTGCTGATAAAGGTGGTTGAGGCAAGGGCGGTGGCCGCGCTGAGGAGGATACCGACCAGGGTCACCATATGACCGAAATTGTTTTTCAGGCCGGTCTGGAGAAAAAGCAGGACAAGTACACCGGTTACAGCCAGAATTCGGAGAGAAATGCGCCGGTAGGTTTTTTGTTCCGGATGTTCGGATTCCCTGCGCTGCCAGAGTCGGTTCAGGACGAACAGCGACAGGATCAGGATGAAAAGTTGGCCAGCAAAGACCGGCCATGCAAAAGTAAACGGGTCATTCATGGGAAGCTCCTGTGGATGAAAACAACATGAACCGAAGCATTACCGGAGTTTTCGTGAAGCTTCAAGCAGGATCAACCTTCGCACCCTATGTTGGGCTTCGTAGGGGCAAATCCCCGTGTTTGCCCGAAGGATGAATCAATCACGCTCCCCAATCTCTTCCGCAACTCGCTCAAAAAAACGACCCACCTGCTCAGGGTGATGGGCATCAGAACCAATAATCAGGGGAATTCCCAGCTGCCGGGCCTGTTGGATCAAGGCGAAGGCCGGATAGGGGTGCGGACGCAGTTCATAGCCCGAGGTGTTCACCTCCAGGGCAATATCTTTTTCCTGCATCACCGCAAAGAGCTCTTTGATGAGTGCATAATGATGCGCAGTCAGGACAGGGGCATTATGGCGTAGGGCCGCATCAAGATGACAGAGCTTGTCACAGGGGATATCCTGGCAGCCCTGGATCAGGTTGCTGAAATAGGCGTCCAGGATCTGCTCGGTCCCGAGCTCGTTCATTCTTTTGATATGGTCAGTACGGCGGCTGAGCATGTTGAGATGCTCGTTGCCGTCAAAGTAGAAATGGCAGGAAAGCCCGCGATGGGCAAAGGGAAAGGCAGCCAGCATGGCAAGCAGCTCAGCAACTGCTGCGGGATTATAGCCGATCTCCGCCCCGAGCCTGACCGTGATTCGGTCAGCGTATTTTTCCTGGAGCCGCTCCCCCTCCTGGAAATATTGCTGAAAGACCTTCGGCGTCAGCCAGATACGCGGGTCATAGCTAAGCCCGCATTCCAGGTGCTCCAGAAAGGTGAGGCTGCGTAATCCCTTATCAAGAGCAGCACGTACATATTCTTCCATCTCCCCCACTGCATGATTACAGAAGCGGGTATGGACGTGATGGTCTCCGGTTATATCAAGTGGCGGTAGGTCAGGCATGTGGGTCGGGTAGGGAAAAAGAAAAAAACCACCCCGTTACGAGGTGGTTTTTTGGGTATTTGGAAAAAAGAGAGCCGGGTTGGTCAGGCATTACCTCTGGGGAAAAAATGAATAACACCGTCGATATCCGAGGTATCGCAAATGTCACCGAGTTCCATGTCCAGATCAAAGAGATCTTCTGCCCCGTCCATTGCCATAGACAGGGAAGGCCCGTCAGGCAGATGATAAACTAAGGTCTCTACCTTGCTGTAGTCAATCGGAGTCGGGAATATTTTTTTCATATAATTAGTTGCGTTATGATCTGATAGCAACGGGGTCGGTAACACCTGAGGGATGAACCGCCCGTCCTCTGATTTTGTATCTAAATAAATTATAGTTTCTTTGGGGAAAAAAGCAAGGAGCCGCTTGCATTCTTGGGGAAACAACAGGACATACTTCCAGTCGAGTACTGGGCCGCAGCAAAGGGCGGGAAGGAATTTGAACGGGTATCAAGGGAAATAGGCGGAAAAGGTAAGTTTCGTTTGACAACATACCTCTTGATGATAATATGTATAACCTTTCGATGAACGCTTGAAAATAAATATTTTTGAAAATATATAATAACGAGGAGCAGAATGAGCGATACAAAAGGCGCTGATAAGGATAATAAATTTACTCAGGGGACCAATAAAAATCCGTCCAATATCATGCCTGAAAAATTAACCCTGGACTCACCGTTGCAGTTTGAATGCCATCCGGGGGTCAGCTGTTTTACTGCATGCTGCCATAATATACAGATTGTTCTGACACCGTACGATATTTTGGTTTTGCGGAAAAGGCTGAATATTGCTGCCCATGAGTTTATAGTTCAATATACTGAGCCGACCTACCTGGAAAAAACCGATATGCCCGGGGTGCAGATAAAGCTGACCGAGGAAAAGAATGCCTGCCCTTTTGTTACCCCAGAAGGCTGCACCGTGTATGAGGATCGGCCTACATCCTGCCGTTATTATCCAGTGGGCATGGCTGATTTCCATGAAGGCGGCAAGGAAGGAGTCAAAGAAGAGAAGTTTTTCTTTTTGGTTAAGGAGCCCCATTGTAAGGGTTTTGAGGAACCGAAACAGTGGACCATCGGCGAGTGGCGGGAAGATCAGGGGGTTGCTCTTCGCGATGAAATGAATAAGGAATGGCTTCGTCTGGTTATGCGGCGCAAGTCCTTTGGCCACCAGGCCAATCTTTCTGAAGCGGCCCAGAGGATGTTCTTTATGGCCTCGACGGATCTGGATCATTTCCGTCGTTTTATTTTTGAAAGTTCCTTTCTTGAGACCTATGACGTTGATCAGGAGACCATTGAAAAAATCAAGGAAGACGATGTCGCTCTGATGCTTTTTTCTTTTCAGTATCTGGCCAATACCCTGTTCGGGGCTGAGGGTATGAAACTCAGACAGGAGAAACTCAAGGAAAAGGTTGAGGAGCTCCAGCAGCGCCAGGGTGATTCTCTGCGGCAGGTTGAAGAAGAGTACAAGCAGCTCAAGGCTGAGCGTGAACGTCTTAAGCAGGAAGAAGAGGAAGCTCGGAAAAAGGGCTGAGCCTTTTAAAAGACGCTTTGAGAAGAAAAATGGGAGGGCCGAGAGGTCCTCCCTTTTTTTATGGGGGGTTCGATACCTCTTCTCCCCTGAGGGATTCAACAGAAAATACCTTATCCATGATGCAGGGTCCTGTAGGGGCGAACCTCTGTGTTCGCCCTGTTCTACCGGGCAGACACGCAGGTCTGCCCCTACAGGGCCGACCCCAAAAAAGGGGGCTTTTTTTGGGGAGAATCCCTGACACGAAAACGGGAGGCCAGCACCGAGTCGATAAGAAGCTGGACAAAATGAAAGAGCAGGCAGACGATCACCGCATTCCCTGTG
>CBFDDU010000193.1:0-5417 GCA_965603655.1 uncultured Candidatus Electrothrix sp. | reverse complement strand
CAGTATTTCCCGAAACTTTGTCCCCCCACTTGCGGATTAGAAATTAATTTCAAGCGGGTAAAGAATAACCGGAAAATTCGTCCGTACACCATGACCACGGTCAAATCGGTGTCAGGAGGTCCGGGTAATTACGAGGTGGAGCTGGAGACCGCGCCCCGTTATGTCAACTCCAACTGTACAGCCTGCGGTGATTGTTCCGAAGCCTGTACCGATGAGATTGATAATGCCTTTAACTTTGGCATGAACAAGAGTAAGGCAATTTATCTGCCCCATGAGATGGCTTTTCCGCGTCGCTATGTGCTGGCTAAGGATGCCTGTTCTGTTGATTGTCTGGAGGCTGTCAAAGGTGCCTGTAAGTATGATGCCATTGATACCGAGATGGTGGCTGAGACCTTTACTGTGCATGTTAGCTCCATTGTCTGGGCGACAGGCTGGAATCCGTATGACCGCTCAAAACTGGACAACCTGAAGCCAGAATCCTCTCCCGCCATTATCAGCAATATGATGATGGAGCGGATGGCCGCGCCCAACGGACCGACAGGCGGAAAAATTCTCCGTCCTGGCGATGATAAAGAGATAGAGTCTATCGCCTTTGTTCAGTGCGCAGGTTCCCGTGATGAGAATCATCTGGAGCATTGCTCCTACATCTGTTGCATGGCCACCTTTAAGCAGATGACCTATGTTCGTGAGCGTTATCCTGATGCCAAGATCTATGTCTTCTACATTGATCTGCGGACGCCGGGTAAATATGAGCATTTCCGTGAAAAATTGAGAACCGATGAAAATTCATCGTTTATCAAAGGAAAGGTTGCCGATATTATTGCCGAGAACGACGGCGGTGTAACTGTTGTTGCTGAAGATACAGTCGGTGGCGGTAAAGTGCAGCAGAAGGTAGACATGTGTGTCTTGGCGACAGGAATGCAGCCTGCGCTCGGTGAGCAGGGCAAGGCTCTTGGGCTGAAGATGGACGGCAACGGCTTTGTTGTTTCCGAGCCGGAGAAAGGGATGATCGCCGCCGGTTGCGCCAAGTCAGCTTCTGACGTGTACACCTGTACGCAGTCTGCTACTGCCGCAGCTCTCAAAGCAATCCAGAACGCACAGTAGGGGGAAATCAATGGATAAAGTATATGGTGCGTATCTTTGCACAGGGTGCAGTATCGGCGATGTTCTTGATGTCGACGGTCTGAAAGAGGCTGCCTCTGAAACCGGTATGGAGATGCAGGATCATGCCTGTCTCTGCGGTGAAGAAGGTCAGGCTCTGATCAAAAAAGATATCGAAGAAAAAGGCGTAAATACCGTAGTTGTCTGTGCCTGTTCACCCCGGGTGATGCAGGATACCTTCAGCTATGGCGACGGCACGATCACTGTTCGCGGAAATCTGCGTGAACATGTGGCCTGGACCGCACAGCCTGATGAAGAGGACGAAGACGCAGCCGAGTACCTGCAGGAAGTAGGTGAGGACTATGTCCGCATGGCTGTAACCCGTGCTCAGAAGAGCGAAGTGCCCAAGCCCTATCAGATGGAGCAGATCACCAAGAAAATTTTGGTGATGGGCGGTGGTATTGCTGGCCTGACAGCAGCTACTGAAGCAGCAAAAGCTGGTTATGAAGTAACCATCGTTGAAAAGACCGATAAGCTGGGCGGTAAGGCTCTGGGCTGGCGTAAAATGTTCCCGACCGCTTATCCCTATAGCGAGCTTGAGCAGCCCAATATCGAGCAGATGATCGCCGAGGTGACCGGCAACGACAAGATTTCCATTAAGACGGAAACCGAAGTTGCCCGTATCGCTGGTGCTCCGGGTGAGTTCGGGGTGACCCTCAAAGCTGCTGGCAGCGAGAGCGAGTGGGATGCACCTGCCAAGGTGGCTGTTGACGAGCAGGATAAGATCGATAAAGGGGAGATGGAAGACCCCAACACCGGTCTTAAGGTTTACACAGAGGCAAATCCTGATGCAGAGCTGTTCGGCGCGGTTGTCTTGGCCACTGGCTGGCGACCTGCTGATGTCTCTGAGTATGAGCATCTCGGTCACGGCACCCTGAACAATATTGTAACCAATGCCGAGTTCGAAAGACTGGCCAAGCAGGGCAAGGTACCTGCCAAGGTTGCCTTTATTCAGAGCCCCGGCAGCACGGATAACGATCGTGACTTCCCGTACTGTAACTCTGTTACCTCTATGGTTGCCTTGAAGCAGGCCCAGTATGTCTGCGATGATAACGGTGAAAATGCTCAGGCATATATTCTGTATCAGCATATGCGGACACCGGGCAACACCGAGCTCTTCTATAAGGGAATGCAGCAGCGTGACGGCGTGTTTATGACCAAGGCCACTGTCACTAAGGTGGAAGAGGCTGATGGCGGTTTGAAGGTGAGCGCAGAGAATACCCTGCTGGGTGATGACCTGGAACTCGTTGTTGATATGGTTGTGCTGGCTGCTGGTATGGTTCCCACCACCGTGGATGAGGCGACCATTAATCTGGCCTATCGTCAGGGACCGGGCTTTTTGGATCTGGATCTCTTTGACGGATACGCTGATTCTCACTTCATCTGTTTCCCTTATGAGACCCGCCGGACCGGTGTTTATGCCTGTGGCGGTGTGCGGAAAGCGGAAACAATGGAAGAGACCATTGATGATGCTACCGGCGCAGCGCTGAAGGCCATTCAGTGTATTGAATCTGCTGACCGCGGTGTGTCTGTTCATCCGCGTTCCGGCGATCAGACCTATCCGGATTTCTTCTTCCAGCGTTGTACCCAATGTAAGCGTTGTACTGAGGAGTGCCCGTTCGGTGCTCTGGATGATGATGCAAAAGGAACTCCGCTGCCCAATCTGACCCGCTGCCGTCGTTGCGGTACCTGTATGGGTGCCTGTCCTGAGCGCATTATCGGTTTTGCCGATTATAATGTGGACATGATCGGCTCCATGGTCAAGTGCATTGAGGTGCCGGACGATGACGAGGATAAGCTGCGTATAGCCGTCTTTGTCTGTGAGAACGACTCCTATCCGGCCATTGATATGTCCGGTATGCATCGGAACAAGATGAACACCTTGGTTCGTTTTATCCCGGTCCGCTGTCTTGGTTCTGTCAATATGGTCTGGATTAAGGATGCCATGTCCTCCGGTATGGACGGCGTGTTGCTTCTCGGTTGCCGTTACGGTGATGACTACCAGTGCCATTTTGTCAAAGGTTCTGAAATAGCCAGCAAGCGTATGGATAATATCGGTGAAACCTTGGGTACCCTGGGACTCGAACCAGAGCGTTGTGGTGTTGAGCAGATAGCTATCTCTGATTACGACAAGATTCCCGGAATTATCGACGAGTTTGTTGAGTCGATCATTGAGATGGGACCGAACCCCTTTAAGGGTTTCTAGGCTCTCTGTTGTATTAAATTCGTATTCGCCTGAATTTATTCGGGTGAATACGGATCATATGTTTAAAAAAATCATCGTTTCGACATCTTGAAAAAGCTTTCAGGACAGGAGAAAGAAAATGTCTATGAACGTACAACCGGATATTGAATTTATTAAGGACATGAAGGAGGCTGGGGGTGATACCCTGAAAAAATGCTTCCAATGCGCCACCTGCTCAGTGGTCTGTCCGCTTTCCACCGATGAGAATCCTTTTCCCCGTCAGCAGATGATTTATTCGCAATGGGGGCTTAAGGATAAATTGATCGGTGATCCGAATATGCTGCTCTGTCATCATTGCGGTGATTGCACAGCCTATTGCCCTCGTGGTGCTAAGCCGGGCGATGTTATGGGCGCGATTCGTGCCTATGCCTATAAATTTTACGGATGGCCTGCGCCGCTGGCTCACTTGGCATCATCAGGAAAAAATTTGCCGATCCTTGTCGCAATACCTGCTTTAGTGGTTTTTCTGGTATGGCTCATTTCCGGTTCTCATGTTCCCTCAGCAGCTGATTTTTCTCATTTAGGTTACAGTCATTTTTTTGGACACTGGGATTTGAAATTTTTGGCCAGGAATGTATTTTTTATTAACTCCTTCATGATTCCCACAGCAGCCTTGGCAGCCTTTGCCTCCTTTAAAGGTGTGACGGCCATGTGGCGGAAAATGTCTGAGAATGCCGGGGTGGGTGAAGCGCTGTATCGTCCTTCAGTACCCCAGTTTGTGAAAGAGTTCCTGTGGCCTTCTCTTGTCGAGATCGTTCAGCATGATCGCTTTAAAAAATGCGAGACAAATCAAGATCGTATTCGCGGACATCAGCCGCTGATGTGGTCCTTTATCGCGCTGTTCTTTGTCACGACCTATTCCTTTGTTTCCCAGGATATTCTTGGTCATTTTATTCCGTCGCTGCACGGTCCTATGTCCATGTTGAATCCTGTCAAGATGGTAGCCAATGTTGCAGCGATTGCTTTGCTTGTCGGTATTGTCATTATTTGGAAAAATCGGAATGAGATGGTTGAGAAGAAGCAAGCCGGTAATACTTTTTATGATTGGTTTCTGATCTGGATGATTGCAGGAGTTGGTGTAACTGGTTTGGGAGCAGAGATCCTGCGCCTTATCGGTGTGGTTAAACTGGGATATCTGGTGTATTATCTGCATCTGGTTTCCGTTATGATGCTTTTCCTCTATATGCCGTATACCAAATTTGCCCATCTGGTCTACAGAACCTGCGCTATGACGTTTGAACGCTACAGAGACTCTGCTTATGTGAAAAATCCGGTCAATAACGGGTAACTTTTTATGTAAAACTTTGTTTTAAGGTGGCTTTTTGGAAACCAGACTTTTAAAGTCTGGTTTTTTTATTTGAGCGAGAAAAAAAAGCTTGCAAAGGGATTGGAGATGCTGTATAGTCCCCAACACAAATCGTAGTGCTGGCGTAGCTCAATTGGTAGAGCACCTGATTTGTAATCAGGGGGTTGCGGGTTCAAGTCCCATCGCCAGCTCCAGCGTTCGGAGTCTGATGGAGAGGTGTTGAATTTCAAATTAGGGATTCAACAGATGTCCATTGTTTTTCGAGTTCGGAGGGGTTCCCGAGTGGTCAAAGGGAACAGACTGTAAATCTGTCGGCAGCGCCTTCGGAGGTTCAAATCCTCCCCCCTCCACCATTTTGCACGTAACAGGCATGCGCATGAACTGTGCTGCCTGTTCTTTTTTGTGCATGTGCGGGAATAGCTCAATTGGTAGAGCATCAGCCTTCCAAGCTGAGGGTTGCGAGTTCGAGTCTCGTTTCCCGCTCCATGTATATCTTTAGTTTAAGTTTTTGGGCCCACGTAACTCAGTGGTAGAGTACCTCCTTGGTAAGGAGGAAGTCACCGGTTCAAGTCCGGTCGTGGGCTCCAGGTTTGCCGATCCGGAAGTGATAGTCGGTAGAGAGAAGAAAAATTGTCTGGGGAGACATAGTAATGGCAAAAGAGAAGTTTGAGCGGACAAAGCCGCATGTCAACGTTGGAACCATCG
>CBFDDU010000192.1:0-5475 GCA_965603655.1 uncultured Candidatus Electrothrix sp. | reverse complement strand
TACCGATGTCGTGCTGCAAACCGATTTAAACGAGATACAGCGCAGGCATCTCACTACGGTCAGCCGTTCGGCAATATCTTTACTTTCCCTGCTTAATGACATTCTTGATCTTTCCAAAATAGAAGAAGGAAAAGTGGAGCTGAAAGAGATGATCTTTATGCTTCCGAAGATTATTGAAGAAGTCTTCGCCACCCTCGCTATGAAGGCTCGGGAGAAAAAAATAACTCTTCACCTGCATTATGATGAGGAGTTGCCGAACTGTTTTGTCGGAGACGATATCAGGCTGAAGCAGGTACTCTTGAATCTTCTCGATAATGCGATAAAGTTTACCGAGAACGGAAGCGTTACCCTCTATGTTACTCCGGCTGAGAAGAAGGGCTTCCTCCATTTCATGGTGAAAGATACCGGTATCGGCATAGCGTCGGGGCGTCTGGAAAGGATCTTTTCCCCTTTTGCTCAAGCTGATGTCTCAACTACCCGTAAGCATGGCGGGACAGGACTCGGCACAACGATCAGTCGACAGATTGTTGAATGCATGTCGGGGAAAATCTGGGCGGAGAGTGAGGAGAGCAAAGGCTCTGTGTTTCATTTTATTGTTCGCCTTCCCAAAGGAGAATGTACAACACCGTGTGCAACCGGTGAAATCAGGGCGGATGTGGAATTCCGGGCGACCAGGAGTCTGCATATATTGCTGGTGGAAGATATACCTGAATATGTTGCGTTGGCAACGCTTCGACTTGTCGCTGTTGGGCATCGTGTTGATGTGGCCAGCAACGGTCGTGAAGCTGTCCAGATGGTTGCCGGAAAAAAGAAAGTCTATCATTTGATCCTTATGGATATTCATATGCCGGAGATGGACGGGTTGGAAGCCAGTAGGAAAATCCGAAAATTGGGGGATGGTACCGGTGGGCGTATACCGATCATCGCGTTAAGTGCAAGTATCCTTGAGGAGGAAAAAAAATATTGTCAGCAAGCTGGTATGGACGGTTTTGTCGGTAAACCAATAGACTTCACAGAACTTTTTGCCGAGATATCCAGGGTCGTTCCAAAGGATGACGGTTTTCCTCTTGATGATCTGGAAATAACTCCCGGGTATCGGGGCAGTGCATTGCCGCAGTTACCGGGGCTTGATAGCGAACGCGGGATCAGGCTTTGGCGTGATACTGAACTGTATCTCGGAAACCTGCACAGTTTTGCCGAAAAACACGGGAAAGACGGTGAGCTTATCAGGCAGGCATTGGCAAGAGATGATCGCAAAACCGCCGGAGAGATTTTGCATTCATTGAAAGGCGTTGCCGGTAATCTCGGGGTGATTGATGTCGCTGCAGCTGCAACGTCACTGAACAAAGCGCTGAAAAATTTTCAGGGTAATTTTCAGGGAGGGCTGAAGGAGCTTGTCAGTGCAATTGACGTTGCTGTCCGATCTATTGAGCGGCTCAATATGCAACCCGACAAGATTCGGAAGAATTTTTCAATAGATTGTTGTAATATAAACGTCATTCAAAATTTTTTAACAGAGTTGCTGATCGCGCTTGATAAGGATGATCTGGATCGTCTTGAATCGTTACTGGATCAGCTGAAAGGATGTCTCCCTGAGCCGCAACTGACTGTTCTTGTTCAGCAGGTTGCAGAGTTTGAATTTCGTGCTGCCAAAGAAAGTTTGAAAGAACTCTCGGCATTTTTAGAGACAGAGCAGGAAGGACAACATAATGAACAAAAAAATCCTTATCGTTGATGACGAGCCGAACAACCTGCAGCTACTTCGGCAAATTCTTAAAACCGATTATTTATTGACCTTTGCAAAGAATGGTCAAGATGCTTTGGAGGCTGCCGAAAAACACCGCCCTGATCTTATATTGCTTGATATTATGATGCCGATTATGGATGGTTATGAAGCCTGTAGGCAGTTAAAAAAAAATTCGGTCACTGCAAAGATTCCTGTGATCTTCATAACCGCCATGGGAGAAACAGAGAATGAGTCACGAGGATTTGATGCCGGAGGAGTAGATTATATTACCAAGCCGATTTCCGCAGCGATTGTTCGCGTACGGATCAAGGCGCATTTATCTTTAGTGCGCATAGAAGAGCTTGAAAAAAGCCAACAGGCTGCTGTGTATATGCTTGGTGATGCTGGGCATTATAATGATGATGATACAGGCCTACATATATGGCGGATGGCTGCATACAGTCGAGCTTTGGCCCGAAAGGCGGACTGGTCCAAGGAGGACTGTGACCTTATTGAGTTGGCAGCTCCCATGCATGATACCGGCAAGATAGGTATTCCAGATGCGATATTGAAAAAACCGGGGAGCTTTGAACCGGGAGAATGGGAAATTATGAAAAAGCACTCGGAGATCGGTTACAGTATCCTTGTCAATAGCGATGCGGAATTGTTCCGCCTTGCCGCCGAGATAGCACTCCTGCACCATGAGAGATGGGACGGAAACGGCTACCCAAGCGGGCTTACAGGTGAGAATATTCATGAAGCAGCAAGAATTGTTGCCGTAGCAGATGTTTTTGATGCATTAACAACAAAACGTGCTTACAAAGAGGCATGGCCTGTTGACGATGCTGTTGCTGAAATTGTTCGATGTTCCGGCACGTATTTTGAACCCCGATTGGTTCGGCTTTTCCAGGATATTCTTCCGGAGATATTGCAAATAAAGAAAGAATGGGATGCAAGAGAGCAGAAGCGAAAAAAGGTTGCCTGGCCGATTCTGTTAGATATGTTACGATAACACTAAACAATCCTTCTTCATATGCTTCAAGAATTTGCTTTCCCCTGGTGAACCGATTATCCTCTGATGAGGATTACAGCCCAATATGAACAAAACAGAAAAACCGGCATTGCATAATTCATGAATAGAAACAAACTGATTTCTGTCGTCATTCCCGCTTATAACCACGAACGCTTCATCGGCCCGGCTGTGGATTCCGTTCTTAACCAGACCTGGGAGAATCTGGAGCTGATCGTGGTTGATGACGGGTCAACCGATGGGACTGGAGATAGAGTACAGGCCTATAGCGATTCCCGTTTATCCTATTATTATCAGGAAAATCAGGATGCCTTTAATACCATTAATCGGGGGATGGGGCTGGCCAAAGGGGAGTATATCGCGATCCTTAATTCTGATGATATCTATACTACGGATCGGCTGGAAAAACTTGTTGCTCTCCAGCAGGAAAGCAATGCGGCCTGTCTGTTTACTGATGTCCTTCCGATTTCAGATGCAGGTACGGTGTTCACGGACCCGGATTTCGGATGGAATATCTGGCATCAAAAAAATCGGGACTGGTATTTTTCCTGCCAGGATCTGTACACAGCCTTTCTTAAAGGGAACTTCATGGTGACTACCTCTAATCTGTTTATGACAACCGAAGCGGTTCAGCAGGTGGGGCAATTCTGTTCTCTGCGGTACCTCCATGATTATGATTATATCTTCAGGATGATGCTGGCCTTTCCCGATCAGGTGCGCTATGTGGCTGATGAACAATTGCTCTATTATCGCATCCATGACGGCAATACCTTGGGCGAGGCGGCAATCACCGGGCGGCAGCAGGATATCGAAGTGATCAGCAAGTACATGCTGGCGGCCCTGCCGGAGCAGCAGCAGCGAAGTCTCGCAGCAGCCGGGACAGAGCGGCTGATGATACTCAGGGATGAGCTGGAGCAGGTGCGGAGCGAGTTATCCGGACAGGCCGAGCCCAGTGTGCGGGAGCGGTTGCATCTGCTGCTCTCGGCAATTAAATACAAGTTGCGCAAAAAACTGCGTAACATGAGGTGACTGCATGCAGCGACAAGAACATCTTCAGCGACTGAAGGAACAGCAGTTTGATATCCTGGTCATCGGCGGCGGCATCACCGGTGCCTGTATTGCCCATGATGCGGCCTTGCGCGGTTTTTCCGTGGCCCTGATTGAGCGCCGGGATTTCGGAGGTTTTACCTCGTCTGCCTCCTCAAAACTACTTCACGGCGGTATTCGTTACCTGCCCAAAGGCCAGGTCTGGAAGGTACGGGAATCAGGGCGTGAGCAGATGATCCTTCAGCGGCTCGCGCCTCATCTTGTGCGTTGGCGCCCTTTTCTGATTCCGACAGAGCATGGGCTGAGCCTGACCAAGGGGGCTTGGGCTCTTAAAATAGCAATGAAAATCTACGGACTTTGTCATTTCGGGCTGAAGAATTTGTTGGATAATCCTGCTCGGAAACCGCCGCAGGGAGCATTTTTTGATGTTGAAACGGCCTTGGCTGCGGCCCCCCAGTTGAGCAGTGTTGAGCGGTTGAGCGGTGCTCAGGTTCTCTTTGAATCACATATGCACAGCTCCGAGCGGATGACTCTGGCCTTTCTCAAGACTGCTGTCAGCAACGGAGCGACCATTGCCAATTATTTGGAGGCGGAACAGTATGTCACAGCACAGGGCAGGATTGAGGGCGTAGCTGTGCGCGATACCCTGACAGGTGAACAATTTTCTGTGCGGGCACGCCTGACCATTAATTCGGCAGGCCCAGCGACCCAGGCCCTGAATCGTTCGGTTCCTGCTCGTCAGCTCCGCCTGCAAAAAGAACTGACCGGCTTTGCCCGGGGCGTACACTTGGTGACCCGTCAGGTCCACCCGGAATACGCCCTGGCCCTGACCACCCGCAAGAAAACCGAGGGCTTTGTTACCCGGGGCGGGCGCCATTTTTTCATCATTCCCTGGCGAGGACGTTCCCTTATCGGCACCACCAATGTGCCCTTTAAGGGAACATTTGATCAGGTCAACGTGACCCAGAAAGATATTGATGATTTCCTCATTGATATTAATGAGGCCCTGCCGGACCTGCATCTGACCCGGCAGGATGTGCATTATGCCTATACCGGCCTTTATCCGCTGATTGTCCGCAAGATTGAAGAGGATAAATACCAGGGCACCGGCGAGTATCAGCTGGTGGATCATCAGGCAAAGGACGAAACAGCCGGACTCATCACCGCCTTGGGGGCAAAATTTACCACGGCTCGGAATATGGCGGAAAAGACCATGGATCTGGCTGTGCAAAAGGTCACGGAAGAGAAAAGGCCCTGTTGTACGGTTTCGACGCCCCTGTTGGAGGGTAATATTGCTGACCTGCCCGCTTTTGTTGAGGAGAAGCAGGAGCAATACAAGGACCTGCTTTTTGCTGAGGCGGTGGAGCATCTGATTCGCTATCATGGGGCTGAAATTGATCGGGTCATGGCCTTGGCTGCTGACCGGCCTGAACTCCTGCAGCCCCTCTCACCTGCGCTTGCCACCCTTGCTGTGGATGTCCTCTACGCTGTGCAGGAAGAAATGGCAATGCATCTGGATGATGTCTTTTTTCGTCGTACCGGGGCAGGGACCATTGGTCAGCCTGACGAGACCGCCTTAGAACAGGCCGCCGCTCTTATGGCTGCCGAGCTCGGTTGGACTGCCCAGCAAAAGGAAGAGGAAAAGCAGAGGGTTCTTGCCCGTTATGTCTAT
>CBFDDU010000191.1:0-5481 GCA_965603655.1 uncultured Candidatus Electrothrix sp. | reverse complement strand
AAGATTCTGAAGACGAGTTCGCCTTACCGCTTGACGATGAAGAGACGGAAGAAGATGAGTTCGCCTTATCGCTTGATGACGAAGGTACCGAAGAAGATGAGTTGTCCGAATTTTCATTTGGCAGTGACGAATTCGAAGCAGAGAAAAGCGCTGTTGTCTCAGAATCCGTTTCAGAGTTAGAGTCTGGGGACAGTTTCTTCGGTCTGGACGAGGAAGCAGAGGGCGAGGCAGAGCCATCCGCAGTAAGTGACGAGGATGATTCCGAAGACGAGTTCGCCTTACTGCTTGATGATGAAGACTCGGAAGAGCTTGTTTTGACACTTGATGCGGAGTTGTTGGAAACAGAGGAACAGGAAACGGAGATAGCATTAGGCATAGGCAGTATCGCTGGAATAACCACGGCAGCAGGGGCGGCTATTAAAGCAATATCAGACGACGACAGTGAGTTATTGCTTGATCAAGCGTTTGAGCAGGACCATGACATCGAAGGCCAGAGAGAAAATGAGCTTTTGTTGACTGAAGATGTTGTTGAAGCGGATTCCGAGAAAGTTTTGGGTGAGGACGCCGACCCCTTCCTAGAAGGCGATGAAGAAGAAGCGTTCAGAGATGATGAAGGGACTGACGACTCGGAAGCTGATGACACAGCAGACGTTGCACCTCTTTTCGATGTTGCGCCTTTTGTTGCTGCCGCCACAGCGGTTTCCTCTGCCCCATCTCTTGATAATATACGATCTGTCAATGCATTAGCAGGAGCTGCAAAAAGGAGCGAAGGAACCCCGCAGCAAATAATGATTCTTGATCTCCTGGAGTCAGTAACCGCTCTTATCGGGCAAAAGTCTGAGTTGGATACCGATGATCAGGTTGTGGTCCAAGAGCTGGCAGCCGGGCTTGAACTTGCAGCTGAGGATCCGTTTGAGCTCACTGCTTTGGTGCATCATTACACGGTTTGGCAGCAAGATTTTTTTCGTCGGGTTATGGCTAGCAAAGAAGAGCAGCCCCTTCAGTCTGTGACTTCTGCGGTGCCTGTTATTTCTGATTCTATCAGCAATGAGGATGCAGTCCATCAGGTTCAGGAAGGTTTCTCACAGTTGCGGGAGGCCATGATGGAGGAATTCAACCACCTGAGAAAAGAACTGCAAAAAGGATAACTCAAGAATATGTTCGATTTCCTGCAAGGGACTCTCACGTCACTCGGCAGAAAGTACACCATGGCCGCAACCGGTTTTCTCCTTGGTGTCTTTCTGTTGACCCATGCAGCTGGCAACAGTCTTATCTTTCAGGGGAAAATTTCTTTTAATGCCTATGCGGAACAACTCCACTCGCTAGGCCCGCTGGTTCCTGTGGCAGAGATTCTTCTGCTCATCATTTTTCTGACCCATATTGCTCTCGGTATCAGCCTCTTCCTCAAGAACCAGGATGCAGCTGGCAGCAGGTACGTTGTGAAGAATTTCTCAGGCGGAGAAACCTGGGGCTCTCGTACCATGCCGTGGACCGGGTTGACTATCCTCGCCTTTCTCCTTCTTCATCTTTTCAATGTTCGTTTTGTTGAGCAAACCCTGCCTATTGCGGATGTTGTGGGTCAGACCCTCGCGCATCCCCTTTATACGTTATTTTATCTTTGTGGCATAACAGCCTTGGTTTTGCATACCAGTCATGGATTTTGGTCGTTATTGCAAACTTGGGGTGTTCATCATCCACGCTATAACAGCCTGATTCGGGGTGGGGCCTGTGCTCTGGCGGCTCTCATCTGTATGGTCTTCATAGGGGTTATTGTGGTTTTATGGTGAAGGAAGTGTGCCCTTTTTTCTTGAGTAACAACGCCAAAATTTAAGCCGATCGTTTCGCCCAACCTTAAATCGTTATCCCTCTTATCGAATGAACTCAGCATGCAGCATGAATTATACTTTGAAAAGATAAGAAAAGCCTCGTTTCCGTTAAGCGTTTTTAACATATAGCAATACAGCACTTCCATGCATCTCAATCCCAATATCCCTCCCGGCCCCTTACACGAAAAATGGGACAACTGTCGCTTCAGTAATACATTGGTGAGCCCGACAAACCGGCGCAAATACGAGGTTATCGTGGTGGGTACCGGCCTGGCCGGGGCCTCAGCAGCGGCCTCTTTGGCTGAACTCGGCTATAATGTCAAATCCTTCTGCATTCAGGACAGCCCCCGTCGTGCCCACTCTATAGCAGCGCAAGGGGGGATCAACGCAGCCAAAAATTACCAGAACGACAGCGACTCTGTTTTTCGTTTGTTCTACGACACCATCAAAGGGGGTGACTTCCGCTCCCGCGAGGCCAATGTGTATCGCCTCGCTCAGATTTCCAACGCCATCATCGACCACTGCGCAGCCCAAGGGGTCCCCTTTGCCCGGGAGTACGGCGGCACCCTAGCTAACCGTTCCTTTGGCGGAGCCCAGGTCTCGCGCACCTTTTACGCCCGTGGTCAGACCGGTCAGCAGTTGCTGCTTGGGGCATATTCTGCGCTGATGCGCCAGGTTTCGGCAGGTAAGGTTACTATCTATTCGCGGCGGGAGATGATGGACGTGGTTGTGGTCGACGGGCAGGCACGGGGTGTTATTGTTCGCAATCTGCTCACTGGCGAGCTGGAGCGGTATGCAGCCAATGCGGTTGTTTTGGCCACAGGTGGCTACGGCAATGCCTTTTATCTGTCCACTAATGCAATGGCCAGCAATGTCACAGCGGCTTGGCGGGCCCATAAACGGGGAGCTGGCTTTGCCAACCCATGTTTTGTCCAGATTCATCCGACCTGCATTCCGGTACATGGCGATTACCAGTCCAAGTTGACCCTGATGAGCGAGAGCCTGCGTAATGATGGCCGGGTCTGGGTACCGAAGAAGACGAATGATCGTCGCAGCCCTGCTGATATCCCGGAGGCAGAGCGTGATTATTACCTGGAACGAAAATATCCCGGCTTCGGTAATCTGGTTCCCCGAGACGTGGCTTCGCGCAATGCCAAGGAGGTCTGTGATCAAGGGCAGGGGGTGGGGGAGACCGGCCAAGCTGTGTATCTGGATTTTGCCGAGGCTGTTGAGCGGGACGGCGCGGAAACCATTCTGAAGAAGTACGGCAATCTTTTCCAGATGTACGAACGAATCACTGCGGCTGATCCGGCCAAGGAGCCGATGATGATCTACCCGGCAGTGCATTATACTATGGGCGGTCTGTGGGTGGACTACCAGCTCCAGTCTTCGCTCGATGGACTGTTCGTTGTTGGTGAGGCCAACTTCTCTGACCACGGGGCCAACCGGCTCGGAGCCAGTGCCCTCATGCAGGGATTGGCAGACGGCTATTTCATCCTGCCCGCTACCCTGGGGAATTATCTGGCTAAGGCTGGTTCGGATCGCCCGGCGGTAGAGTCTCCGGATTTTGTTGCGACAGAGGAGGAGGTCACGGCGCGGGTCGCTCGGCTCCTGCGTAATCGGGACTGGAAAAAGTCCGGTACCCAGCCGGTGGATTATTATCACCGTAAGCTCGGTGTTCTGCTCTGGGATCACTGCGGCATGGCTCGGAATCAGGAAGGATTAACTAAGGCGCTTGCTGAGATCCCGGCGATCAGGGAAGAGTTCTACGCCAATGTGTATGTGCCCGGAACCGGGCAGGAGCTGAACCAGTCGCTGGAACGGGCCGGTCGGGTGGCGGACTTTCTCGAATTCGCTGAAGTCATGGTGCTGGATGCCCTGGAACGGAAAGAGTCCTGCGGTTGTCATCTGCGGGAGGAAAGTCAGACCGAGGAGCATGAAGCCAAGCGGGATGATGCACATTACTCGCATGTGACGGTTTGGGAGCATAGAGGAGTTGGCCAGCCTCCTCTCCTGCATCAGGAACCGCTTGAGTTTGAGGCGGTTACGCCTTCGCAGCGGAGTTATAAATGAAAAAGAGGATTCAGGATGACCCCATCGTATAATCATTCCTATCTCGCCTACAGGATTGCCAAGGTGCTGGATCAGGACGAAAAGTATAATCTGCACATTGAAATGACATTGGATATCAGCGGGACTGATTATATTCCTGATATTGCTTTGTATAAGAAGGGGAAGATTGATTTTCTTCATGATAAAGTCAAGGCGGACAAGCCCCCGCTTTTGCTGGTCGAGATATTGTCTCCTAAACAGGCAGTCCATGAAATTACTGAAAAGTTCGAAGTGTATTTGCAGGCCGGAGTGCAGTCCTGCTGGCTTGTGATCCCACCGACCAAGACCATTGTTCTGTTTCAGGATATTCAGCGTCCTCTCTCTTGTTCAAGCGGACGGTTTACTGATCCGGTTATTGAACTTGAGGTTGCGGTTGAGGATATTTTTTCTTGAGTAGAGGTAAGGAGTGTGACCCTGTTGCTTGCTGAATATGCAGCGTAGCACAGATGTCATTGCACGTTTACTTTGAGGCAAAGTAAGTTTGACATGAGGCATTGGAGGATTGCAACGAGGTGTATGATTTTGGCGGTCGGGTAAATGTGAAGATGCAGATTGCTACTTTGTCGCATATCATGAATAACAAGGAAAGGTTCGCGTGAAAATTCCAAAAACGATACAAGATATTGAGCAGCTTATCAAATTGGAAACTCCGGAGAATATTCATCTGGACTACAAAGCAAGCCCTGCGCTTTCCAAAAAAAAGAAAGACGAGATATGCAAGGACGTTTCAGCCTTTGCAAATGCTGACGGCGGAATGCTGATCTATGGGGTAAAAGAGGAGAAAAAGAACAAAGTAGGATTTCCTGCAGGAATGGATAGTGGCGTTGATATTAAGGAGATAAATAAAGAATGGATTGACCAGATACTTTCAACGAATATAACTCCGATGATTTCAGGGATTGAGATCGTAGAAATCACAAAAACAGAAACTACGTCTATTTTTGTGATCAATGTTCTGAAGAGTTTTCGTGGTCCGCATCAATCGCCGGACAAGAAGTATTATAAAAGATCCAACGCCAGATCAGCTCCGATGGAGCATTATGAGATAGAAGATATAAGAAATAGGAGACAAATTATTCCATCCTTGATCAGCATAGATATGCAAGTTCAAGATCCTTGGATTCAACTCGTTGTAGAGAATACAGGAGGTGAACCCGCCCATGATGTAAAGTTTATCTTTTCAGAAACTTTTTCCTGGCATAAAAACCGAAGCAATGACGAACTACCTAATGCTCTAAAAAATGGCATTAAATTTTTTCCTCCAAGAAGAAAGATGGTGTTTACTTTTGGAGGATTTCGAGATGTCTTGTCCCCAGATAGGGATGGCGACTGTACATGTTTTGATGTTTCGGTAAGTTACCTTCACCCGCAAACAGGATCTGAGTTTAGAGACAATTTTTATATCGACCTGAAAGATTTTCTGCAGGCTAATTTTACAGAAGATTATCTGAAGGATATATCAATCAACTTGAAAGAATTGAAAAATATAGTGAGCGAACAGAAAAAGACTAATAAATATCTGCAAGGGTTCAGGAATATATCT
>CBFDDU010000190.1:0-5498 GCA_965603655.1 uncultured Candidatus Electrothrix sp. | reverse complement strand
TCATTACGGGGCTGCGCATGACAGCGGGGGTGTCTCTGGTAGAATTGACTGATCGCTTTGCTCTGAACGCGGAAAGCTATTACGGCGAGACCTTGCATCGTCTTATTCGGCAGGACTTGTTGCATATCGTGCAGGATCGTTTACAGCTTACCCCGTTGGGAATGTTGCTGGCAAATACGGTGATGGCAGATTTGGTTTAAGAGAGGTGGCGGATGCCTAAGGCGTTTGATGCGGAGTGGATATAAGCGGCTCAACAGTTGGTTTTTATTGAAACGGAGTATCGGATCGGGTATTTTTTTCCCACCCAGGCAAAAAGATATTGCGTAACCTTATAAACGATGTTACGTATCTAGGAAAAATAATACCCTTCATTGTGGGATACAGGTTCTTGCATTTGAAGGAAAGAGTAGGTGGGGATTTATGGATAACGCCGCTACACAAGAATGTAAAGAAGTGATTGTTGCCCCGCTTGCTGCGGGGCGTGAGGTTTTAGGGCTTGCCGTTGTTCTCTGTTGTATCTTCCTGCTTGCAGGCCTGCGATATGTGCAGGTTGCACCAAAAGAAGACATTACGGCAAAACTATCCTATCAGATTCAGGATATTCGCCTGAAGAATCAGGCCCCGGTTCTGTACCGATCTCTGCTAGGAGCTGTGGACAGTATTACTTGGACCTATGAGGCGGCGGGCAATTGGCCGGAGATCTCTGAACTGCAAACCGAATCTCTCCCGCCTTTTGTTGGTGATTTTTTGCCAGCAGGTCTGCGTGGTTTTTCTTGGGAAATGCATCAAGGCAAAACCTGGGTTGATTATTACGGTGCAAATAAAGAGGTCGCTCAAGAAGAGAAGCAAGGAGCTGATCCTTTGGAAAACAGTTTTATTCTTCGTATCATTGATCTCCAAGCGGGACAATATCCCTATCCGTATGTTCAGGGTGCGCAGGAGGATCGGTTTACCGCCCAGATTTGGATAAATCCACAGATCGTTGATTACTCGGAAGGCCCTCTTGTTGAACGGGGCTGGAAATGGGTTATCAGTGGCAATTCTGCTGTTAACGGGAACGTTAGAGAATCCACTGGCAGCTGATACGCCTCTTCTCTGGTAAATTTTCATTAAAAAAAACGTACAGGTACCACATGAAAAAGATGCTACGTCCTCAACTTGTGCTCGTCTTCTGTCTTATTTTATCTTCGATGCAGGCATATGCCCAGGATGGGAAATGTCGTTTGAATATAGGGGCTTCTCTGCATCCGTATTATTCCTGGGCTAAAAATATCGTCGGTGATGAGGCAAATGTGACCTCAATAATACCTCCCGGCTCGGACCCTCATGCTTACCAGCCCGTACCCTCGGATATGGAGAAGTTGCAAAATCTGGATGTGGTCATTGTCAACGGGGTAGGGCATGATGAGTTTATCAAGCCCATGCTCAAGGCCATTGAAAACGATAAGATGATGGTCATAGACACCAGTAAGGGCCTTCCCCTGATACCGTCTTTTAATAAGCATTACGATTTTGATAAACAGGATGGCAAGGTCTCCTATAACAGCCATACCTATATCGCCATAACCGGTGCAATTCAGCAGATGCAGATGATCACCAGAAAACTGGGCAAACTCTGTCCAGATCAGGCTGGTGAATTTATCAGAAATGTACGCACGTATTCTCTGAAGCTGCGTAATATGCTCCAGTCCGCTTTAATGCGGCTTGATATGCTTGACCTCAATAATCTCCGTATTGCCACTGTGCATGACGGATATTCTTATCTCTTTCAGGAGCTCGGTATTGAAGTCAGTGCCGTGGTTCAGCCGAGACACGGGGTGAAGCCCAGTGCGCGCCAGCTCCAGGATACCATTAAAAGGATCAAGCGGGCTAAGGTCAATGTGCTGTTCGGTGAGCTGGATTATGAAAAGAAATACGTGGATATTATCTATAAGGAGACCGGCTGCCGTCTCTATGCGCTCTCCCATATTTCCAACGGGGAGTACTCAAAGGAATTTTTTGAGCAGGCCATGCAGAGAAACATCAACGCCATTATTGCGGCCTTGACCGAGGTGTCGGGAGGGATTGCTCCGGGAGATATGCCGGGTAAGATACCGGAAAACATGTCTCAACAGATGCAGGATGCTTCGCAACAGATGCAGGGTGCTGTCCAGGAAAAACTCAAAGGTTCTGTGCCGACAATGCAGCAGCAGCAGATGTCTGAACGGATGAACCGGCAGCTTCAGGATACGACCAAGCGGATGCAGGAAGTTGTGCAGGAAAAACTCAAAGATTCCATACCGACAATGCAGCAGAAGCAGATGTCTGAACGGATGAATCAGCAGCTTATAGATACAAAGGCGCAGATGCAGGGCACCATGCAGGAGAGTTTGAAAGAAACTCTACCTGAAATGCAGCAGGAAATGCAGCAGCAGCAGATTAAGGGTCGTATGAATGAGCAGGTGCAGGGTATGCAGAAAGGCATGCTGGAGAATTTGGCCCCCGGAGCACCGCAACCGCAGAATAAGGACCAGTAATGAGCAGTACTGAAGAGCATAATTTGCTTGAAATAGAGAATCTTTCGGTTTCTCTGCGGGGAAACCGAATCCTTGATGATGTTAATATGCGGGTCAAAAAAGGGCATATTCATGCCCTGACCGGCCCCAACGGGGCAGGAAAAACCACCCTGATGCGGAGCGTCATGGGGGGAATGCCCCATAAGGGAACCATCCGTTTTCTTTTTCGGGAAAGCAGCCGGGTCGGCTATGTGCCGCAGTTTCTGGAGTTTGATCATTCCGTGCCGATCACGGTTTTTGATTTTCTTTTTCTGATGCTGAAAAAAATGCCTGTTTTTTTCGCTCGCCGGAGTACGGTCCGGGCAGAGATTGAGGAACTGTTGACTGCGACAGACTGTGCGCACCTGATTGATCGCTGTGTGGGCCAGCTTTCCGGCGGGGAGTTTCGCAGAGTCCTGCTGGCTCAGGCACTGAGACCCAAGCCGGAGCTTCTTCTTCTTGATGAACCGGCCAGTAATATTGACGAGGTCGGTATTCGTCATTTTGAGGAAATGCTTATCAATCTGAGAGACGAGCACGGGATTACCATTCTCATGGTTTGCCATAGTATGAATATGATCTCCCGTGTTTGCGATGCCGTTACAGCGGTCAACCGAACGATCTTTTATGACGGCCCCGCCAAGGGGCTGAACCATGCCGATCTCCTGCAGCAATATACTTTTCTATGAAAGGGGTCGGGTAAACTTCATTCGAGCCGCCCGATAAACTTTTATGTTTTATTGTCCCACCCCGGGGGGTGGGATGGTGGTTTATGTGAAAGTACCGGGTGACTCCTTGGAGTCGCCTGACCAACTTTTATTTTTTGTTGTCCCGGCCCAGGGGGCCGGGATGGGTATTATATGATAAGCTGTGGTAAAGCTTATTTATCCTCAAGGCTTATCTGGACGATATGGACTTTATTTACGATATTTTTAAAAATTGGGCAGTCCAAGGGTATCTGCCCTCAATCTTTGAGCACACCTTTATGATTCGCGGCCTGTTGGCCGCCCTGATCATTGGTCCCCTGCTCGGGGCTATCGGTACCGTGGTGGTTACCAAGAAGCTCTCTTTCTTTACCCAGACCATCGGCAACGCAGCCATGAGTGGTGTTGCCATCGGGTTGCTGCTCGGTGAGCCGGTTGATGGAACCTATGCAGGATTGTACGGTTTTTGTCTGATTGTCGCCCTGCTAATGACCTTTGTTAAAAATCGGACCCGGCTTGCCAATGATACGATTATCGGGGTGGTGCTGGCTCAGGTGCTCGGCCTCGGTATTATCTTGATGATCGTGGTGACCAGCCAGTTCAATATTCATCAAGTGGAGGGGATTCTCTTTGGCAGTCTGATCACCCTCAACGATCAGGATCTCATCGCTTTGACAATTGCCTCGCTGGTTGTCGGTATTTTGTTTGCGTTTAATTTTAATCAATTCATGCTGGCCAGTTTTAACCGTACCTTGGCCAAGGCGCGGGGGTTGTCGCCAGTCTTCCTGGAGTACCTTTTTGTTACTTTGATGACTATTGTGGTGGTGGCCAGTCTGAAATTGATTGGAGCTTTGCTTGTTCTGGTCCTGATTGTGGTTCCAGCGGCAGGGGCCCAGCTGGTTGCCCCTAATCTTCGCTGGTTTGTCTGGCTCAGCGTCATTTTTTCCACGATCAGTACAGCTTCTGGGCTGCTGCTGTCTGGATTGCTGCCGGTACCCAGCGGCGCAGTGATCGCCTTGGTCTCCAGTATTCTGTTTTACGGGGCCCTGATTTCTCGACCCCTACTGTCCAGAAGTGGGCCGAATCAAGGGGAAATCTAACCCCCGACCATTCCACCCCTCCGGGGCGGGACAACAAAAAAAGAAAATTGATGGGCGGCTGGTCAGTCTCCCTCACTACTTTCATGTAATTCTATCTGATTATTAAAAAAGGAGATAATTCATTATGCACAAAATGCAACCCACCAGACAGGCAGCTCTCCTGCTTGCCACAACCATGCTCTTTCTGTCCTTTGCTTCTTCCGCCTTTGCCCATGCAACCACCCTTTGGTGCTATGTGGAAAATAATCGGGTGTATGTAGAAGGCTTTTTCATGGGAGGGAGGAAAGTACAGAACGGTCATGTGCTCGTTGTGAATAATAAGGGCGAAAAGATCCTGGAAGGCACAACCGATAAAGAAGGGAAGTTTGACTTTGCTCCGACCTATCAGGGGGATATGACAATTCTTCTCAAGGTGGATCAGGCCCATGATGCTGATTTTGCGTTGACTGAGCAGGATTTTCTTGATGCAGCAGCTGAAACAGAGTAATTTTTAGCTTTCTTACAAGGAGTTGAGGCTAACATAAGCTGTCAGGAGAACATCATGGAAAAACATTGTCCCTGCTGTACAAATGTGAAACTTCGCAAAGCCATACGCAGAGGGGTGGAAATCGATTATTGCCCGGACTGTAACGGCATATGGCTTGATAACGGAGAGCTCAACAAGATTGTTACTGAATCTGTTCAGGGCTCAGCAACAGAAAGCAGTCCAACTGAAATCTCTGCTGAAAAATCGAGGAAATCGGTTGTTAAGTCTTTTTTGAATCTCATGGGGTCCACCAAGGATGATGCAGAGGATGGTGCAGATCATGGTTTCAATGATAAATCGGATAATAATTCCGATGATGATTCGGATAGTGACTTCATCTCCGCATCTGACGCATGATCGTGGTGGTAAGGCATACGGGCCGTTACAGCTGACCTCTACTCAACACCTGCTGCTCTTTTTTTCATCTTCTCGATTTTTTTGTTACGCCGCTCAGAGACAGGATATTCTTTCCTTATCTTCGAGCGGCGACCCCTTCCTACTGTATCTTCCAAGAGATATCCTTTTTTTTAAAAACATGGATCTGTTGGCTCTCCTGTGCCCCACCATCATTTGCTTTTAAATTGAAATTATAAACAGATCATGTATTCTTATTTTGTTTACTTCTTGAGAATCA
>CBFDDU010000189.1:0-5544 GCA_965603655.1 uncultured Candidatus Electrothrix sp. | reverse complement strand
CTCCATTGCCAATTCATCAAAGGCATCACGGGTTCCTGAAGTGGGCGGCGGCCCCATGACCTCAATCTTAAGAGCAGGCAGCGCGGGATTCACCTCTTTCCAGGTCGTGTACGGATTATCAACAAAGGTTTTGCTGCCCTTGGGGTCAGGCACAGAGCGAGCCAAGGCCAGATAAAGATCTTTCTTTGTTAACGAAAAGCGGGTTGCTTTTTTTGAGTTGGCAATGACAATACCGTCGTACCCGATCTTCACCTCAGTTATCTCCTTGACCCCGTTGCTCATACAGCTCTCGTATTCGGACTTTTTGATCCTGCGCGAGCAGTTGGTGACATCCGGGGTGTCAATGCCGGTACCGGCACAGAACAGTTTCATGCCGCCACCTGAACCGGTTGATTCGATCTTCGGGGTCTTAAAGGAACTGGTCTTGCCGAATCGTTCCGCAACCGTAGTGGCAAAAGGGTAGACCGTGGATGATCCCACAAGAGAGACATAGTCTCTCCCGCCTGCCAGGACATCGGATGCCAGCAGCATACAGGCCGCAATCAACAACGTTTTCTTCATTTTTTCTCCTTGCATTCCGTTCTCTTTTACAAAATTCTTCGGTTTGTTATTTCACTCTTTTCAGAGCAAGCTCAAGGTCTGCTCCCTTGATGTATGCAAAAGATGCGAACGAGGGGCTGTTTTTTTTGTAGGAGATGGATAACCCCCCATCCGCATGTGGTGCTTTAATAATGGTGCCTTAACAACAACGGAGGAAAAATTACCACCGCCGTTCAAATTTCATGCGCAGATACACTGCCAGCCCGTTCATGGAGATCAGTACCGTCAACAGTACGAGAATGGCAGCGGATGTGCGCTCGACAAAGGCGCGTTCCGGTGAATCGGCCCAGAGAAAGATCTGTACCGGCAAACCGGTGGCCGGGTCCGTGATACTGGCTGGCACATCGACAATAAAGGCGACCATGCCGATCATCAGCAGGGGGGCGGTTTCGCCCAAGGCCCGTGACAGACCGATAATGGTTCCGGTCATCATGCCGGGCATGGCCAGCGGAAGAACATGGTGGAACACGGTCTGCATCTTGGATGCGCCCACACCGAGGGCAGCCTCGCGAATGGAAGGCGGCACTGCCTGTAACGAAGCCCGACTAGCGATAATAATCGTGGGCAGGGTCATCAGGGACAGGACCAAGCCGCCGACCAGGGGTGATGAGCGGGGCATTCCGAAGAAATTGAGGAAAACGGCCAGTCCTAATAAGCCGAAAACGATGGAAGGTACCGCCGCCAGATTGTTGATATTCACCTCGACCACGTCAGTCCATTTATTTTTCGGGGCAAACTCTTCCAGATAGACCGCAGAGGCAACAGCCACCGGAAAGGAAAGCACCAAGGTCACCAGCAGGGTAAAGAGGGAACCCATCACCGCTCCTCTGATACCGGCCAGCTCCGGCTCCCGCGAATCACCGGCCTGAAAAAAGGTGGTGTTGAAATGCCGCTCCAGTCGCCCCTGCGCAATAAGCCGATCAACCCACTGCATCTGCTTATCCGACATGGCGCGCTCCGACTCCGGGGTATCTCGGTCGATTCTGCCCTTCATCAGCATGTCGGCCAAATCATCGGCAGGTAGCCACAGAGAGACGGTCTTCCCGATCAAGGCCGGATCAGCCGTCACCATCTTCTGCAATGTATATGCGGCACCGGAGCTGACCAGCCTGTACATTTCCCGCTTATCCTGTCGCGAGGTAACCTCGGGCAGGCGTTCCCGCATGGCCTGCTTGACCAGTTTGCCGTAATTCGCATTCACCAAACTGTTCACGTCCAGCACTTCGCTGTCAAAGTGAATATCCAGCAGAATGTCGGTACGGAGAAAGGCTGACCAGCCGTTCAGGATAATTGAGGCGAACAGGAGCACGAGAAAACCGAGACTCAGCATCACGGCGGAAAAGCTCAATCTGCGAAAACGCTCCTCTTTCCGCCGCCGACGGATCAGATTGCGTTCAGCGCGTTCCATAGCTGAATTTCCTGTTCTCTCTTTCATTCTTCCTTTCTCACTCATTTTACTATTCATACTCCTCCCGATATTTCCGAACAATATATAGGGCAATGACATTCAGGACCAAGGTCACGATAAAAAGCAGAAGCCCTAAGGCAAAGGCGGCCATTGTCTTGGGGCTGTCAAATTCCTGATCCCCGACCAGCAGGGTGACGATCTGCACGGTCACCGTGGTCACCGCCTCAAGGGGATTTGCCGTGAGGCGAGCGGAAAGCCCGGCAGCCATGACCACGATCATGGTCTCACCGATGGCCCGAGAGACCGCAAGCAGCACCCCGCCGACAATACCGGGCAGAGCAGCAGGCAGCACCACCTGCATAACCGTCTCGTTCTTGGTCGCCCCCAAGCCATAGGAGCCGTCCCGTAAGGACTGGGGCACAGCATTGATGACGTCATCGGAAAGAGAGGAAACAAAGGGAATAATCATAATCCCCATAACCAAGCCCGCTGCCAAGGCGCTTTCTGAGGACACATCAAGTCCGACCAAGGTTCCTGTCTGGCGAATAAAGGGCGACACAACAAGAGCGGCAAAAAAGCCGTACACCACTGTGGGAATCCCGGCCAGGATTTCCAGCAGCGGTTTCACTACGGCCCGAAAGGTATTGCCAGCATATTCTGATAAATAGACCGCTGAAAGCAGGCCCACCGGCACAGCCACAAACATGGCAATAGCAGTAATCATGAAGGTGCCTGCCATAACCGGTATGGCCCCGAAACTGCCGGAACTCCCGGCCTGATCCGCCCGCATGGCCATCTGGGGACTCCATTTGAGACCGAAAAGAAAATCAGGTACGGCGATATGCTGAAAAAAGCGGATGGATTCAAAAAGGACAGAAAGAACAATGCCGACGGTGCAGAAGATAGCTAGGGTCGAGCAGGCGATAAGCGCATAACGAATAATGCGCTCCACATGATTGCGAGCACGTAAGGCTGGCTGAATCCGACGATAGACCACGGTAAAGGCCACAATAGAAGCTGCCAGGATCACCAAGGCCAAGGCCACGGAGCTGATAGATTCCAAACGGTGATAAAAATCAGCGGCAGCCTGCATGGCCGGGTCAATATTGCCAGCAGCAACATGGCCTGCAACAAGGTTTTGCAGGTCATTGAGGAGCAGGTTGAGCTGATCCCCTGACAGGTTCCGCATATCATCAGGCAGGGTGCGCAGCACAAAGCCGGTCAGAATCCAGTCCGAAGCTGTCAGCCAGAACAGGTAGAGCAGCAGTCCGGGAATGCCGCACCAGAAGGCTGTTAATAGTCCATAATAGGTTGGCCTGGAATGCAGCCTACAGCCCCTTCCCTCCCTTGCCCTGTAACTCAAGGCAAAGGCTTTGTCTCGTCCCTGCCAATAGGCAAGAGAACTCAATATCAGTAATACGGCTGGAATATAAAAAAGTAACATACTGTCCTTCGTCTGATCCTCTATCCGGTCCGTTATCCGTCTTGCGTTTTTCTGTTCAGGGTTCTTGTTCCACTCTCTTGCTCAGCTCAAGAAAGGATGTCTCCTATTCGTTTCTGACAATATCCCCTTCAACAAGATAGATCACCTCTTCCGCAATATTGCAGGCCCGGTCGCCGATACGTTCTAAATGGCGGGACAGCAGATATATGTTCAGGAGAGCGGCGGCATGGCCGGTATCCGCATCAAGCTCCTTGACCACGGCCTTATAGGCCTTATCCCGTAAGGCGTCGACTTCCTCATCTTCATGAAATATTCTGCGGGCCAAATCCGCATTTTCAGTGACCAAGGCATCCAGGCTCATCTTGATCATCCCCAGCACCTTGACCGCCATCGGCCTGTAATCCACCGCAAAAGAGACCCCGCCCTTTTTATGGATAACCTGAACTCGCCTAGCAATACCGACCGCCATATCGCCGATTCGTTCCAGCTCGTTATTAATTTTTATAATGGCAACGATGAGGCGTAGATCGCTGGCCACGGGCTGATGCAGAGCCAGTACCTTGAGGCATTCCTCTTCTATCTGCACCTCCATGTGATCGATTTCGTTATCAGTACGGATGATCTCTTCGGCCAGTTCCTTATCGCCGGTCTCAAGAATAATGCAGGATTTGCGCAGACGGTCCTCCACCAGCGCTCCGAGATCGATAAACATCTTCTTGAGTAAATCTATTTCCCGATGCAGCGTTCGGTTGATCATTTTTTTATCAGGCACCTTTTTCTCCAAAATTCTGCTGTCAAGGCAAGTTGTCCGTGAATAGTTTGTTTTGCTCGTCATTTCCTCGTGCAAATTTTATTGATAATACCGAGTACTGATTACAGCTCGATTAGCGTATTATTAGGATTGCGTTAGTCGCCTGTTTTTTGTTTGCAAGGATTGTCCGAACTGCTACTTATATCGGCATGAATCGACAAAAAAGAGAGGGTACCAGTGCGTAAGGCGAATATATTAGTGGTGGAAGATGACATGGATATCCAGCAGCTGGTCAGCTATCATCTGATCAGATCCGGATACAATGTCAGTTGCGCGGACAGCGGCGAGCAGGCATTGCAGCTGTTGGCTGAAGAGAAAATATCCGCAGTTATTCTGGACCTGACGCTGCCCGGAAAAAACGGTATGGAAGTCTGTACCAATATCAGAAAGGATCCCAAAAACCAGCACGTCCCGGTTATCATGTTAACGGCCCTGGGCGAAGAGAGTGATATTGTGGCTGGCCTGGACGGAGGTGCTGATGATTACGTGACTAAGCCCTTCAGCCCGAAAGTGCTGATGGCCAGGGTTGAGGCGGTCCTGCGCAGAGATATCGACAAGAGAACGATAGATCCTGAGGCGGAGGAGGTCATCACGGTCCATGATCTGCGGATTACCCCCAGGCGACATGAAGTCCTTGTTGCTGGCAAACCAGTCCAACTGACCACCACCGAGTTCACTATCCTGCTCCTGCTGGCCCACAGGCCGGGCTGGGTCTTCAGCAGGCAACAGATTATTGATCAGGTCCGGGGTTATGATTATTCCGTCACCCCCAGAGCTGTGGACGTGCAGATTTTTGGCCTCCGGAAAAAGCTGGGCGAAACCGGAAAAAATATCGAAACCGTCCGGGGTATCGGGTATCGACTCAAGGAGTAGAATGATGCGCCGCCGCCCCCTGTTTTGGCAGATATTTCCAGTCAGTCTGCTGATCAGCCTCTGTACGGTCTTGGCGGTCAGCTGGTTTGCCACCACGACCTTTAAGACGTTTTATTAAGATCAGATGGTCGTGGATATCGAGGCCAGGGCCCTGTTGTTGGAGCAAAAAATTATGGATCTTCTCATGGACTCTCCAGATGCCCTCCAGGAATTCTGCCGACAAGCCGGACGACGAGCCCATACCCGCATCACAGTGATTGCTCCGGACGGGGTGGTATTGGCCGACTCCAACGAGGATCCCCAACGCATGGAAAAGCATGGAAAGCGCCCTGAAATCACCAAGGCGTACAGCGGGCAAACCGGCTCGTCCCTTCGTTTTTCCACAACACTGCACCAGGACATGCTCTA
>CBFDDU010000188.1:0-5570 GCA_965603655.1 uncultured Candidatus Electrothrix sp. | reverse complement strand
GCGGGGTGGAGCAGTCTGGTAGCTCGTCGGGCTCATAACCCGAAGGTCATCGGTTCAAATCCGGTCCCCGCTACCACAAAGGTATTTCAAGGCCGTACAGTTTTTAACTGTACGGCCTTTTTTTGTGGTTATGACGTCAGGCGTTCTATCATCCCCGATATATTTCCCCTTTCCGTAACCGGCTTGGGGCTCTTCATACCTAACCACTCCATCGGCTGCGAATAAACGAGGATTGGCAGATATTTTTTGAATTCCATCGAATAACCTGCTTTTATTGTATGTAGAGTTTCTTTTTCTGTTCCAAACAGCTCAAGCAAGACAACTGCGGAAAAATCTAAACAATGAAGCGATATATCTGCACCTTCCTCCTCTGCCTGATCCCGATCATGCTGCCCTGTTCCTCTGTTTTCTCCGCTGAAAAAGAGGGTAAGGATAAGACCCTGTCCGCCTATCTTGAACAGGCACTTATCGGCAATGATGCCCTGCTGGCAGCGCGTGCCCAATTTCGGGCCGCCTCGGCAAAGGTGCGTCAGGCCGGGGTGCTGCCGGACCCGAAACTTGAAATCCAGTATTATTTTGAGCCTATTGAGACCAGAACCGGTTCGCAGCGGGCGGCTCTGGGGATTGGTCAGGGCCTGCCCTGGTTCGGCAAACTTCCCCTGCTGCGTAAATTGAGCAGCCATGACGAGGCCATTGCAGGGGCAAGAATCGCGGTAGTGGAGCTGGATGTGGCACGGCAAATCAAAACAGCCTATATTGCATATTGCTTTCTTGGTCGCTCCCAACAGGTTGTGGCGGATAACCTTGAACTGCTCCGTTATCTTGAAGGGGTGGCTCGCAGTCGTTATACAGGAGGCAAAGCAACCTATTTTGATGTGCTCAAAATTCAGGCGGAACTGGCCCGGACCCAGGACAAAGCCCGGACCCTGGAAGATCAGGCCTCTCCTCTCCGAATCAGCATCAATAATCTGCTGGGCACGGAAGCGGAGCAGGCACGGGCCGTGCCAAAGCACCTGCCTAAGGTTGTTCTGAAAAAAAAGGAGCATGCCATCTACACCCTTGCTCTTGAAAATGCTCCCCTGCTCCAGGCAGCGCAGGAGCGTATTGCCAAGGCGCGGACCGGCAAGGATCTGGCGAAAAAAGATTTTTATCCTGATTTCAAGGTTTCGCTGAAAACCATCCTGACCGGATCTGCCGAATACGGCGATCCACCAGACAGTGGTTCAGACCCGGTGATTGCCGGAGTCAGCATGAACCTGCCCATCTTCCGTGACCGTCGCCGTGCAAAGGTGGCTGAACAGAATGCAGGTATCAAGGCGGCCCGATCATTAGAAGAGGAGCAAAAGCGAGACCTGAAAAACAGGATTGAGCAGGGCCTGTACGCCTATCGGGATGCGGAGCGCAGACTGGCTCTGTACAGGGATGAGTTACTTCCCAATGCCCAACAGCAGATTGAGGTTGCGGTCAGCGGGTTTCAGAGCGGAAAAAACTCCATCCTGGAAATGATTGATGCGGAACAGAGCCTGCTGACCTTTTCTCTGGCTGCAAGCCGCGCCCTGGCTGATAGGGCCTTGGCCGTTGCCGGGTTAGAGGCGCAGGCCGGGGTTGTTCTGGCGGATTGGCGGACCGATATATCGGAATAATATTTTATATTGTAAATCATTACATGGCAATTTGGCGTAGGGGCGAACCTGTGTGTTCGCCCTTTCATACCGGGCAGACACGCAGGTCTGCCCCTACATACAATAATTCAGGCGATCGAAACAATTCCGACGGCCTGTGACCCAACCAACATAAAACATAAAGGAGTTCATCATGCGTATTCTTAAAACATTTAGCCTTGCCGGTCTGTGTCTTTTCATGCTGCTGAGTTTCGCAGGCAACGTTTTCGCTGCCCCGCAGACCAAATGTCCGGTCATGGGCGGTGATATCAACAAAGAAATCTATGCTGACCATGAGGGAAAACGAGTCTATTTCTGCTGTGCAGCATGTCTTCCCCAATTCAAAGAGAACCCGGAAGAATACCTAGCTAAGATGAAAGAGATGGGCGTAGAACCGGAGGCTGTCCCGGCGGAGAGCGGTGATGCGGCCCCGGCCGAAAACATGGATCATACCGATCATGAAGGCCATTCCGAGCACGCAAAATAAAACCACGAGGAACCGTATCATGCAGGATCTGTTTTTTCGACTGAGTACTGTTCTCTTGTGTTGCTGCTTCCTGCTGCCGGGAGGTCTGCACGCGGAAACAGATCCTGCTGCCGAACATAAGCACGACCCGGAAACCGTCTGGACCTGCTCCATGCATCCGCAGGTCCAGCTCCCGGAACCCGGTCAGTGTCCTCTCTGCTTTATGGACCTGATTGAGGTCGAGAAGCAGAGCAATGAGGAACGACAGAGCCTGCGCCAGATATCCCTGGACAGCAGGCAGAGGAAATTAGCCGAGGTAGAGGTACGGAGCGTCATTCGAGGGCATAATGATACGGCTGCTGAAATCCAGATTTTCGGGAGAATTGACTACGACGAGACCAGGGGCAGCACTATCACCTCCTGGGTGGACGGTCGGCTCGACAAGCTCTTTATTGATTACACCGGCTCTCCGGTCCGGCGCGGGCAGGCCGTGGCCAAGGTCTACAGCCCGGATTTATTCACTGCCCAGGCCGAGCTTATTCAGGCTTCCAAGGAGTTTGAACGGACCAAGAAATCCGGCAACGCGCTGGTCAAAAAAATAGCCGCCCGAACCCTTGATGCTGCTCAAGAGAAATTGCGCCTGCTGGGTATCGGTAAAAAGCAACTTCAGACCATGGAACAGCAGCAAAGGCCTGCCGACCATATCACCCTCACTGCCCCCTTATCCGGCATTGTCATTGAAAAACATGTTAATGAAGGCATGTATGTCAAAACCGGCAAGCCCATTTATACCCTGGCCGACCTGACCAAGGTCTGGGTGATTCTTGAGGTCTACGAGACAGATCTTCAGGCAGTCAGCATGGGGCAGAAGGTCGGTTTCACGGTTGAGGCCTATCCGGGTACCGAATTCCAGGGCAAGGTTGTCTATATTGATCCGCTAGTGGATGAGAAAAACAGGACAGTCCGGGTGCGCCTTAATGCTGATAATACAAGAGGTACGTTGAAACCCGGTATGTTTGTTCGGGCCGAACTCTCCGCCGCAGCAGACACGAGCGGGACATCTCGCTTGCTGGTTCCATCCTCTGCCCCCCTGCTCACGGGCAAGCGGGCCTTGGTCTATGTGCAGATACCGGATAAGCCGGGTACTTATGTAGGCCGGGAGGTGGTGCTCGGTTCAAAGCGGGGTGAGTATTACGAGGTGAAAGACGGGCTCAAGGAGGGGGAACTGGTTGTTGTGCGAGGTAATTTTAAAATTGACTCGGCCATTCAGCTCCAGGCTCGTCCTTCTATGATGAATCCGTACAGCGAAAGCACAAAAAAAGCCAAGGACTCCCTGCCCCAACTTTTTGTTTCCAGGCTGGATCTCCTCAACCAAGGCTTTGTTGCTCTGTCCAGAGAGGTTCATAAAAAGGGGTCTGAGCAGTATCCCACAGCTTTGAAAAAATTCAGCAATGCCCTGCGTGCTATAGGAGGATCTGGCGCTGACGGGCTTGATGAAGAGACAACCCTGAGTTGGCAGGAGCTTTCCATGCTCCTCAAAAATGATATCGTTCTGCTACAGGAAGCAGAAGGAGATAAGGAAATCCGGACGCTCTATACTGAGCTTGCAGAGCATTTCCACCAGCTCAGGCAGCGTTTTTCCATTGAGGATCTACCGTCTACCTATACCGCTTCGCCGGAATTGCAAAAAAAGGTGGGCAACCTGCTTAAAAAATATCTGATCCTCCAACAGAACCTTGCAGCTGATAATGAAGAGGTTGCCAAGAATTCCGCTGCGGCCCTTACCCCGTTGACGGAGACCTTAGTCACTGCTCTTGAGAAAAACGGGAGTGAGGATGCCACAGGTCTGGCCAAGCGTTTGCAGGCAGGTATGCAGGGCCTTGCCGGAGCTGAAACTCTGGCGGATATCCGCACAGCTTTTTATCCTTACAGTCAGGCCGTTGTCGAGACAGTGGAAGCCTATGGCAGCAATGATCATACCTCCTGGTTTGTCCATTTCTGCCCCATGGCTTTCGGCAACACCGGGGCCACTTGGCTTGCGCCGTCAGAGGAGATTAATAATCCTTATTTCGGCACGATGATGCTGCGTTGTGGTGAGGTTCGGGAGCAGTTGACCCAGGAGTGATGATCCGGGCTCTCAGTTACTCCTGAGCTGAGAGTTCGGTTTTGTATTTTTGCAAGGGTGCATTTTGATCGATTTGGCAAAAACACCCTTGACTTTCTACGTTGACACCTGCGTAGGGGATTCAACAAGAAATATTCTACCCACTATTTCGGGTGCCGTAGGGGCAAACCTGTGTGTTTGCCCTTTTATGCCGGGCAGACACGCAGGTCTGCCCCTACAATGCCATACCTGAAAACGGGGATTTTATTTCTTGTTGGTTTCCTAGTTGAGTTGTCCGCTTTCGTTGCATTCAGGTAAACCTGCCCTGCTAAGGCCACGACATGCCGTGGCCTTAGTGTCTGACCTTCCTTATTTGTTTAAGAGGAGAAGATAGATTGCGGGTAAGAATGGACTACCGTTATCGGGATTGGTGCTCTCTTCAAAGGAACCCGCATCGCAGCCATCTCCCATCGGGCGAGACTCGCCGCGCTGGTCCTCTGTCAGGCCAGTACTGCATGCCAGATCCAGATCAATGGCTGGGCTGCCCGGAACTAGGGCATGGGTCAGGGTCGGGCCACCGTTATCGGCCAAGGGGCTGAGGATGGCAGATAGAGCGGTTGGAACTGTGCCGTCGTTGGTGGCGGTGACATCGCCAGCTCCGGGGGCGAAACCTACGAATGCCTCGGCGTTGCCCTTATCACTATCGCCGAAGAGATTTGAGCTGTCTGTCGTGATGGTACCCGCAGCGTGATAGATCTCATGGCCGTTTGAGGCCGTGTTGCCGTTGACAAGAGAATTATTCAACGTAATGTTACTTGCGGCGGAAGGGGGGCCGTTTATCTCAACTCCGTAAATTCCCCCGCCGTTGCCTACGGCACTGTTCCCGCTCACCGTGGAGTTGTTCAACGTGACAGTGCCATTATCGCTGTAGATCCCTCCTCCTCCGTTGCCTTCAGAAATATTCCCACTGATCGTGGAATTGTTGAGCGTAACAGTGCCTTGCGGACCGTTAAAAATCCCGCCGCCGTTTCCTGCCGCAGTATTTCCGCTGATAGTAGAGTTGGTTAACGTGAGTATGCCGCAGAAGGCATTGGCAATTCCCCCGCCGTTGTTGAGCAACCCCGTAGTCACGTCTCCCGGGTGCGCATGGTTTCCGCCGGTAATAGTGGTATTGTTTAAGATTAACTCTCCCTTGTCACAGCTATACTGTTCATTTAGTTTCAGCACATAGCCAATCTTGTCGTTGCCGTCAATGGTGTGGCCTTGGCCTTCAATGGTGATTGGGCTGGTAATTGACGGTCGGGCATTCGCGACGAGCTGCGGGTCATCAAGAACAACA
>CBFDDU010000187.1:0-5639 GCA_965603655.1 uncultured Candidatus Electrothrix sp. | reverse complement strand
CCCACCACCAGATGTTCGCATCGTGCCTTGCCTGCCAAGAGATATTTCAGGTGATCATTTTGCAGGATCTGAAAACGACCGTGAATAACGCCTGTCTGGATCATAGGTATCTCCTGATGTGAAAGGGAACAGAGAAATTACAGCCTAAAGGGCTTCCTCTTACCCGGCCAATACGGTTGGTCATCCGGGGTATCCATCAGACCGGCCAGTTTCGCCCGATCGAGACAATTCAGCACCCTAGGCATGAGATCTCGCCCTTGCACCCAGCCCAGGGCTCCGGGAGCGCATTGCACCTCATCAAATCCATTCACCAAGTCACGGCGAATGCCCGGTCCGGCCACAGCGATAGGCACCGGCTCTCCAGAATGAATCTGAGGACCGGCACTGGGCGTCGAATGATCAGCCGTTAGAAGAACAACGGTCCGTCCGTCGAGCAGCTCAGCCATCATTGCGCCGATCCCCCTGTCCAAGGATTCGATAGCAGCAACTTTCCTGCTCGGGTCCTTGGTATGCGCAGCAGCGTCCGGGGCCTTGGTGTGGACGTGAATAAACTCGTATCCCTTCCCAAGGGAGGCCGCATGAGCAAGCCGCTCCGCCAAATCACGTCCCGGATCATCAGTATCTGTCATCTTCTCCACCCGCATCCCCAGATAGCTGGCCAGCCCCCAATACATCAGGCCTGAAGATAAAGAAGCCCCCTGCATCCCCCAACGATCAGCAAAGGGCTGAATCTGACCTGGAGTTCCCGGACGTTGGGTGACCAAGACATTGATCTGCTCCTGATTCTTTTTCCGCCGTTCCTGATTCAGCGGATGTTTGCTCAGGACATCATGGGACCAGGCGATATAGCTGTTCAGGGCCTCGGCCGTGCGCTGGGCCGCTGGCAGGTCTTCCGCTTCCCGATAGGGCAGAGCCATGAGCAGAGGGTGATCATGCTGCGGCGGGCTGGTATCTGTCACCTGGCGACTGAGCCCTTTTCCGCGAAGCCGGAGGATGCCGTCCAGCCCCTTGGTGGGCAGGTAATCAACAAGAATATCTTCTGTCTTTTCAGTGGAGTTGCCGCCGGTGCCATTCCGCGCATTCCAGGTATACGAGGCAATAGCCTTTATAAAGGCCTTCGCCTCCTCTTCTGAGGTTTTTGGACGGTGTTTTTTCAAGAAAAGGGTTTGCTCCCGGACCTCAGCCTCGCCGAAATGGACCAGAAAGGCAATATCCCCCGGCCTGATATCCAGCCCGGCTCCCAGAGCCTCAAACAGGCCCCGACCCGGAAACTCCTGCTTCTGATAACCAAACAGGGCAAAATGGGCATTTTCACTGGGCAGGGCAATACCCTGGCGGGCCGCATGGAGCAAACCGCAGCAACCGCGTCGGGCAAAGGCATCCAGATTCGGGGTATGAGCCGCCTGTAAGGGGGTGCGATCTCCCAGTTCTGGATAGGCACGATCACCGAGACCATCAAGGAGAATGAAAAGACAGCGTTCAGCGATTCGTCTTTTACTCATGATCTTTCAGGGTTGAGGTCATCTTGGTTATGAGATTTTCCTTCCTACCGGAAAAACGGGTTGACTTTCCCGGCAGAATGGAAAATATTCGGGGCATGAAAATTGATCTCCATGTTCATACCACTCTCTCATCCTGTAGTCAACTGACCCTGGAGCAAATCCTCAATAATGCCCAAGCCAAGGGGCTGGACGGGGTCTGCATCACGGATCATGATACAATGGCTGCTGCTGATTCCCTCCAAGAAGGCATCCAGGAAAACGGCCTCTGCGTTCTTGTCGGCATGGAATATGCTACCAAGGGAGGGGATTTTCTTCTGTTCGGACCTTTTGAAACACTGCCTGTCGGCCTTCCCGCTGAAACAGTCCTGGCAGCAGTGGATGCCGCAGGCGGTGTAGCTATTGCCGCCCATCCCTGCCGACCGGGTCGATCCACGCATATCTCGTTACTGGAAAAGGGACTATGTCGAATTATTGAGGGCGTGAACGGCAGAAATGCAGCTTATGATAATCAGACAGTTGCCCTTTGGCCGAAGTATTACCATGTCGGGGCGGTGGGGGGCAGTGATGCCCATTCCCTTGCTGAACTCGGTCAGGTGCCCACCCAGTTTAACGTCCCTATCCAGAGCAGGGCTGATCTTATCTTTGCGTTAAAAAAGGATCGATATAACTCTCTGGTTTATAAATAATTTTTCTCATCAACCGAAAAAACATACAGATCGTTTCATAGCGTTTTTAGTTGGATTTTTTTGTACGATGGAGGATGCAGGAAGAAAGCATGGCTGGGTGCAATAAAAAGGGCGCTCACAACGAACGCCCCCAGGAGATGGAACAACCTCAATTAACTAAAATTTCAAACGAACACCGCCCATAGCCAAGGTAATGGGCTCGTAATCAGCGGCAGTATTGTCTTCCAGCTCAAAATTACGGTAGGCTGCGAACAGCTCGGTATTGTAATCAGACAGCTTCTGAACAACCTGCACACCATAGGCAGTGCCTTCTTCTTCAGTGGCCTGATTCTTGATATTGGAGAATACACCGTAATCAAAGGAACAGGCAGTGGAACCGGTGGAAAAGATCTTGGCCTTATAACCAATCTTGCCGTACATAAAGGTCGGATCGTCACCATTGGCAGGCATGTCATCCAAGTCACGGGTACCGCCAGCTACGGTAAAGTTGAGGCCGAATCCGAACAGGACAGAGGCCGAACCGTTGATCTGGCTATACTCCTTGCCTTCACCGGGATCGGAATAGGCCACAGCAGCTTTAAACTGAGTGCCGTCGGCAAGCTCCCTAGAGTATGTCAGGGCTGCATCAACCATTTCTTTTTCACCAGCAGAGACACCAAGGGACAAACCGCCCAAGCTCGGGGTGTCATAACGCACGCGGTTTTTTTTGCTCAAACCGTCCATCTGGTTAAAAACCTTACTGACAGTAACACTCTGCGCTTCTTCACCCTCAGCAAGAACAGCAGGGGTATTATCATAAAAGGCGAAACCGCCGCCAGCATCAGCCACACCGGAGTTACCTGCCAAGGCTGTCCCTGACAGATCCACCTCAGAGGTCTCATCAGAGGCCATATCACCGCGCCCTACGGAAAGCTTACCAATCTTGTCAACGTCAAAGTAAACCTCCATTTTCCGCTCTTTGAGCTCAGCAGAAATACTTTCCTCATCCATTGATACCTGTTCGGAGGGATTGGCCTGCCATTGCACCTCAGCATTTCCTCCGATGGTCAGAGATTCAGAGGCTGCAACCTTTCCTTTCAAACCGACTCTACTCTCAGAGTGGCTATTATCAACATGGAAGATCTTACTTTCATTACCGTCATCAACAGACATTACCGCGCGGTTGATATGGCCATAAAGATTGAGGTCAACCTTGTCATTACCTGATTTAACCTCAAGAGCCGAGGCCGATACAGCACCGCCCAGTAAGATGGCACCGACCGTCATGGTGATCGCACCGGTTGAGTAACATTTCTTCATTCTCTTTTTCTCCGTTCCATCTTCTTTTTTATGGATATAAAAGCAGCCAGCCTGTTTGCAGAACAAATGAGTTGACTGGTAAAAAAAACTGTACTTCTTAATGAGATTATTAACTCTGCCAAATATTGTCAAGCTAACTTGATGTATCTTTCACCGAATCCGGCGCAATTGAAACGCCGAAACTTTCAACAAAAGCAAAAACTTGCTCCCGAATTCTCTCCCTGACCACCCGTACTTTTTTTATTTTTTCTTCGTCATCACCTGCCAAGACGGCAGGGTCCTCAAAACTCCAATGCAACGTTTGTGTTGTACCGGGAATGATCGGACAACGCTGAGCGTTTGCTGCATCGCAGACCGTAATAACATAATCAAATCGGTCTCCTCGCTGAATAACGTTATTCACATCATCGGTCGATTGCACGCGGATGTCAAGTCCAATTTCACTCATTACCTTAATAACCAGGGGATTGAGACATCCGGCTTCCAAACCGGCACTGGCCGCAATAAAATAATCACCGCCGATTTCACGCAAAAAGGCCTCCGCCATCTGGCTGCGCGCGGAATTATGGATACAGACAAAGAGAACGGATTTTTTTCGGGTCATGTTTTTATAGAATCAGCCGAAGCGACCGGTAATATAATCTTCGGTTAAGCGGTGGCCGGGATTGGTGAACAGCTGATCCGTAATGCCGACCTCAATCAGCCGACCGAGATGAAAATAGGCGGTCCGCTGGGAAACCCGTGCGGCCTGCTGCATGTTATGGGTGACAATAACGATAGTATACTGCTCGCGCAGCTCATCAATCAGATCTTCCACGGTTGCTGTGGCAATCGGATCAAGGGCTGAACAGGGCTCGTCCATCAGAATAACCTCGGGTCGGACCGCAATGGCGCGGGCAATACAGAGCCGCTGCTGCTGCCCGCCGGAAAGACCGGTTCCCGGCTGATCAAGCCTGTCCTTGACCTCATTCCACAGCCCGGCCTTGGTCAGGGAAGACTCCACCACCTCGTCAAGCTCGGTCCGATTATTGACCAAGCCATGAATCTTCGGGCCGTAGGCAATGTTATCGTAGATCGACTTGGGAAAGGGATTGGGTTTCTGAAACACCATCCCCACCTGGGCACGGAGCGGCACCACATCTGTATGTTTATCATAGATATTCAATTTGTCCAGGATAATATCACCGGTCACCCGGCAAATGGGAACGGTATCATTCATCCTGTTCAAACAGCGGAGGAAAGTTGATTTTCCGCAGCCGGACGGCCCGATCATGGCAAGCACCTGATTCTTGCCGATATCAATATTCACGTCCATAATGGCCTGTTTATCGCCGTACCAGACATTGACATCCCGGCAGGTCATGCGGGGTGCATCAACAAAGGGTTGGCCGACCGTGTTCTCGATAGTTTCCTTGATCGGTCCTTCGCTCTTTGAGAGCATATTCCCCGTATTCCGGGTAGCGGCAGCGGAAACGGGCATGGCCTCCGTCTCCTGTTCTTCCTCGCTGTAGCCAGCAAGATAGGGCATTTTATCCATGGACCTCTGTTCTGCGGTGATCATCTTGATTCCTCAGACCGCCGGAGTTTTTTCCGGCGGCTTGTGTTGTGCATAAAGAGTAGGGACACGGCATGCCGTGTCCCTACCAAAATTTTTACAGCTGCAAGGGTGTCAACTCCTTGACCGTCTTGCCGACCAGAGCGCGCTCCTCTGCTGGCATGGGGATAAGTCCTTTCTCTGCAAGATAGCCCTCATCGCCCCAGGCGCGGTCGCTGGTAAATTCAGACAAAAACTCTTCCAGGCCCGGAACAACCCCGACATGAACATTTTTCACATACATGTACAGCGGGCGTGAAATAGAATAGCTGCCATTAGCTATATGATCAAAATCAGGGGCAACCCCGTCGATAACAGCCCCCTGAATCTTATCAGCATTCTGATCAAGATAGCTAAAACCGAAAATTCCCAAAGCGTCCGGATTTGCCCCCAGCTTCTGGATAATCAGGTTATCGTTTTCTCCGGCCTCCACATAGGCACCATCTTCGCGCAATGCCTGGCAAACCGCTTTAAACTGCTTTTTATCTGTTTCCTTGAGTGCCTTTCCCTGGGTGAAGGCACTCAAGGCAACCGCTTTAAACTGCTTTTTATCTGTTT
>CBFDDU010000186.1:0-5646 GCA_965603655.1 uncultured Candidatus Electrothrix sp. | reverse complement strand
TTGATTTTGCATCGTCGTTAATTAAACCTGACAGCTTTCTTTACGAGGTCTGCAAGGATGATTTTTCGATCAGATTAACATCACTGCCCCGCAAGGTTGTCATGACCGATTTACCAAAAAGCAATCCGCTCATTCCGGCGATGACACCGTTGATCGACCAATTGGCGTGCAGGACATCCATCTTGCGGGTAAGACAACAACAGGTCAGCAGGTTGGAGAGAAGAAACGGGGGGAGCAGGAGAAAGAGAAGTTTATTGCGCGAAAGAGCAGCCATGATTCCACCGGATCCGTGGGCCAGCTGCTGCCAATGTTTCGGTGCATAGCAAAAGGGAAGAACAGAAGAGTAATCAGCAGAGGCTTGGCTGCCCGCTTCAGCGCTGTCCGGGGTCAGCACCGTCACCTGAATATTGTCAGGCAGGTGGTTGACCATTTTTTGGATAAAGATGCCGCTTCTTGATTCCTTGGTTAAAGGAAAGGAGGTCGTGAGCAGAAGCACTTTCAGTAAACTCTGAGCATTCTGAGCAGTGGTGCTCTTCATCGCAATATCCTTCAGATAATTTTCAGAAAATCAATTCCCCAGCCTCATCCTCCTGTACCCCGATCACCACAATACCGGCCCGATCAGCAGCAGCAATCATGGCCTCGCGGTCAAAAAGAAGAGACTGGCCAGCCTCAACTGCCAGAACCGAGCCTTTCACAGAGGCTATGGTCTCAATGGTCTGGGTCCCGGTGGCAGGCAAATCAAAACGAAAATCCTGGCCCGGTTTCTTCATTTTAACAACCACGGCCCCTGAGCCTGAGAGCTGCCCGCCCCGAAGAATTGCGGCATCCGTGCCTTCAATAGCCTCAACAGCCAACACAGCCCCCTCGCGGACCACAACGCATTGACCTATATCCAATCGCCCTATCTCACGGGCAATCTTCCAGCCAAAGCGAATATCAGTCACTTGCTCTTGGGAGGGCTTTTTTTTGCCTATAATCCCTTTTGGGAAAAAAAGATGATCAAGATAACAGGTTGAGGCCAGCACCTTGATCCCTTCGTCCTCAAGGGCTCCGGCAACCGCCCGCAGGATAGCATCATCCAGCTTCCTATCAATTTTATTCCACAGACTCAGTCCCTTAAAATCCGGCAAGATATCCCTAAACATCCGGGTCTTGGTAATGGTACCGCAAAAGACGGTCTCACGAACCCCCTGCTCATGAAAGAAACGGATGATCTTACCTAACTGGCCCAATTTCACCCAACAGGAAACATCAGCGCGTTGCTCAAGCTCCGCCTGCGTCTCATTCTGATGGCAAACCGCAACAACCCTGCGTTTACGTTCCTGGGCCGCCTCAGTAAAAAGCAGAGGAAACTGCCCTCCGCCAGCAATAAGTCCGATCGGTGTTGACATGCGTAATGCGTTTCAGCTGTCTTCAGTGCGCTTTACCACACCACGTTTACTTTCTCGGAAAAAATCGACCAAGACGCGAACCTCTTTGGAATCAGGAAATTCCTGGGTTGCCTGGGCCAGAGCTTCCTTCACCAAGACCTGCGGTGAGGAACGAAAAATTATTCTAAAGGCCTGATCGACCTCATTGATCGCCTCTCGGGCCATACCATTACGCCGCATGCCAATCTTGTTCACCCCGGCAATACGCATCCGATTCCTGGTGCCGGTCAGAATAACATAGGGTGGTACATCCAGAGAGATACCTGACATGCCGCCGACATAGGTATAGGCTCCTATCCGACAAAACTGATGCACAGCCACTAACCCGCCGAGATTGGCATAACTGCCCACCTCTACATGGCCACCTAAGGTTGCCACATTGGACATTATCACATGGTCATGAAGGACACAATCATGGGCTACATGGCAATAGGCCATCAGCATATTATTATTTCCGATAACCGTCTTGCCTCCTCCAGAGGCCGTCCCTCGGTGAATAGAAACATATTCCCGTATCCTGTTTCCATCGCCGATAATCAGCTCTGTCGGTTCATCTTGATAATGGCTATCCTGTGGCGGCGTACCAAGAGAAGAAAAGGAACCGATATAATTATCAGCTCCGATACTTGTATACCCAGAGATCACAGCATGTGCTTCGATAACCGTGTTTGGGCCGATGGAGACATTGGGGCCGATAACGCTGTATGCACCAACTGAAACGGTTTCATGAACTTCCGCCTGCGGGTCAACCACGGCAGTAGCATGTATAGTCATTTATACTATTCCTTTGTTAGCCTCTATGCAGGCCAACAGTCTAATAAGCAGCATCATGTGCGTGTGAGCTACATCCTTGTCCTCTATGACAACGACGGAACACCATCAAGAAAAGGTGGCCAGCTGCTCAGCTTCGGTCACCAGTATATCATCAACATAGGCCTTACACTGGACCTTGATGAGTTTGCTTTTTCGGCGAACCAATTCCACTTTATAGATAAGCTGATCACCCGGTCGCACCACCTTACGAAAACGGACCTTGTCCATTCCGGCAAAATATACCAACTTTCCTGCGATGTCTTCGGTGGACAGATAGGCCAACACGGCTCCGGCTTGAGCCATACCCTCAAGAATCAAGACTCCGGGCATAACAGGTTCACCGGGAAAATGTCCCTGAAAAAAAGGCTCTCCCATGGATACATTTTTCAAGCCAGTTATTGTTTTATCATGTTCAAACTCCAGCACCCGGTCCAGCATAATAAAAGGATATCGGTGCGGCAAGAGGTCAAGAATTTCCTTGATCCCCATAGGCAACTGCACCTTTTTGTCCTCAGTCATTCAGCTCTTCTCCTTTTCTCATTATTATTGCATTTTATTCAACTCTGCTTCATCCGGCAACACTCCAGACGCCATAAAGAATCACCTGTGGAGTCATCTGTAAAAAACAGCCGGAATTCCCTGAAGCACGCTTGAGCATAGCCCATTTATCTCTCAGGGTAAAGAAAAACAAGGCGGATAAAGAAGAGCAATCGCCCCGAAGAAATCCGCTCGACAAATCTGCCCGACAGATCTGCCAAACGATAACAACTGTCTCGTCAAATACGCCTGAAGACCTCGTGGTCTGCTTCCACTCTTACCCTAAAATGGGTCTATTTTTTCCGGGACTCAAAGACATTACGTCCTAACCAAAGCTGAATCCCCCCCCACGCGACACCACTGCCAATGGCCACAGCCCGAAGCGCCAGCAAGAGGGGAGAAAGGAAAGCCACACCCCTATCATGCCGGTAGGCTATACGAAAAAAAGGAAAAATGAGAGCCAAGAAAAAAAGGAAGGAACCCACCAACAAGATGGTACCCCAAAAAAGTGAGGCAAAAAGGACGAATAACCCGATCAACCCCAGGAATAGAACAATTATCTGTAATTTGAGGGTCTGTGGGGTATAGGAGTCCTTGACCATTCTCTCGGGATGCATCCGGTAGACCATGAGCCTCCAGAATCCTCTGCCGAATTTAAGTCGAAAATAGCGGAGAACCGAATCCGGGTGATTGAGATGCCGCACCACTGCACGGGGGGCGAAAACCATCATATACCCTTGCGCAGCCATCCGATAGGAAAACTCGGTGTCCTCATTATCAGCCTTTGGAAAACGAGTATCAAATCCGCCTAAAGCAAGGAATATTTCTTTTCTAAAACCGGCAGAATAGGTATCTACCATATCAATAGAGTCCCTCTGCTTCAGCATACTGAAACGCTCCTCAAACTCAACCTGCGCAAAACGGGCGATAAGACCCTTCTGCTCAGTGCGATAAACGCCTTTAACAGCTGTGACCTCAGGTCGTGCAAAAGGGGCCGCCATCTCTTCCAGCCAATTGGGATCAGGTACGCAATCCGCATCTGTAAAAAATATTAAATCTCCTTTTGCCAGGAAGACCCCAGCGTTTCGCGCTGCTGCCGGACCTTGATTTTCCTGATAATGATAAACCACCGAAAATCGACGGGCGATCTCAGCAGTCTGATCAGTTGAACCGTCATCCACCAAGATAACCTCATAGCTGTCTTTGGGAATTCTGGCAAGGGTCTGTTGCGTGAGGTTCTGGAGACAGAGCGCAAGACTATTTTCCGCATTCCAGGCCGGAACAATAACTGAGAGAGAGGCCATGCTCAGGAGTCCTGTACCACGGACTCTTTTTGGACATCAGAGCCGAAAAAAAGATATTTTGCAAAGGTACGAACGGATTTGAGCGTTCGCCGAATTTCAGTAGGATGGCGGAGCATCTGAACAAATTTATACAGGATATATCCGGGCCGCAAGTAAAACTTTTTCCGGGCCTGATCGCAAAAGCGAACCAATTCTTCTGCACTGAGATTCTCCCCCTGGATAACCGTATTGTGGAGCCCAGACGGGGTCAGCCATTGGGAGAAATCCTTTGAAGTGATCAGATTCTTTTGCTTGTACCAGGCATAGGCGGCGGTACCTGGATAGACCATGACCGGATACATCTGGATCGCATCCGGCTGAAGACTGATGGCAAGGTCCAGGGTTTGCTGCATGGTTTCTCGGGTTTCTCCGGGCAGGCCCACCATAAAACAACCGTGGATAAGGAGGCCTGTTTTCCTGGCCGCCTCCATAAAGGTGCGGGACTGCTCCAGGGTGATGCCTTTCTTCATTCTGTCCAAAAGCTGCTGATTGCCGCTCTCAAAACCGACACAGAGACAGCGACACCCTGCCTTTTTCATAACGCGCATGGTTTCCTGATCCAAGTCAACCCGGGCATTGGCTGTCCAGGATATCTTGATCTTGCGGCGGATCATCTCTTCGCAGATAGCAATACAGCGTTTCTTGTTGGCCGGAAAGGTATCGTCCTCAAAAAAGATCGCCTTGACCTCCGGGAAATTGGCAATGATATATTCCAATTCATCCACCACATTATCCACACTGCGATTGCGCAACTTGTGTCCCATCATGGTCTGCGGGTAGACGCAAAAGAAACAGCGATGCGGGCAGCCTCTGGTGGTGGTGATCGTCACCATAGGAAACAGGGCATTGGGATTGAAATAATGGTGCGGATCAAGAAATCTCTTATACACCGAGCTGACAAAGGGAATTTGATCAACATCGGAGAGGGGAGCCCGTTCACCAGTGTGAACTATCTCATCCCCATTCCGCAGCCAAAGCCCGGCAACGGTTCCCAGTTCCCGCCCGGCTTCCATCGCATCAGCCAGCTCCCTGACCGTGACATCAAACTCTCCCTGGGCAACCGCATCCACCGAGGCACTCAGGCCCAAACTCTCCTCAGGGAGGGCGGAAACATGGGTGCCAACCAAGACGATAAAGACCTCCTGCCCTTCCCTGCCCAGCTTTTCCTTAAGCTTTCCAGAAAAGTTCACGTCATTATAAATGCTCGGTGTGCTCGTCTCCACGACCACCAGTCGACAGCCAAAGTTTTTGACACGCTCAATGACGGCATCCTCGGATACATCAGCTGCTGGAGCATCAATAAGATCAATTGCATGCCCACCCGCTTCAGTATAGCCTGCGGCGTAAGACAACCACATGGGATAGTAGAGGGTACCGCTCTTGGTGACAGCCGGACTGCGCGAGCTTCGGGAGTACCTTGGCAAAAAGGGTGGATTGCAGAGGAATATTTTCATATTGAAATCGGATTGACGGACACCGCTGATGGTCCTGAAAGTCGGCGGTCTATCGCTGCCATGTTT
>CBFDDU010000185.1:0-5765 GCA_965603655.1 uncultured Candidatus Electrothrix sp. | reverse complement strand
CCGCCTCCAGAGCTAGGGCGATGGTTTCCAGATCGCGCATCTCACCGACCAGGATGACATCCGGGTCCTCACGTAGGGCTCCGCGTAGGGCCGCGTTAAAGCTCTTGGTGTGGGTGCCGACCTCTCGATGGTTAATCAGGCATTTTTTACTCTTATGGACAAACTCGATGGGATCTTCAACTGTCAGGATATGATCACTGCGGGTGTTGTTGATTTCATCAATAATGGCGGCCAAGGTGGTTGATTTACCAGACCCGGTGGGGCCGGTAACCAAGACCAACCCCTTGGGTAAGGTCGCCAGCTTGGTGATAACCTTAGGGAGTCCCAATTGCTCGCAGGAAAGAATTTCACTGGGGATTTCACGAAAAACCGCAGCAATCCCATATTTTTGCTGGAAGAAGTTGGCCCGGTAACGGGCAAGTCCAGGGATATGATAACCAAAATCGATATCTCCGGTCTCCTCAAAGATCTTAATTTTCGGCTCCGGACAGATCTCGTAAAGCATGGTCTTGAGGTCGTCGTCATTCATGACCTTATATTTGACCCGTTCCATTTCTCCGCGAATACGCAGAATGGGCTGTTGACCGGCAACCATATGCAGGTCGGACGCCCCCTGATCGTTCATCAGTTTAAAGAAAGCATCAATCTGTGCCATATATTCCTCCTGTAATAACGCTTAGTGCCTGGATGGAAGTAATTCAAGTGAGTTAGAAAGGTTAGTGACAACACAGGGCGCAAAGAGCGTCGGCCCGGCTGCTGGCTTGCCTGTTGTTTGCGCTAGGGCAGGCACTGTCCTTCATTGTAGGGTAATACAAGAGAATTGTAAGAAAAAAAAGCTGTTTTTCATCCATTCCTCCTTTTTTTTGCGATGAGCAGCTTATGTTATAATGATTTTAGGGCGTTTCTAAAGAAATAACTCCCTGTTTTCGGTGCGGGATTGCAGGGCGAATTTTGTATTCATCCGTCAACCCCCGCAGTTTGTAGGGGCAGGTCCCTGTGCCTGCCTGATAATGATAAGGGGTAATCACAGAGGATTACCCCTACAACCTCCTGCCAATCTTCAGCCCCCTTAACCTCCTTAACAGGTAGGAGCGGACGAGCATGTCCGTCCAATAAAGGGGCAAGGTATTTCTTGTTGAATTCCTTACAAGATAACGGTTCGGCGAATAAAGGCGACGATCTCGTCCGCATCATCCAGGATTTCAAAAAGGAGCAGATCAGCTTTGTCAATCTTGCCGTTGCTGATCAGCTGTTCACGAATCCAGTCCACCAGCCCGGTCCAAAAGGAGGTGCCAACCAGGATGATAGGAAAGGGTTTTATTTTTTGAGTCTGGATCAGGGTTAATGATTCAAAGAGTTCATCCAGGGTCCCAAAGCCGCCGGGTAGGCAGATAAAGGCCATAGAATATTTAATAAACATGACCTTGCGGACAAAAAAATACCGGAAGTCCATAGGCAGGTTCACATAAGGATTCGAGTGCTGCTCAAAGGGTAGGTCGATATTAAGGCCGATGGAGACGCCGTTCACATCAGCTGCGCCCCGATTGGCGGCCTCCATGATACCGGGGCCGCCACCGGTAATGATACCATAACCGTGTTCTGATAATCGGGCTGCTATGGCTCGGGCGAGTTTGTAATCCTCATGGTCTTCCAAGGTCCGGGCGGAACCGAAGATGCTGACCGACGGGCATCCGAGAGAGGATAAGGTGTCAAAGCCTTCGACAAATTCAGCAAGAATCCTGAACATCCGCCAGGTATCGCCGCTGTTGTCCATATTGCCAATATTATTTAGAGAATATTGGCTGTTTTTTCTGATCTGTTGTTGTAAAAATCGTGCTGGCATATTCGTTCCTCCTACGACTGAGAAGAAATGCGCGTCCGGGCCGCGATTCTGGCTAAACCTGCCAGCGCCTCCTCTTTTCTTTTCTCAGTACTTTTCTTCATGCTGACTATTCGCTGGAAACCCTGCTGTGCCCGGCGCAGAGAACCAAGTTCTTCATATAGTATAGCACGGAGTAGGAGTGTTTGTTCATTATTTCTTTGTATGCTTAATGACTCTCTGACATCATCCAGGGCTTCAGGAAGGCGTTTGAGATGGCGCAGAGCTGCTGCCCGTCTGTAGAGGTGACGTGCATCTCCTCTATCTGCGGCAATAGCCCGGTCGCAAAGGCTTAATCCTACTTCTGCACCCTGTCCTTCCAAGACATACAGGAGTCCCAGCATGCTCTGGCTGTCTGCGTTCTGGGGATAGATTTGTAAAGACCGCTGCAAGGCCTTGATGGCCTCATGATGCTCTCCAGCCCCCACATCCGGCTGGAGCAGGCGCCCTCGCCGACCACTCGGTTTCCCCCTGAGTTCTCTCCATTCTCTGAGCAGGCTGACAGCTTTTTTAAATTCTTCTTGAAGGCAATAGAGTTTGCCAAGCTGGAGATAGAGTTCAATGGATGCCTGTTTCGCATGTTCCTTACAGTGCAGGCCCTGTTCAAAACAGGCTATGGCCTCTTCGGATTGCCCAAGGAGACGACAGCTCATTCCTTTATTGATCAGCGCCATGTAGTTCTGTGGTTCCGTTTGCAGCACTTGGGAGAAGCAGGATTCTGCTTCGCGATGACGGTTGATTTCAGCTAAGGCCACGCCGAGGCTGTTGAGCAGATTCACATCGTCAGGCATCATCTGTAATCCGGCCCTGTATTCTTTGATCGCCTGTTTATAATCGCCCTCATCAAAATAGAGATCACCGCTGACATTATAACTCAGGGCATCAAAGGCCACCACCGCCCCTTTTTTGTAAAAGCCAGCATGGAGTATCGCCTTGCGACAGCTCTTAATGCATCCAATCTTGGTGACTTTAACAGTGGGCCAGTGGCAGAATCCTATGGAGGGAGGAACGTCGGTGTTTTTTGCAATTTTTTGAGCGAGTTGTTTTGCCTGAAGGCTGGTTTGCTTAAAAGAGAGGCCTGGCAGGAGGATGAGCTGTTCGCTGGCATTGAGCGGATGAGAGAAGCAAGAGTTCGGAAGCATTGAACTGAGATTTGGGGATGCCGGTGTGCTGTCTCCATCCTGCATATCATGCCTGTGCGTAAAGGAGACAAGGGTGAGTCCAAATTGATCAAGTCCTCGCCATTTTTTTTGTAGCTTCCGTACAATAGGGGCTGCGGGCAGAGCAAAGGGGTGTTGTTCTTTTCTGACCAGAAAGGCCTCGTCGCAGAGGCTATATGGGCCTCGTCGTTCTGCTTCAGTGAGGAGCCGTTGGCACCGAGAGAGTATTTCCTGCGGTGTGTCCTCAGGAGGTAAGGAGGAAAAACCCACATGTACCCTACGGAGCCCTTCTCGTTTAAGGCGGGAGATGAGGCGGTGGGAAAAATCTAGACAGGCACTGCGTTGGTCTATGCATCGGGCAGCAGCGAATAAGCCTTGCCCGAGATAGAAAAGAGGTTCCTCAATAAGGGTTCGGAGGAGGGCATTGACCTGAAGAATTTTTTGGAAACCACCTGCAAGGGTTCGTGTTCCAGGGACAGCGGCTATGAGGAAGAGGGTCTTGCTACACGAGTCTTTCGCCAGCAGCAGGGTGAGGGCGCGGCGGTTATAGAGACCGGTATCTGGATCTATATATATATGTCGGATGCGGCAGAAACGCTGAAGAATTTTTTCCCGGAGTTCAGCCAGCCATTCTGCTGCCATCTTCCGCAGGACAGCCGGATCAACATCAGAGATAACCAAGGTTACCAGGGTGACTTCGTCCTCCTGTGCAGTGATCAAGGGAATAACTAATAGATCTTCCAGTACAACAGGGGTCTTGGCCGTGTCTTCGTCCACTCCTGCCTGCCAAGCATGGAGTCTTTCCAGTTGCTCTGAACTGAATGCATGTTCTGGCGGGCAGGTCGGGTTGTGCAGCCAGAATCCTGTTGAAGCAGGCACCGGCAGGATTTCCTCCAGCTCAAGGAGGAGGGGCTGTGCTAGTATCAGTCCGTCATCGGCCTGAAAGCCTTGATCGGAGACAGGATCATTGAAAAACATATATAATTTCCTGATGAAGTAACTGAAGTAACGCAGAGAATTATTGATTTTAAGGGTCTCTGCGCAGGGGTGAAGAGGGAGGGCTGCTCAGGCAACCCGGAACGTTGTATGGTTCAGGCGAGTGCTTGGCGCAGGCCTTTGGCGATCAAGTGCAGTTCATCCGATCTGACTGTTCTCATGTCCAGAAGAAGGCGATCATTCTCGACTCTGCCGATAAGAGGGATCTCCAGCTTGCGCAGTTTTTCTTCAAGGTGATTGATTTTCATGGACAGGGGCCGGAGAACAACAGCTCTGCTTGGGAGATTTTGTTCCGGCATGGCTCCGCCCCCGACCCGGGACATAACTTCTGTAATCTGAATGGTGCAGCATGTGTTGATGCCCTTTTCTAGAACTTCGGCAAGCTGTTCAGCTTTATGTTGAATCACTTCTATGGGCGTGGAAATCATGTTCAGCGTCGGTACACGTTCAAAGACCGTTTGCGGCTCCCGATAGAGTCGGAGAATGGATTCCAGGGCGGACAGGGTGAATTTATCAATACGCAGGGCCCTGTTCAGGGGGTTTCTTTTAATGCGCTCGATAATCTCTCTGCTGCCGAGAATGATACCGGCCTGGGGGCCGCCGAGCAGCTTATCGCCGCTAAAGGTGACCACGTCTATGCCTGAAGCCACCGCCTCCTGCACAGTGGGCTCTTTTTTGAGGCCGTAAGGGCTTAGATCAACCAGGCAGCCGGAGCCCAAGTCCTCCATCACAGGGAGTCGGTGTTTTTTACCCAGGCCCACAAGTTCCTTATTGTTCACCTCGCTAGTGAAGCCGATTATACAGTAATTACTAGTATGTACTTTAAGGAGGAGACCTGTATCCGGGGTGATTGCATTGCGATAGTCTTTGAGGTGGGTCCTGTTGGTTGCTCCAACTTCAATCAGTTTGGCTCCGCTGCGTGCCATGACATCGGGTATTCGAAAGGACCCGCCTATCTCCACGAGTTGCCCGCGTGAAACAATGACCTCTTTTTCGCGAGCAAGGGTATCAAGAGCGATGAGCACGGCTGCCGCGTTATTATTGACAACAAGGGCGGCTTCCGCTCCGGTGAGTTCGCAGAGGAGTTCCTCAACCAACGAGTACCGACTCCCTCTTTTACCCGTTGTTAGGTCAAACTCCAAGTTGGAGTAGTTGCCGGATGTCTCTGGAAGTTGGCTCAGAACATCTCCAGGCAGAACCGATCGCCCAAGGTTTGTATGTATAATAACACCGGTTCCGTTAATAACCCTTCGAAAGGCTGGCTGGTAGAGTTCCCTGATCTTCAGTTTTATACTTTCAAGTAAGGCGGGGAGTTCTAGGGTGCTTGGTTCGACGTCATGTCCCTCTAGCACCCTTTGGCGTTGACTGTTGAGCACAACCCGGATCCCTTTTTTCAGCAGCAGTAAGGGGGCGGTCTCGAATTCAGAATCTTGCAGCAGGGCAAGGAGGCACTGTTCAACGCTTGGTATGAGTCGTAATATTTGTTGCATATGGTCCATGTCGGTTTCTGTCAAAGATGCAGAGAGTAGGTAAAAGATGAAGGCGTTTCAATCTATCATGTTACGTCATTCGGTGATTGCAAGGCAATGAGAAAATATAACTAGCTAACTTTTTACGATAGTTGCTCTCTTAGAAGAAAAAAGCAACAGGGGTAGAATTTTAATCTTGACTGATTGAGGAGAATTCAGTATATTCGCCGCTCGTTGCTTGTGACTGACGAAGTGCATCAC
>CBFDDU010000184.1:0-5771 GCA_965603655.1 uncultured Candidatus Electrothrix sp. | reverse complement strand
CACCGGGGCTGTGCTCCGTTTTCTGGTCAGTTCCTGGGTACAGGGACGTTCCGGCTCTATTGTGTTTCCCTTTGGCACCTTGGCTGTGAATATGATCGGTTGTCTGCTGATCGGTTTTCTGAGTGCTTTGGTCGAAATTAAATCCATGTTTTCCCCGGAGACCCGGAGTTTTATTCTCATCGGTCTGCTGGGCGCTTTCACCACCTTTTCCACCTTTGGCAACGAAACCCTGCATCTGATCCGGGAAAGCCGAATAGAACTGGCCCTGCTCAATGCGGGTGGACAGGTGCTTGTCGGTGTGTTTCTGGTGTGGTTGGGGCGGGTTTTTGCGGGGTTGCTTGGAGGGGGGGGAGCTTTACAATATGCAATATATAAAAAACTATCAGGAAGAGGCAGGATATTTTGTATCAACAGTCACTCATTAATCCTGTAAGCGATATTGTTACTATCCAAGGAGCCTTCTTAAACTCTAAGGCATTAGAGGAACGAAGGAGTCTTGGGCAATTTTTTACAGGTCTGGTTGTCTCTGATTACATGGCCTCGCTTATAGAGCTGCCTGATGAGAAAACAGTTCGTATCTTAGACGCCGGTGCCGGAACAGGTATTCTGACAGCGTCTGCGGCCTTGCATTGCTTGAAGTTAGGATGTAAATCCGTCCATGCAGTGCTGTATGAGCTGGATGAAAAAGCTCTTCCTGCTCTTGAACAGACATTACATATCATCAGAAAGATATTTCAGAGCCGCCAAGCATCCTTTACCTGTGAGGTTTATTGCGAAGACTTTGTTCTTGCAAGATCTGATAAGAATGCCAATATTCAACCGTTTGATGTGGCGGTAATAAATCCCCCATATTTTAAATACAATGTAAAATCTTCACCGTATGCCAAGGCGACAGCTGATCTGTATCATGATGACCCGAATATTTACGCTTCATTTATGGCAGTAGTCATGGCCTGTCTGAAGCGCGACGGACAAATGATTACGATTACTCCGCGCAGCTTCACCAACGGTCTCTATTTCAAAGGGTTCAGGTTATACCTGCTGGCAGAATCTTCCTTGGAATCCGTCCATATTTTTAAACATAGGGATAAGGTTTTTAAAAAAGACGCCTCATCGGTATTGCAGGAAAATATCATTTGTCGTTTTAAAAAAGGCAGTCGAACGAAAAATGTCACAGTGAACTCAAGTAACTGCGATGCCGATATTCAGCATGGAACGAAAGGAATTTATCCTGCGGCCTTGATCATTGATTTGTCCAATGAACAGAAAATGATCCGAACCCCGGAATCAGCTTATGAAGCAGAGATACTTCAGCAGGCTGAAATGTTTGCATCCACCTTTCAGGGTGCCGGTTATTTTATTTCAACAGGTCGCATTGTTGAACATCGTAGTCGGGAGTATATCACCGATAAGACGGGAGCAGCGAATGCGGTTCCACTGTATCGGCCTCATAATGTAACGCCGTTGCTCGCAACGTGGACTGGAGGACATAAAAAAGATGTATCCTTTATGCTGAGTAACGGGCATGAAAAACACACTATCAAGAACGGAACGTATGTGCTTCTGAAGCGTCTTTCATCAAAGGACGAGAAACGTCGACTCGTTGCTGCTGTGCATCTTGCGGAGATGCATGGTTGTCAACTGATTGGATTTGGCAATAAGACAAATTATATCGGTCTGAAGGACGAGGTTTTGTCCTCAAGAGAAGCTTATGGACTTGCCGCTGTTTTTAACTCTTCATTTATGGATAGGTATTTCAGGTCTATTTCGGGAAACACCCAGGTCAATGCCACAGAAATTCGAGTGATGAAGTTTCCATCGCGGAATCAGGTGAAAAAAATAGGTGAACAAATAGAAAAAATGGCTCTGTTTAACCAAAGTGAACTTGATGGTATTGTTCATCCCATTCTCGGGGTAATGAATGAGCGGGCAGATGACTCCAGTGCTTCTTAATTAAAGTGAAATTTACAAAAAAACAAGAGCGGAAACTCCAAGAATCCAAGTCGTTATTGATCGCTTTAGGTCTTCCAAAAGCCCAATGTAATGACCGTTCGGCATGGGCTTTTAAAGGTTGTAAGGTCGGTGTGGTATACGTGACTGCATTTCCAGACCGCGCAACATTCCGAAAAAATGCCGCTGAAATTGCCTGGGAAACGGAAGTGTGGATTGCCGACCAGCCGGATCATCTCATCCATTTTAACGGGGATCGTTTTCTGGGACCGCACAAGAGAGATAACCAATAAAATCAATAGATATGAGTAATAATTCTGCTGTAAGAAAAGAATATGCAAACCGGTGAAAGCCCAGTGCGGGATATCCTGCGCCTGATCGTCTGGTATCCTCTCCGTTGGTTCCTCCTTGCCATGCCGCCTCAGGTCGCCTTGGCAACATTACGGCTTATGGGGGATCTGCATTACGGAGCTGCCAAGGGAAAGCGTCAAATGCTGGCAGAGAATCTGCAACGGATGGGTATAAGTGAAGCCCATCATGCTAAGAATATCCGTCTCTATTTTCGTAACCATTATCAGGATCAGCTTTTCCCCCTTGTCTTCCCGAAATTCAATAAGGAAAATATTGCCGATTATGTCAGCTTTCAGGGGTTGTCTCACTTGGACAAGGCCTTGGAAAAAAAGAAGGGTGTTGTACTGGTGCATGGTCATTTCGGCCCGGTTCACCTTCCCCTCGTGTCCCTCGCCCTGATGGGATATTCCATGCAACAAATCGGCAATCCTTCTGATAAGGGTCTGAGCTGGATAGGTCGTCATGTGGCCTTCCGCCTGCGCATGCATTATGAGCGCCGCATTCCCGCTGATATTATTCAGGCTGGCTCCTTTCTTCGCCCAATTTTTCAGGCGCTTCGCAGTAATCAGATCATCATGACAACCGGTGACGGCTCTGGAACAGAGGAAACCTTTGGCAAGCAGGCATGCTTTCAATTTCTCGGACAACAGGCTGTTTTGCCTCTTGGTCCGGCAATTCTTTCCCAAAAGACCGGTGCCTCTCTGCTGCCCCTTTTTATCCTGCCCGGCGACCAGACCTTATTTACTGTGATCATTGAACCGGAAATCACTTCTGATGTACCAGGAGAGCAGGGGGTGCTTGACTGCACTAAGCAATTTCTGAGCCGTTTGGAAGAGCACATCCGTTCTTATCCCGGTTATATGCATTTCCTTGATCGCTTCATTCCAGGGCAGTTCATCGTCGCAGAACAAGGCGAGGAAAAGAAATAGAAAGGTAATAGGTCTGCATGTATAAAATCATTAATCGAAAAAAACGCATTGCCACGATCATTGCGGATCTCTTTGGTAATCTTCTCTTTTTTCCGCTACGCTTCATTCGGAAACAGGAAGCCATCACCCCGGACCGGGTGAAAACGATCTGTATTATACGGACTGCCTACATCGGCGACGTTGTCATGACCTTGCCGATTCTGCCTGCTTTGCAGAAAAGATACCCCGAGGCCAAGATCACCTTTTTGACCTCAACGGCCTCGGCAGCAGTCTTGCGCCATAATAAATATATCGATACGATATTAACCTTTAATCCGTTTTGGTTCTATCCCGGATCCCTCAAGGATTGGTTTGTCTTTATCAGAAAACTGCGCTCGCTCCGTTTTGATCTCCTGATTGAAACCAGGGCTGATATACGGGAGCTTGCCCTGCTGGCGTTCTGGATTCCGGCCCGATTCAAGGTCAGTTATGATGTGGGTGGCGGTGGATACCTGCTGACGCATAAAGTCCCCTATCCCGGCCTTTGTCATAAAGTGGACTACCATCTTCATATTGCCCGCTATCTCGGTTGTTCTGTCGAGGGTGCGGAGGCGGAACTTTTTATTACCTCAGAAGAGGATCAAGAGGTTGCTTCTCTGTTGGATAAAAAAGAAATAACAGGCCCTTTTATCGTTGTCCATCCCGGTTCTCGTCTGGTCCTGAAACGTTGGTTCCATGAGCGTTTTGCGCAGGTTTGCGCAAATCTCTTTCGGCAATATAGATTGCCGGTTGTGCTTGTGGGGGGAGCGGATGAGTCTCCATTGACTCAAGGTATTCTGGTCACTCTTCAAGATCAGCAATGTCAGGCTGTTTCGCTGGCAGGAGCACTGAATATTCGACAGTTGGCTGCCTTGCTGGGACGGGCTGCTCTTTTTCTTTGTAATGACAGTGCGCCCATGCATATTGCTGCGGCAATGAAAACACCGACGCTTGCCATATTCGGTCCTTCCAAATCCGTAGAAACAGCACCGTATAGCCCGGTGGGTCAGGTGGTGGAAAAAGATTTTTCTTGCCGTTTCACCTGTGATGAGAGTCGATGTCGCTATCCCGAACACGGGTCTGCATACCATGCCTGCCTGCAAGAAATCACTGTGCAGGATGTGCAACAGGCTGCAGAAGAAATTCTTAACCGTTCATATCAGCCCATTCTATCATGATAAAAAAATATCACGCAGACATCATCCAATGCCCATCGTTTCAGGAAATCAAAACCCGCCTTGCTGAAGTCTTGGCAGGATACACGTCAGTCCTGCCTGCTGATCCAGATGCACGTATCCTGATCAAGCCGAACCTGAACAGCAATATGAACGCCCTGACCGGCAACACCACCGACCTGCGTTTGCTGGCCGCTGTTATCCTCTTTTTGAAAGAAGCTGGGTATGAGGATATTACAATAGGAGAAGGAACAAATAGCGGTTTCTACCGAACTAATATTAGTGTGATTACCCGACTCCGTGTGGATGAGTTGGCAAAACATTACGGGGTCAACTGCATTGACCTGAACTACTCTGAGCCCTTTCTTATCCCCTTTGAAGACGGGGTGCAGGCGGGCATTGCCAGAGAATGCACAGAGGCTGATCTGTTGATCAATATGCCCAAGCTCAAAACCCATTTTGAAGCAGGCATGACTGTTTGTCTGAAAAATCTGATCGGCTGTTTAGTAGGGCAGGAAAACAAGAAAAAGACCCATCTCTCCCTTGCTGCGAATATTGTCAATATAACGGAAAATTGTCGACCTCATCTCCATATTGTGGATGCGCTCTTTGCAATGGAAGGGCTGGGGCCGACCAAGGGCACCCCGGTCAAAACTGATACCGTTTTTATCGGCACAGATCCCTATTTTATTGATCTTTTGGCGGCTCGATTTGCCTCCTGTGACCCTGATAAGATAACACCCTTGCGGATTGCCCGCCAACGAGGCATTATCAAGCAGGAGCTGTTTGCAGCAGCACAAGATTTTCCCCTCATCCCATACGAGCGCCCCTTTGCTCCACCCAAGGCCGGGCCGATAGCCACCTTTATCCATCATCCCAAACGACAGAAATACTTTCTTGCTGTCCGGAATACGGCGTTTTTTAATTATCTCTGTAATACCGAGTTGTTTGCCAAGCTCCTGTTTCTCACCGATCTGCGACAGGATGTTTTTTTGGAAACAGAAATGGAATGGGAGGGGTTGACACTTGCAGAGGAAAAATGCAACCAATGCGGCAAATGTCGTGATTACTGCCCAGTCGATCTGCCCTTACCTCAGGCCTTGTCTGAGCAGGATCTGCAACACTGTATTCACTGCCTCTACTGTTTTTGTGTCTGCCCGCAGGATGCTATTCAATTTCACGGAAAGCTGGGCTTTATGGAAGAACAGATGAAACAGTACGACACAATGATCCGCAGTATGGCCTAAGATACATAGATAAAAAAACACCCCCTCCGGGGGTGTTTTTTTATGGCGAAGCGAACAATGCCAGCAGATTTCCTTTTTTTTGAATAACCGGAGCATATCAT
>CBFDDU010000183.1:0-5782 GCA_965603655.1 uncultured Candidatus Electrothrix sp. | reverse complement strand
TGACGAACATATACGCAATGATGTTTTTGATAAGGGCCTTTCCCTGCATGCCTTTGAACAGCTGGCGCAGAAGATATCCCCGTACGGTTATCGGCTGAAATGCTATTTTATGCTAAAACCTGTCCCCGGAATGAGCAACAGCGAGGCAATTAAAGATATTCGGCAGGCCATTGATTATCTTGATGCAATCAGCTCGAAATATAACCTTGCCATTAATATGCATCTCAATCCGACCTATGCGGCCCGTGGTACCCTCCTGGGTAAGGCTTTTTTGCAGGGAGAATATACGCCCCCATCGCTGCTGGATCTCACGCAGGCGGCAGGCTATGGAGAAGGAAAGAATATCTCAGTCTTTCTCGGACTGTCCGATGAAGGACTTGCTGAGCAAGGGGGCTCTTTTATCCGGGAAGGGGATGAAAAACGGTTAGAGCATCTGGAAGAATTCAACCGAACGCAGGATTACACGCTTCTGCAAGAGTTGCATTCGTAACAGACATACAGTATCTTTACAGCGTACTGCGCGGAACCGAATCGCCTTTACCGTATCATCCGCCTGAACACCAGGGCTCAATCCTGCTTTTTATGACTTTCCCTGAATATTTCCCAGAACATTTTCCAGAACAAACGGAGAGCAAAGAATGTTGACAAAAAATGTGCGGCAACTCCTTATGATGACTCTAATGACAGTAGCCTTTATCGGCTTGTCAGGAACTTCCTTTGCCGTGCAATACGTCAAAGCCCCACCTCTTGCCGAGGCGGTCAAGGCGAAGGTTCAGGATGTCAAAAGCGAAGGAGCCGTGCAGGTGCCTCTGATTACCTGGGGGGGAGACATTGCCACCATCCTTGCCAACGGCAACAGCAAGAACACTGCCGCAGGTTCAATTTTCGCCAAGCAGAATCTGAAGCTCAAACTCACCCGCATAGATGATTTCAAACAGCAGGTTGAGGCCTATATGCAGGGCGAAACCCCGTACCTGCGCGGCACTATGGGCATGGTCAATATGGCGGCTGAACTGCTGAACAGTGACCCGCGCACAAAACCGATCATTATCTACCAGATGACCTGGAGCAACGGCGGTGACTGTCTGGTGGCGAAATCGGGCATCAAATCAGCTAAGGATCTAAAAGGGAAAACCATTGCCCTCCAGGCCTACGGCCCCCATGTTGACTATCTGGCCAAACTGCTCCGCGATGCCGGTCTGAAGATGTCAGATGTCACCATCAAATGGGTAAAGGACCTGACCGGCACAGACAGCACCCCTGCCGAAGCCCTGAACGCCAAGGATGTTGATGCGGCCATGGTGATTATTCCAGACGGCCTGATGCTGACCTCCAACGGTTCCGTGGGCACCGGTTCGGAAGGCTCGATAAAGGGGGCAAAGATCATGCTCTCCACCAAGAGCGCCAACCGTATTATCGCGGACGTGTATGCGGTGCGCAGTGATTATTTTGCGGCCCATAAAAAAGATGTCCAGAATTTCGTACATGGCCTTCTCCTGGCTGAGCAGGACGTGAAAGCACTCTTTAAAAACAAACAGGCCCGACTTGCCGATTATAAAAAGACCGTTACAGCTGCTGCTGAGATCCTGCTGGACAGTGCCGCCGCAACCGCAGATGCCGAGGCCCTCTACGGGGACTGTGAATATGTTGGTTTCCAGGGCAATGTGAAATTCTTTACAGATACAAACTGGCCGCGAAATCTGCACCGCCTCAGTGATGAAGTGCAGACATCCTTTATCACCGGTGGCCTGCTAAGCCGGAAGATCTCTCTTCAACCGGCGGACTGGGACTACAACGCACTCCGCACAGGTTTAACCGGGGTTGATGACGTTGAAGCACCCAAATTCAACACCAAAGCGGTCGCCCAGGTGGTGGCAAAAAAACAGAACCTCGGTACCCTGGATGAAGGGGAACTCTTTTCCTTTGAGGTTTTTTTCAAACCCAACCAGAACAGCTTTTCAGCGGATCAGTACAGTGATGCCTTTACCAAGGTTGTTGATCTGGCCTCCACCTACGGCGGTGCGGTTATCATCGTGGAAGGACATTCTGACCCCATGGGTTATCTGCGCAAGATCAAAGAAAAGGCATCGGATATCGTGTTGACCCGGACAAAACAGGCCGCGAAAAATCTCAGTCTGACCCGAGCCATTGCGGTGCGAGATTCCATTATGGCGTACAGTGCCGGGAAAAACGTCAACCTCGATCCCAGTCAGTTCACCGTCATGGGGCACGGTATCATGCAGCCCAACACCGGCATGTGCGGCCAGCTGCCCTGTGCTCCCAAAGCCAAAGAGGAATGGCTGAGCAATATGCGGGTGGTCTTCCGCATCATCCAGATCGAGGCTGAAGAAAACGCCTTCATTCCCTTGGATTAAGGAGAAAGAATCATGAAAAAACTCTTATGCACATATGCTGCCGCCCTCCTCATTCTGAGCGTAGTTCTCAGCGGATGCGGCGAGGATGCTGATCAGCAGAACGCCTCTGCCCCGCAACAGCAAAAAAACGTTGCCCAACAACAGAAGATGCCTGATCCTTTTGAAAAGACAACGGGTGCATCTACCTGGCCGCCGTCAGCGAAAAAGGAGGCGAATATCCTGCCTGCCGATCAATGGAGCCGGAAGAATTATGTGATGATTTTTGACGGTTCAGGCAGCATGGGCGAACAACGCTGCTCCGGTAACAACACAAAAAGCACAGTGGCCAAAGAAGCGGTGGCGGACTGGGCCCAGTCGGTCCCTGCTGATGCGAACCTGGGGCTTATCGTTTTTGATCAGCAGGGCTTTTCTGTTCGCCTGCAACTCGGTCAGGGCGACCGACAGAAATTTATTCAGCAGGTACAGGCGGTCGTGCCGAATTCCGGGACGCCGTTGACCCAGGCTGTCCAGACAGCCTATGAGATTCTTACGGCCCAGGCTGGCAAACAACTGGGCTACGGTGAATATCATATGGTGATCGTCACTGATGGGGTCGCCAATCAACCGGAAAAACTGACCGGAACGATTAATGCGGTACTGGCCCGTTCCCCAATCATCATCAGTACCATCGGCTTCTGCATTGCCGACACCCATTCACTGAACCAGCCAGGACGGACAATCTATAAGGCTGCGGATAATCCAGAGGCTCTTCGTCAGGGCTTGCAGGATGTGCTGGCTGAATCTGAGTCCTTTGATGATATAACGGAGTTCTGAACAACATATCAGGAACTGAGCGAAGAAAAAATATGAGTAAAAAGATAACAGGCGCGCTCCTCCTGCTGGTGCTCGGTGCCGGTGTATTGGTCGGTATAAAACTGCTTCTGCCGGGTTTTATAGATGAGCAACAAGTGAATACCAGCGATGCCGTCAAGATCAAAGGCAAGGTCAGGCTCGCCCTGGATAACTGGATAGGGTATTTTCCTCTACGCTCCAATGAGATGAAAACCCTGATGCGCCGTGGTGGCTGGAATCTTGTCTGGACAGATGATAAGGCCGATTACCGGGCACGCATGGAGCAGCTGCACAAGGGAGAAATAGATATTGCGGTGGCCACAGTGGATTCCTACCTCCTCAACGGTGCTGAGTTCAATTTTCCCGGTTCCATCATAGCGGTGCTTGACGAGTCCAAGGGCGGTGACGCCATTGTTGCCCGCAAGAAAAAGGCGGAAAGCCTTGACAGCCTGAAAGGGAAAGACGGTCTAAAAATCGCCTTTACCCCGAACAGTCCCAGTCATTTCCTGCTCAAGGCGACAGCTGATCATTTTAATGTGCCGGAACTGCTGCCGACGCAAAAGAACAAGAGGATCGAGACCGAGGGTTCCGAAGGTGCCTTAAAGGCGTTGCTGGCAGGCAAGGTTGATATTGCCGTGCTCTGGGAACCTGATGTCTCCAGGGCACTTGCGGAAAAAGATATAGTCAAGCTCCTGGGAACAGAGGATACAGCGCAACTTATAGTTGATATCCTGCTGGTCAGTCGGGATTTCATGCAGGATCAACCGGAAGCTGTGGAGGTTCTGCTCAGTTCCTATTTCAGGGTGCTGAAAAAATACAGGGACAACCCGGATCTCCTGGAAAAGGATGTGAAGGAGGAAACAGGACTTCCTGCAAAGGCTGCGCAGGCCATGCTGCAAGGCGTGCGCTGGGCCTCTCTCCTGGATAATTGTGAACAATGGTTCGGTATTACCCAAGGTACGCCCCAATCCGGCGGACAAGCGCAGGAAAAAATCAGTGACACGATAGAATCCGCAGCAGCGACCCTGGTGAATGTCGGTGATTTCACCTCTTCACCAGTACCGGATCAGAACCCCTACCGGCTGGTAAAAAGTTCCTTTCTCCAGGACCTGTATACAAAGGGGATAGGCGGCGGCTTCACTAAACCGGGTGCAGGGGCCTCAGCCCAAGGCACGGATTCCTTGACCGCCCCTTTCCCGCCGCTGGATACCGGGGCCTGGGAGAGAATGCGAGAGGTGGGAACCCTGAAAATTCAGCCGATTATCTTTCAGCACGGTTCCGCAAACCTTGATCTGTTTGCTGAAGAGGTGCTGGAAAAGGTTATCTCCCGCCTGAAACATTATCCGCATTTCAGAGTGTTGGTGAAAGGGCACACCGGTTTGCGCGGAGATCCCGGGCAGAATAAAGCCTTATCGCAGCAGCGGGCCGTCAGCGTTGCCGCTTTGTTGCAGAAAAAATTCCGCATCGATTCGAACCGCATCCGGGCAGTCGGATACGGTGCCGACCGTCCTCTGCAACAGTTGCTCGGAGAGTCAAAGCGGGCTTATGAACACCGGCTGCTGCGGGTGGAAATTGTTCTTGTTCGTGAGGAGTTCTGAACACTATGCCGTTTTCTGATCATCAAAACAATAATGAAACCGAACGGCTTCCGACCCTGGAGGATTTTTCCGGGCGGGCGGTAAAAAAAGCCGTACAGGCGGAGAGCCTGTTTCATCCGGTTTCTCTCTATTCCTCTTCTCTCGGCCTGCTTTCCGGTCTGGGCTGGTATCTTTTTGACATGTCCCTGCTGGGGGCCGGAATGGCCGGACTGCTTTGTCTCGGTGCGGGCACGGCTGTTGTGAATATGTTTTTCCGGCGCGATATCATTGCCCGGCAATATCTTGACCGACTTTCTGCCCGCTTTGCCAAAGAACGGGCCGGACTCCTCCTGACACTCAGCACTGATCTGGAACAATGCACCCATATCAAAGGTGCGGAACAGTACGGCAAACAGGCTCAGCAGCAGGCCGTCTTTATTAAAGAAAAATACGATAAATTCCGGACAATGCTGGATCAGAAGCTCAAACGCGGTGAGCTGACCTATGCCCGTTTTCTCGGCGCTGCCGAACAGGTCTATCTGGGCGGACTGGATACCCTGCGACAGGTTGTTGTCCTGCTGCAGAGCGTGAGCACGATTGATTCAGATTACATAGCGAAACGTCTTGCCGAACTTGAGCAGGTTGCGGCCCCGGATCCGGCGGATGAACGGGAATATGCAACCCTGCAAAAACGGCTGGCTCTGATGGAACAGCAGCTGAAACAGGTGAACAGTCTGCTCACGGATAATGAGGAATCCATGACCATTATGAACGAGAGCATAGCCACGGTCGCGCAGATGCGTACTGGCGGCGATCTGGCCTCTATGGATATGGAAACAGCCATGGAGAACCTCCAGGAGATTGCCAGCCGCAGCTATCATACCGAGTGAAGGAATAAGGAACCGCCCCGCCGCTGCTGACCGCCGGGGTATATATAATCCGATGTTTTGTAGACAAGGAGACCTGAGATGAATACCCGGACGAATACAGCATTGGCCC
>CBFDDU010000182.1:0-5824 GCA_965603655.1 uncultured Candidatus Electrothrix sp. | reverse complement strand
CTCTGAGTGAGGTTGTGTCTGGCGGCGAGCTTTCCCGGCTCATGCTGGCCATGAAATGCCTGCTCGCCCGGCGGGACAGGGTGGACACAGTGATCTTTGATGAGATTGATGCAGGCATCGGCGGTGAGGCTGCCGAGGCCGTGGCCCGCAAGATTGATGAGCTGGCTGGCCATCACCAGGTCTTCTGTATCACCCATCTGCCCCAGATTGCCGCCTATGCAGATGCTCATTTTCTGGTGGAAAAGCAGGTGGATGCCAATCGGACCTTTACCACCATCCGCGCCCTTGCCCATGACGAACGAGTCGGGGAGCTGGCCCGGATGCTGGGCGGGGATAATCCCAGCGAGCAGACCCTCCTCTATGCCGGAGAGCTGATGGAAGGGCGAACAACCAACTCGAAAATATAATCAAAACTAATCAAAACCATAGGGAATTTCAGGAGAATAAAACTCCGTTTCAGTGCGAAAATGTAGGGGCAGACCTGCGTGTCTGCCCGGCATAACAGGGCGAACACATAGGTTCGCCCCTACGACCCCAGCGTAAGGGAAAAATATTTCTTACTGAATCCCTTGAACCGAAACACCATACAGTATCCATGCAAGAAATTACAGCCATTGGCCTTTTTTCCGGCGGTCTGGATTCCATCCTTGCCTGTCGGGTCATTGCCGAGCAGGGAATCCGGGTCCGGGCCTTAAAATTTGTCACCCCATTTTTTGATCATGACCTGCTTGCGCGAGAAAAGGAGTATCAGCAGGAGGTGGCGGAAAAATACGGTCTGGAGGTGGAACTGGTCGATTTGACTGCGGGCTATATTGAGCTCTTGCGCAACCCCTCGCACGGGTTTGGTAAAAACTTTAATCCCTGTATCGACTGCAAAATCATGATGCTCCAAAAGGCCAAAGAATTAATGGAGGAATACGGAGCCTCTTTTCTCATTACCGGGGAGGTTATCGGTCAGCGGCCCATGTCGCAACGGCGCGACACCCTTAACCTCATTGAGCGGGATGCCGATTGCCGGGATATCCTCCTTCGCCCCTTATCTGCCCAGTTGATGAACCCCAGCCGAGCAGAGCAGGAAGGGTTGGTGGACCGTGAACGCCTCTATGGGTTCTCAGGACGCGGACGCAAACCGCAGATTGCTCTGGCCCATGAACTGGGCATTACGGATTTCCCAGCCCCTGCCGGTGGTTGCGTGCTCACCGATCCCAATCTTGCCACCCGAATCCGCCGCTTTTATGAAGGGCTCTATCTGATCGGCAAGGAGGATATCACCACGGCTGATATCCAACTCCTTTTACTGGGACGCCAGTTTCGCCTGCCTGGCGGGCATTGGCTGGTTCTGGGCAGGAATGAGCAGGAGAATGATCGCCTTGCCGAATTTTGTGAACAGGACGATTGGCTGCTCTATATGCCGGAGCGTCCCGGCCCGACCGCCTTGGTCCGCCGGGGTAGTACCCTGATCACCAGCCCTGAGGAGCGAGAGGCAATCCTTGCTTCAGTTACAGGCTTGGTTGTCCGGTACGGCAGAAAGGTGCAAGGGGAATTTTTGGCCGGTGAGGTGCTTTTTCAGGAGGGTGGAGAACAAAAAATGCTGCAGGCCGAGGTCCTTGCTGATGAGGTTTTTCAGGACTGGACTGTATGAGTTCAGCGAAACACAGCGTGGTGAACCGACGGGTTACGCCTTGTTTTTATATTTTGTTAATATTTGGTCTAAACTATTTGCAAAGGTTTGTTTATCACGTGCATTTAAAGCAGACGGACCACCGGTTTCTACTCCACTTGATCGTAAACTCTCTAAAAAATCTCTCGTACTTAACCTTTCTTGTATATTTTCTTCTGTATACACTTCACCCCTTGGATTGAGTGCAAGGCCTCTTTTTTCCACGACTCGAGCAGCTAAAGGGATATCAGCTGTAATGACAAGATCTTCAGGCGCAACTTTGTTGGCTATTTCATTGTCAGCTTTATCTGGGCCTTGGCAAACATGGATGAAACGAATGAAGGAGGATTGAGGTATCTGAAAACGGGTATTAGCTACCAAAATCAATTGTAGCCGTAGCCGTTCCGCTGCTTTATACAAAATATCTTTAATAACTCCTGGACATGCATCCGCATCTACCCAAATTTTCATGTTACTTGATCCACTGAAAAAGCCATAGCGAAGGAACAAAAAACTTTTCTGAAATTCGAAAGGTCTTCAGCTCCCGGAAGAGGGTATCACCTAGCGCTGTCATTTGTTGCAAGGAACGAAAAACACCCTTTGATGTCGTCAACCCGGTCAGCTTGAGGAGAAGGGCATCGTACATATTGTTTGTACAGGCCTGAGAGAGGAGCAGCACTCCCCCCGGTTTGAGCATGCTCGCCATTTTTTGTAGTGCAGCTTCCCCGTCAGAAAAATACGGGAAAGAGTGGCTGCACACAATGACATCAAAGGAGGCCTGATCAGGTATGAGCTCCTGAACAGCACTTTGGAAAAAGGCTGCTTGGGGAAATTTTTCTACAGCCTGTTCCAGCATGGCCCCAGAGGGATCAATACCAAGGTAGTCAAATTGCTCCCTCCCTAAGGCCTTGACCAGATCGCCATATAATTGGCCGGTACCGCAGCCCATGTCGAGGATTTTCAATGGGGATATTTCATCGGCTGTTTTGGCTTCTCCTTGAAGACCCATGTTTTTTTCACAGACCAAGGCCCGGGTGGGTTGAAGTGAAACCCTTTGCAGCCAAAGGCGATCATAATATTTTGCCCAAAAATCCCAAATATCTTGTCGAGTCATGATGTCTTCCAAAATTTGAGGAGTGGGAATTAAATAAACGTCAAGGAGACAGTTATCAGGTCACTCGGAAGACTTCTTCCAAGGTGGTGACACCGTTCAGTACCTTTTGCAGGCCGTCCAGACGCAGAGTCAGCATAGGATTCTCAGGATCGGCAATTGCCTCGCGTTTGATCTGGCCAGCATCTGAAGTGGTGAGGATAGTACTTTTAATCTGTTCGGAGAGCACCATGAGCTCGTAAATGCCGATCCGCCCTTGATATCCAGTGTGCAGGCATTCCTCACAACCCCGACCGAGATAAAGATCAGCATCATGAAATTCTGGAGGCAGAGCCAGTTGTTCCAGATACTCTGGAGCTGGTGTGTAGGCTTCCCGGCAATGTGAGCAGATTTTACGAACCAGCCGCTGAGCCATAATAGCATTCACCGAGGAAGAAACCAGAAAGGGTTCAACGCCCATATCGATCAGGCGGGTAACGGCACTTGCTGCATCATTGGTATGCAGGGTTGAGAAAACAAGATGGCCAGTCAGGGCCGCCTGAATAGCCATCTCTGCGGTTTCAATATCCCTGATCTCACCGACCAGGATGATATCAGGATCCTGGCGGACAATAGTACGCAGGCCGTTGGCAAAGGTCAGATCAATCTTTGCATTAACCTGGACTTGGCTGATTCCGTTAATCTGGTACTCAATGGGATCTTCCACCGTAATGATGTTAACATCAGGCTGGTTGAGCACGGATAACGCGGAATAGAGACTGGTTGTTTTACCGCTTCCGGTGGGGCCTGTTACCAGGACAATACCGTGCGGTGCCTTGATGAGCTGCATCAGAAGCTTCAGATCACGCGGTGACATGCCAAGCTGCTCTAGGGAAAGCAGGACATTGGATTTATCCAGCAGACGCATAACCACTCGCTCACCAAAGGCCGTGGGCAGGGAGGACACACGCAGATCAATATTTTTATCCGCAATGCGGATTTCAATACGCCCATCCTGGGGCAGGCGCTTCTCTGCAATATCCATTTTTGCCATGATCTTGATTCGGGAGATCAATTTGGCCTGCACATGCTTTTGCGGGGCCAGCATGTCATACAGGATACCGTCAACACGTTTGCGGATTTTGACTCGATCTTTATACGGTTCAACGTGGATATCACTGGCACCGTCGCGGACGGCCTGGGACAGGATCAGGTTGACCAGTTTAATGATCGGCGCGTCACTGGTGTCGTCCAGCAGGTCTGCTGTTTCTTCAATTTCTGAAAGAAGTGCTTCTGGGTCGTCCTCATCAATATCCTGGAGAACCTGATCCGCTGCGCCTTGGCTGGTTCGGTCATAGGCCGCATTGACAGCAGCAAGGATTTTTTCTTCCGGTACAAGAACGGTGCTGATGCCTTCCCAGTGGAGAATCCTCTGTAGATCGTCCAGTTGCTGAAAATATGAAGGATCACCGAGAGCTATAAAGGCTTCTTCAGGAGTTGCAACAGGCATCATCTTGAATTTTTTCAAAAATCCTATAGCAACCTTATTCGTGAAAAAGGGGTCTGGAAACAGCGGAAGCTCAGAGCGAATATCCAGACCGGATTGTTGCCCGATTGCCTGCAAGAGCTCCATTTCAGAAATCTTATTCTGTTGCAGGAGGATATCCCCGACAGATTTTCCTTTCTCTGCCTGGAGAGCAACGGCTTCCTGGACATCCTCCTCGGTCAAGCCAAAGGAGTCGACAAGTATGTGTTCAAGAGGCTTCATAGGGATTGCCTATTCTTTTGACGCATTCCGCTGAATTTTTCTCAGGTTTTCACGGGCTGTATTGAGCAGAGCCTGATCCTCAGGCGTGTGGTCCGCCTCAGCTGAGTCCTGACGACTGTCAGCAAGATCAAGCACCTGCTGATAGATTTCCGCAGCCTTGTTGAATTGTTTTTCATGCTCATGGATAATACCCATATTGATCAAAGCATAGGGGTTCTCCGGCTGAATTTTTAAGGCCTGACGAAAATATCCCTTTGCCTCTGCATAATCTTTCTGCTGGAGTTTGGCAAAGCCCAGGTCAATAAAGGCGAAAACATGTTCCTGATTTGGCGTTACCTGAAGGATCTGTTCAGGCACATCGCCAGCTCCTTCCAGCACATTTTCCATAACATCACGCTTCCCCTGGTAGATATCAGCAAGCTCTGGGGAGCTTTCCACAATACGGGGCATGATAAAAATGAACATATTGGTTTTATTATTTCGGTCTTCATGGGTTTTAAACAACCAACCCAGCAGAGGGATATCACCGAGCAGGGGCACCTTATAATCGCCCGAAGTGATATCCTGACCGATCATGCCGCCGATAACCACGATTTCCTCGTTATGCACCACAACCGTGGTGTCGGCAGACCGTTTAAAGGTGGTCGGAGTGACCACGCCCGCCTCGCTTTTTAATCGGGTGACCTCAACGCCGATTTCCAGGCGGAGCAGGTTGGCCTGATTAATCTGCGGGGTGATTTTCAGCGTCGTTCCAACATCTTTATATTCGTAGTTGGTGTAGTCCTGCGTGCTTCCGGTTTCCGAGGTGTTTTTGCTGGTAATATAAGGGACATTTTGCCCGACCGTGATAGTGGCTTCTTTATTATCCGTGGTTAATACCTGCGGCGTTGCAATAATATTAATATCTGAATCGGTTTTAAAGGCGTTTACCACTGCTCCGATGTCCGGGAAATAAACACCACCTATTTCCACACCCTTTTTTAAGAGGCCGAGGGTAGCACCTTTCGCCATCCCGCCGACACCGGAATCGATTCCTTTCAGCAGACCGAAGTTGTTATCGGTAAAACCGCTGCCCAGGGTGCCGGTTTCGTCATGAAAGCTGCCTAAGCCCCCCCATTCAACGCCGAGTTGAAATTCCTTGTCAATGGACACCTCCATAATCAGGGCTTCCAGGTAGACCATTCGCCTCGGGATATCAAGCTTTTTGATGATCTCTTCAAGAATCAAGTACTCTTCTTTCGGTGCTGTGATAATCAGGGAATTGGTCTCCGGGTCTGCGGTGATTTGCAAATCCGTGGACAGAGGA
>CBFDDU010000181.1:0-5876 GCA_965603655.1 uncultured Candidatus Electrothrix sp. | reverse complement strand
CTCTTTTCCTCCATCGTATGATCAGCAAGCTCCCGAAAACGAAACAACGTATGATCAGGAATCTGCATGAGGACGATGCTATCTTTCAGGAAAAACGCATCCTTCTTGTTGATGACGACATGAGAAATGTTTTTGCCTTGGCTAAGGTCTTACGTGATAGAGGTATGATAACGGTCAAGGCGGAGGACGGTATCAGAGCTCTGGAGCTCCTTGCGCAGGAGGCTTTTGATCTGGTGCTGATGGATATCATGATGCCGGTTATGGATGGCTATGAGACCATAAAAAAAATCAGAGAGCAGCCGCAATATGAGGACCTTCCTCTTATCGCCTTGACCGCTAAAGCCATGCAGGATGATCGCCGCCGTTGTCTTGCTGTCGGAGCTAATGACTATCTTGCCAAGCCGGTGGATACAGAACGGCTCCTTGCTCTGCTGCGGCTCTGGCTGTACTCCTAATCAGCAGTGGCTTATGGATGAATCAGACATTGAACAGATAGAGATCAACCTTTTGCTGGACGCTGTCTTGCAGCGATACGGTTATGATTTTCGTAACTATGCCCGGGCCTCTATCGAGCGTCGGGTTCGCAGCTTATGCCGAAGCAATGACTGTCGTTACCTTTCAGGAATACTGCCGGAACTCCTGAGAGACACCTCTTTCCTGGAAAAAATTATCAGGGAGTTCTCCGTCACCGTCACAGATATGTTCCGTGATCCTTTTGTCTACCGAAATATCAGGAAGCAGGTGGTGCCGATGTTAAAGACCTATCCCTATATCAAGGTCTGGGTTGCGGGCTGCGCCACAGGAAAGGAGGCTTATTCCATAGCTATTCTCCTTATGGAGGAGGGCTTGTATGATCGTGCTGTTATTTATGGAACAGATTTTAACGATATTGCTTTGGAGCAGTCGAAAAAAGGCATTTATTCTCTGGAGCGCATGGATAGGTTTGATGCAAATTATCAGCAGGCCGGAGGGAGAGCAGTATTAACGGATTATTTTACTCTATCAGAGAAGCGCTGCGTTGTTAAGGAAGAGGTGAAAAAAAATATCACCTTTGCCAATCATAATTTGGTGACAGATAATGTCTTCGGCGAGATGCATCTGATCCTCTGTCGTAACGTTCTTATCTATTTCAATAAGATTTTACAGCGGCGGGTGCTGAATATTTTTCGGGACAGTCTGGTCTTTGACGGTTTTTTCTGTCTTGGCAGCAAGGAGAGTCTTAAGTTTTCCGGCCTGGAGAAGGAAATGAAGGTCATCAACGAGAGGGCTCGGATTTATCAAAAAAAGACCTTGTAAAGGCTGTTTTCTTCTATCGTATGTTCTGTCTGGTTAACGTTTTTTTCTCCCCCAAAGTGGATCATCACCAAAGCGATTCATCCACCAGTCTTCAGGATCATAGAGCGTCTCTTTATCCGGCTTCAGAGGGAAACGGTACTGTTTGATATAGCGCATGAGCAATTCGTAGGAGTCGGTCAGGCGGCACATAATTTCGGCGTACTTTTTTTTATCCGCCTCTTCGGCCCTGTCTGGATGATATTTCTTGCACATCCGACGATAGGCCTGCTTTATTTCATCCGCTGTTGCCTGGTCTCCCAGGCTGAACAGTTCTCGGGCCTGTTCAACGGCCTGCCAGTCTTTTTTATTCATCCCGTTTCGCAGCGCTTTGTTTTATCTTGAAGGCTCATTGCCAATCCAGCCCGATATCGCAGGACCGAGCAGAGTGGGTCAGTGCCCCGACCGAGATAATATCCACCCCGGTTTCAGCGATCCCCCGCACCGTGTCCAGATTCACCCCGCCAGAGGCCTCAATCAAGGCTTTGCCATTGATCATGGCTACGGCCTGCCGCATGGTATTGCAATCCATATTATCCAACATGATGATCTGGACCCCGCATTTCAGGCACTCCTGCACCTGTTCCAGGGTATCGGTTTCCACCTCAATGGCGATGGTATGCGGCACTGCTGCCCGTGCCTTTTCTACTGCTCGGCGAATGGAACCGCAGGCGGCAATATGGTTATCCTTGATCAGGACCCCGTCGCTGAGGCTGTAGCGGTGATTTCTGCCGCCACCTACCCGCACAGCATACTTCTCCAGCATCCGCAGGCCCGGTGTGGTCTTGCGGGTATCAACAATGCTGACCCCGAGTCCCTGGACAGCATCCACGTATTGGCGGGTCAGGGTGGCGATACCGCAGAGTCGCTGAACGAGATTTAAGGCCACCCGTTCTCCTCGGAGTAGGGTGCGTACCGAGCCGCTGACCATCATCAGGACCTCACCGGAGGTTACCTGCTGTCCGTCCGATACTGCCTGAGAAAAAACGACGCGTTCATTAAGCAGACGGAAAACCCTGGCAGCGATCTGCTCCATCCCGGCAGCGACCAGAGGCTCTCGGGCCCGGATGAGGACCGTGGCGGTTTCTTGATCAGAAAAGATGGCATCAGTGGTGATGTCACCGTGTTCGAGGTCTTCCCGCAAAAAGTTGCGGAGCTGTTCATCAAGGAGAAAGGTGTCCATGTTGTTTATGATAGCTATACAGGAAGTTGGATATAAAGTAACTCCCTTTCGGTTTTACTTATTGATATTTCAAAATGATCGTTGAAAGTCGACAGCTTGTTGCAATACTTCCGATAAGCCGTGTTATAAAAATTCCGCAGAATGAATCGAATGAAATGGTACGGTGTCAGGGGAGCACTCACGGGAATTCTACAGTTCTGGTATTGACCCAAAGTGAGATGTGATTTTGGATGATCTCCTTCTACAACAACTTCTTCCCTACAGTCAAAATCAAAACGGAGAGGAAACGGAACGATGTTTTTCATGACGACCTCAGCGTAAACCTCATCATCCAGATAAATATCAGGGTTGTTTTGAAATTCTTCTAAGAACGGTGAAGGGAAAAATGCCAGCCGGTGTGCTTCAATTTGGTTATTTCGAAAACGGTACATCATGTGAATCAGTGCTCCGTCAAGCATCCGCATGTTGTAGGATTGCATCCGATTTAACTCTGTGTAAATATCACGGTAAGAAAGGTTTTTCAAAGCATAGCTGATATTGCCCTTATCACTGATTCCGATCTCATAGCAACCTTGTCCAATATTCCGCATTGATGGAAAATTTTGTCGATCACAAAGACTCAGTCCCACCAAGTCAGCTGTGGTTCTTTCCATCTGTTTCCGAATCTGCTCAGGGGATGGCGACATCAGTCGGTCTCCATATTCCCCAATAAGGTTTTAAGACGTTTCAGTTTATCTGTTCCTAAATCTTCAGGATAAACACGACCTGCTTCAAGATCCTCAAGGAGCTGAGCAAAATCATTTTTCTTTTTTCTCACTCTACGGCGTTCATATTCGCTCATGTCGCGATTGACGATCTTGAGTTGTTTTTTCTCTTCGTCGGTTGGATAACGAAAATTAAGCCTGAAGTTGTTTTCTTTAACTTGTTCAAATTCCCTCATCAAAGCCTGCATTCCTTCCCCTACACCAAGGATGCGAACCCAGGCCTTGCTCCGTGTGATAGCAGTAAACAAGCGATTCCGCACAATGGCCAGATTTCCAAAAGAGGAATAACAGTCTTGAGCATTAATGATATAAACCATGCCAGCCTCATTCCCTTTTGCTCGATATATGCCGGTAACGGTAATAGAATTATTGTCGAAAAAAACATCTGGAGAAGTATCAATACCGGCAATATGAGAGTTAATACCATGTTCGAAGAGTTGTAACCTGACAAGGCCAACTTCATTTCTTGTGGATAAAGGATCAGGATTGATGACTACGATATCATCAGGGCGCAATTCATCTTCATCAAGATTGAATTTGATAGCATTTGCAACCCATTGAGCCTGTTCTTCTTTAGAATTAAAACACTGAAATTCGACAAGATCTTCAGGGGGGGAATGCTTTTCCAAAAAGACAGGGCTACTTTCTTCCTTTCGTGCAAGAGTTACCTTAGAACCTCCTGTTAGCTCCCCTTTGCTCACAGCATAACCAACTTCCTTCCAAAGTTCATTATGATCAAAAATCTGTATTAACCCTGTACCGGTATCGGCATCTGGTGTTCTATAAATCCCAAATCCCAGTGCATGTGCGGTGACAAGAATTGGGCGAGAATTTCGATAGCATTTTTCAAGAATAACATCTTGCTGAGGTTTACCCGGTTGGTTTGGCGCAAAATGAACTTTTGGCGATCCATCAGGCTTTTTGCCGAAGATTTCTTCTGGAGAGGGAAGTGATTGAGAATTTAGGTTTTGTAGCTCATCGTAGGCATATACCAACCGTTTCTTCTGCTTCAACATCTCGAAGCATATCTGTAAAAATGCTGGAGGAAAATCCTGAGCCTCGTCTATAAGAATAGCATCATAGTTGCCCGATGGATTGGCACATTTGTCAAGTGCCTCCTGACAGACTCCCTCGAACTCCTTCTTATTTCCAAACTTGCGTTTGGCTGAACCAAAATCATAATATTCCAAGCCATGAGATTGACAGAAGCTATAGTAGAGTCCATTTCGATCACCGCCTCCTGGAGCTCCCCAGGCATGAATAATTTGAATGTTATCCCAGTCCGGTTCTTCATTCGTTTGTTCAATAACGAATGTGTTGATAAGTTGTCGAAATTGAGCCTTGAGCGAACGGCTATTGAAAGTTATCGCTATGTTCCAATCAGGGTGATGGGCGTGCAGATATGCAGCTTTCAGAGCCAGTACAATAGTCTTGCCTGAACCGGCTAAGCCGCGAATGCGCTGGACTCCTTCAACCGTTTCTATCACGGCACGCCCCTGAAGGTTATCAAGGTTTGCTATGGAATCTTCCAACGCTTTCAACTTAGATCCGCGCGAATCGGGTTTCTGAACATTTCTTTTTTTTCGACCCTTACGAATGGTGGAAATAGCCTGAATAACAGCCACCAAGTCTTCAAAACAACTTGGATCATCCCATTTACAAGTATCAAGCCATTCTTCCAGATTTGATTCGTTACATACAGGATACTCTTCCTGAGATAGAGTTGGGGCATCTTTACGCGCCGGAGCAAAGGTGACCGGATTAATCAACACTTGCAACGAGCGGCCCTTCATCAATTTTTTATATGCTCTGAGTTTTGACTCCAGCTTATTATAACTATCATCTTGGGCATCTTGAATACCATCCATATCTCGTCCTTCCACAAGGCTGAAAACAACAAGCCCTTTGTTTTTTGAGATAAAGATTGCATCAATTGGATAAGGCCCTTCAGCTGTACCGATAATCGGATAACCGATGTACAGAAAACCGTCGTACTTTATGTGACGGGTAAAAAAATCCGCTAATCGCTGCGCGGAAACCGGTTTCTTACTCGTACCTTGTATGATCGTTGCCATAATAGCTCCTCTGATATCAGCTTACAGCAGGGCCGCAACCATCACCTTAGCCTCTTCCTGAATCCGAGTCAGGTGGGCCTCATCAATGAAGCTCTCTGCGTAGATCTTGTAGATATCCTCGGTTCCAGAAGGCCGCAGGGCGCACCAACCGTTTTTAGCCGTAATTTTTAGGCCGCCGATGGGGGCGTCATTGCCCGGTGCATTGGTCAGGACAGCGGTTATGGGCTCACCGGCCAAGCTGGTTACCTGCACATCTTCAGGTTTGAGTTTTTGCAGCACGGCCTTCTGTTCCGGGCTTGCCGGGGCATCAATACGGGCATAGATGGGAGCGCCGAACTGTTCGGTCAGGTCCTGGTAATGCTCACCCGGATCACGTCCGGTTTTGGCGGTAATTTCCGCTGCCAGCAGGTTGAGGATAATCCCGTCCTTATCCGTGCTCCAGACCGTGCCGTCCTTGCGAAGAAAACTGGCGCCTGCGCTCTCTTCACCACCGAAAAAGACCGTTCCCTTGAGCAGGCCGTC
>CBFDDU010000180.1:0-5898 GCA_965603655.1 uncultured Candidatus Electrothrix sp. | reverse complement strand
GAAAACAATGAGAAAATGGTGTTGGATAACATGAGAAATGTTTATGAGGATCTGAAGCGACTGTTTGGAACCGAGTTTCATTTCATTGATGCGATTGCAATCATGACAGATACAGATAATAGCCATGGACAAGCCAAAGCGTATTATGGTGATATATACTTTTCAAAGGAGTAAACGCTTAAAGTACTGGTCAGGATAAGAAGGCAGGTGCTCATTCCTCAAAAATGAAGTGGAGATCAGAGACCTTCAGGCTCAAAAACTTGCAGCAAAGAGGTTGTGTTGACAGCAAGGTGCTGGTATTGTAGAAACGGCTTCCATATCGAAGAACCCTGAAAGGGCTCAGTACTCTCACTATCAGCTCAGGGTGACACTCAGAGCGTAACTCTTTTGCACAAAAATAATTCGCAGAGCTTAGAACGATACTAAAGACACCTATGGATTTATACAACCTTACCCTCCAGCAGGCAAAAGACAAACTGGTTGCGCGTGAAATCACCTCGGTTGCCTTAACCGAATCCATCCTGAACCGTATTGATCAGGTCGAGGGTAAGGTCAAGGCCTACCTGAGCCTGCATAAGGATCAGGCATTGGCAGCGGCGGAAGCTGCGGATAAAAAATTGCAGGCAGGGCAGGGGGGCATGCTCTGCGGGCTGCCGCTCTCGATCAAGGATGTGCTTTGCACTTCAACCATGCCCACCACCTGCGGTTCAAAGATTCTTGAAGGCTTTGTCCCGCCGTATGATGCCACAGTGGTTGAAAAGTTGAAGGCCGCTGACTCTGTGCTCTTGGGCAAGGTGAGCATGGATGAATTCGCTATGGGTTCCACCAATGAGAATTGCGCCTACAAGGACAAAGTGCCGGAAAATCCTTGGAAGGCTGGCTACGTGGCAGGCGGTTCCAGCGGCGGTTCTGCGGTCTCGGTGGCTGCCGGGGAATGCCTGGGATCCTTGGGCTCGGATACTGGCGGTTCCATTCGCCAGCCAGCGTCTCTCTGCGGAGTGGTGGGCATGAAACCCACCTATGGCCGAGTTTCTCGCTACGGATTGATTGCCTTTGCCTCTTCTCTGGATCAGGTTGGGCCGCTGACCAAGGATGTAGCGGATTGCGCCTTGATGATGAATGCAGTTGCTGGCCATGATCCCCGTGATTCCACCTCAATCAGGATGGATGTGCCGGATTATACAGCCTCCCTCCAGGATGGCATGCAGGGTGTCCGGGTGGGAATCCCGCAGGAATACTTTGGCGAAGGGTTGGACCCTGAGGTGGAAAAAAAGGTCCGCTCCGGTATTGCAATGCTCAAAGAGGCCGGAGCCGAGATCGTGGAGGTTTCCCTGCCCCATACCCAATATTGCGTGGCGGTCTATTATATGATTGCCCCAGCAGAGGCCAGCTCTAATCTGGCCCGTTTTGACGGGGTACGCTATGGCAAGCGGGATCTTGATGCGGACAGTCTGATTGATATGTATAAACAGACCCGCTCCCAAGGCTTTGGTGATGAGGTGAAACGGCGTATCCTCATCGGGACCTATGCCTTGTCTGCGGGTTATTATGATGCCTATTATAAGAAGGCCTCCCAGGTGCGCACCCTGATCAAGGATGATTTTGCCAAGGTCTTTAGCCAATGCGATGTGATGGCCTCACCTGTTACGCCGACACCTGCCTGGAAACTCGGGCAGAAGAGCGGGGATCAGCTGGCCCTGTACTTATCCGACATCCTCACCATTTCTGCGAATCTGGCCGGAACACCGGGCCTCTCGGTTCCTTGCGGGTTTTCCGGCGATGGCCTGCCCATTGGGATGCAGTTGCAGGCAAACCATTTCCATGAAGAGGCGCTGTTGCGAGCTGCCTGGAATGTGGAACAACGGGCCGGGGTAAAAGACCGCCATCCGGTTCTATGAAGAGAGAACGGCTGACCACATGGACCATAGGGCAGGATAATCCGGCAACAGTCTGCCAATACCTCCTGCAACAGGCTGAGAGCGGGATACAATTCTTCTGCTTTGATTATTTTGACACCCTCGCTGTTCGGGAGATTGAGCCGGAATACACCAAGCAACTTGCTGCCAAGTTGCACAGTCAGCTCCTCAATAATCGCATTCCGCCTGAATCACTCTACGCCCTGCGCCAGCAGTTGGAACGAGAACTCTGCGTGCAGAGCGAGGCCGTCGGTGGCGAGCTGGAATTCTACCTGCATACCTTTGTTCCCCCCTATCGTGCAGCCTTGCGAAGAGAGCTGGGTGATATCCCGCCGCTTGAGGATGAGGCTCTTTTTACCCAACAGATTCTGGCCATAGAAACCGTGGTGGAAAGGGCGGTGCAACAGCCCTGTGAGGAGGCCATTCAGGTCCTTGGCTGGTTGCGGGAGCAGGGTCTGGCCACGGTGTTGATCTCTGATTTCTATCTGCCCAGCCCTTGGTTTCATGTCATGCTGGAAAGCATGGGTGTTCGCAACTACTTTGATCATTTTTATATCTCAGCAGATCATGGCGAGGCCAAGAGTTCAGGCCGATTATACCGCAAGGTCTGCGCAGAATTGGGCTGTCTGCCCGAGCAGCTGCTGATGATCGGGGATAATCTCGGCTCGGATGTAACCTGGCCTGATGATCTGGGGATGCCGTCTCTTTACCTCCTCAACCCCCAGCAGAAGACCTTGTATAGCCGCTGGCAGCCGGAGATGCTTGGCGAGTCCACCAGAGTGCGCCAGCGTTTTAGCGAGGCGGTTTCTCCAGAGGGCGTGTTTAAAGAGATCAGCACCACGCTTTGGTCTTTCACCCGCAAGCTCTTGGAGACCTTGCAGGAGAACAAGGTCCAGGATGTTGTCTTCTTCTCCAAGGAAGGGGAGTTCCTGAAAAAACTCTTTGATCGGATGCAGGACGATCTGTTCGGTTGCCGGGTTATCCGCTCGCATTATCTCTTGGTGTCTCGTAAAGCCACCTTTCTCGCTTCCTTACGCCCCTTGGCTGAAGAGGATTTCAGCCGCCTTTTTGCCTATTATCGAGATATCTCCCCCCGAGATTTTTTGCTCAGTCTGAATTTTGAAGATTCCTTGGCCCGGTCGCTCTGTGCAGAGATAGGTATTGATTACGAGGCACGGGTGCCCAACTTCTCGGGCAGCCCGGAATTTCGGCAGCTTCTTGATGCAGAGCCGTTTCGGCAGGTCTATGAAGAACGGCGGATGCAGCAGCGGAGCAATTTTCTGACCTATCTTGACTCGCTGGGGATTGCCTATGAACAGGAGGGGTTGACCATTGTTGATGTGGGCTGGAAAGGCTCTATTCAGGAAAATATCTATAATATCCTGGAAGGCCGTATTGCCATGCAGGGCTTCTATGCCGGTTTTCTGATAGCTGCGGAAGCCCAGGAGAACAACCGGAAGCAGGGTATCCTCTTTGATAATACCCGGCCCCTTCCTCATTTTAACGTCTATAATAATAACCGTTCCCTGTTCGAGATGATGCTCGGTGCATCGCATGGCAGTGCGGACGGCTATTTCACCCCGGAGCAGTTCGCGGATTTACCAGATGACCATCAACGGGAGATCAGAGAGCGTATCAGAGTTGCGGGGGCTGAGGGGAGCGAGAGAGGAGAGGTGCTGGTCACCACCCTGGACCTGCCTGAAGAACGTCGGCTTTTTGGTGAGAAGATACAACCGATTCAGGAGCAGATATTTGCAGATGCCTGTCGCTTGAATCAGGCCTTTCTACGCTCAGGCTGTACCGTGCCGGAACCGGAATGGTTTGCCCGCCGCCATGCCCGGATGGTCTTCACTCCCACCACCGAAGAAGTGGAATTTTTTGAGCGTCTCTATCATCTGGAAAATTTCGGGGTCTTTGAATATACTGATTTCTGCACCGATGCCAACCTTTCGCTGAGCGAACGTTGGCGCAATTTTGTTACGCTACGCAAGGATCCAACTATCCTGGAAATGGGGACTTGGCCGCCGATCATTCTCCGGCGTCTCGGTTTGGATTTTTATCGCCATATTAATGGCTATAGACGCTTTCGGCGCGAGTTCAACGGATGAAGAGCAGGGCCGGGCGGATAAAGAGGGGTGTGACAGGGCTTATCAGCTGCCTCTCTGTCTGCATCATCTGCATTACCTGCTTGCTTGCTGCCTGTCAGGAAAGGAGCGAGCTGTTGTCGGAAGAACCATCGGAGAAATTATCGAAAGAGGTAGCACGGTTGATTCTTGACACAGATCTCTCTTCGGATGTGGATGATGTGGGTGCTGTTGCCCTGCTGCACGGTTTGGCGGATCAGGGCAAGGTGCAGATCCTGGCCATGCAGATTTCCTCTGGAGACCCGTGGAGTGTGCCCTGTCTGGATGCCCTGAATACCTGGTTCGGTCGTCCTGATATCCCCATCGGGATGGTCAAGGGTAAGGCTGTTCGGCACGAGTCGAAATATACCCGAATCATCAGCGAAGAATTTCCCCATAACAGCGAGACCGGTGCTGAGGCCCCTGATGCGGTGGCCCTCTATCGGCGTATTTTGCATGAGCAGCCGGATCATACCGTGACCCTGGTGACCATCGGCTACCTGACCAATCTGGCCAACCTCCTGCAATCGAAGGCGGATGAGATATCGACGCTGAGTGGGGTTGAGCTGGTTCGGCAAAAGGTACAGCGTTTGCTCTGCATGGGCGGAGAATATCCTTCTGGCAGAGAGTGGAATTTTTATCAGGACAGTGCAGCAGCGGCCTCGGTGGTTGAGCAGTGGCCGACCCCTGTGGTTTTCAGCGGTTTTGAGATCGGGAAAGAGGTTTTGACCGGGGCCGGATTGCAAGAGGCGGCTCAACCCGATCCGGTGCGACGCAGCTATGAACTGTATAACGGCTTGACAGATCGGCCCAGTTGGGATCAGGTGGCTGTATACTATGCGGTTATGACGGCAAACGAGCAGCAAACAAAGCTGTGGTCAAAAAATTCGGGTAGCAATATGGTACGGACTGACGGCAGTAATTATTGGCTGAATAAGCGAGATCAGGGCGTAGATCATGCCTACCTTGTTCAGGGTGCTGATACCGCTGCTCTTGCTGCTCTGCTTGAGGAGTTGATGTTGACGCAGCCTAACTTTCCCTCGGTCCGACCCATCGGGCCGGGGCAATAAATAATGAAAATGGTGGGCAACTTGCTGATCATTTTGATATAAACGTGTTTCCCGTGTGTAAGAAACTCTTTTTTCAAAGCGATACCAGGTCTTCCTGGTTATTCCCTTCTTTGCTTTTCCTCTTTTTGTTCAGCTATTTTTTTTACGGTACAGGCTGGTATGAACCGGCCCGCTTGCTTATAGAGGGAACAGCCCCTGATACGAGTGCTGTTGTCAATCTGCAATGGGATTCCGGTAACAGCTATAATAGCTATGAGCAGGAACGTTTCTCGTTCCTCCCTTTTCGGGGTAGCCCGGATAAGCCTTTGGAAATTATCCTGTCCGGCGGCAGTGAGAAAAATGAGCTGTCTCAAAAGAGCCGGATCGTGCTGACAGAAATTAGGGTTGATGATAAAGGGCTTCACATACCGGAACAGGCATTACATGAGGTTCGTCATGTCCGAAGAGCTGGGTGGTTTTTCGAATCAGAAGGATCAAGCATAACCTTGGCGGTACCGGGAGAAAAACAGCTTTATTTTTCCCTGAAAACCAATGACCGGTCAGGGATTGTTCGGGTACGTATGAACGGGGTTGAGAGTGCCCACGACCTCTATAGAGGGAACTGGGAGATCCTCCAGGCAAAGCTGAACTACTGGCTCCTGAATGAACAGGGTGGGTTTTCTGTCTGGGCGAAGATGCCGCGATATGCAGTGGATTCCTTGCGGATTTCCTTTCCTTTGGGGACCTCCCTGACCTCGCTTGCTCTGCGTACACGATCAGGGCGAGTTATTCAACTGCCTTTGCCGAATG
>CBFDDU010000179.1:0-6038 GCA_965603655.1 uncultured Candidatus Electrothrix sp. | reverse complement strand
ATTATTCTCCTCTCCCCCTGCTTCAACTCTTGATCCAGCGGCATTGTTCCTGTCCTCTGCTTGAACAAAATCTTGCCCACCTTCTGCCCCCTGTCCTCTTTCGCCTTCTTTCCTTGCAACAGAGGCCGCTGTGCTGACGTAATCCTTCGCACTGTCACCCGAAGAGGGCTCAGCGTCCAAGTCCTCTGCGTAGACAAGCGGGTCATCCTCTTCAAAGGTATCCTCTTCTACGACGCCCATCTTCTCAGACTCGGGAAGAGCACATAACATCTGCTTCGCCTTCTCGACGTTTTGCTCTGCTACCAGAAGATCCGTTTTCAACAAAACCACCCGTTGCTTCAGATCATGTACATGGTCCTGTACCTTCAGGGCGTAAAAAAGGAAACCCGACCCCATAAGGACAAGGAGCAAAAGAAGGAGAAAAACAGCACGACGACCGCCTGATGAACGTTCCCCCTCTGCCGTTTTGTCCGTCCCGGACGATTCCGCAGGTACAGAAGATCCTTTCTTTTCAGCCAGCGTATCCAAGGCCTGAAAGCAGGTCAGATCCGCATCGCATTGCGGGCATTTCTTGCTATGGGGCGGTACCCCCGGTCGTTCACAGACAGGACAGGTTAGCTGCTCAGACATTATTTTCGAATATCCCTGTGGATTTTCTGAGTACTCATGGCATAATTTTCCAGAACCTCTTCCACCTCCGGCAGAATAGCATCCAGCTTCTCCTCCACAGAACCGTCCTGTTTTTCAGCAGCCTCCAAGACCTCCGAAATGACCCGCAGAAATTTTTTTGCCTTGCCCGGATCTGTTTTAAAGCAGATTTCACTGGCGTTTTCTATCTGCATCAGGGTGTTAACCTGAGCAAGCCTTTTATCATCCAAGGCCGCAGAAAGGGCAGCAGATGCCCGCATGGTCTCCTCGTAGGAGCCGTTCTCATCAATCTGCCGCAGCCTTTCTATCTTGTCCCGAAGCTGTTCCTGCACTCTCGACTCAATCAACACGGCGTAATCATCCAGCATACTTTCAGCGTAGTAGAGTTGGGTCAGAGGAGCCTCTTCATTGGCCGCAATCTTGATCGCCTTGTGAATCTGCTTGCGGGCCTGCTCATATCGTTGCTCATCCACAGTATCGTTTTTCGGATCAACAACCCCGTTAATGGACTTGACGATGCTTCGCGCCCGGTTCTGTAAATCTATAACCGTATAGGTTGAATACTGCTCTTTATCAGCATCAGAAAGGGCCTGTTCAAGTTCAAGAAAAAGTTTCTCATCTGCCTTGCCCCTGGACAGGACTCTTGAGAGAGCCACATCAGGATGATTCAGCAGAGCCGCATTAACAGAGACGAGATTATTTTCATCAATATCCAGAGTAATTTCAATCCGGGAAGGCAGCAAAGGCTTCGGGGCCGCCCCTTCCTCCTCCTCCTTCTTCTCTCCTTTTCCCTGTTCTCCCTGTTCTTCGTCCTGATCAATCCCCAACCAAAGATCTCCGATCCCCTGCTCCCTCCTGTTGACCACATTATAAAACTTCATATGGACCAGCTCCTGCTCTGCATCAACCAGTTGGAAAACTTCAGTGCAGAAACAGGGCAACGGGGTGTTTTTCTCCACCATCAGAAAACGCTGATCATTCTCCAGCTTGATATAATAATCATGGGCAGCAGCATGCACGATCTCAACGACCCCGTGTTCTACCGTATGCCCCTCCAGATCAAAACCGCAATGGGAACAGGTAGTGCCATTCTGCGCCGTATTTCTGGTACATTGGGGGCATTCAACCGTATCCGCAAGACGATGACTGAGGATGGCTGCCCCTTCAGCAACAGCAAGCATGGGACGGTCATGCAGCAGCACTTTCTCCTGACCAAATTCTTCCTTCAACACATTGACAACGCAAGGGATGAGAGAGCTCCCCCCGACAAGAAGTACATTATCAATCAGATCTTCGGTAAAATGGACATCAGCAATCACGCCTCGAACCAGTCCCAGCGTGGATTCCAGCAGGGGGGTCATCATGCCCTCAAAACGAGCGAGAGGCAGTTCCACCTCAACATCAAGAGGATCTCCGTCCTGGTCCAGCAGAACCCCGAGAATTTCAATACAGGTCTCTCCTTGGTCGCTCAAAGCAATCTTGGCCTTTTCCACAGCAGTCTTCAGTTCAGCAAGGAACTTATTTTTCCGAGCTGGCTTCTGTTGCGCAATCAGGGCACGGATATCTTTTATTCCCTCTTCCTTTGCGGTCTCCTCCAAGACATAGTCGATCAGCAGCTGATCAATATCTTCACCGCCCAGCCACATATCACCGCCTTTGCCCATCTCAATGATCCGACCGCCGCTGATGGTGAGAATGGAGAGATCCAGGGTACCGCCACCAAAGTCAAAGACCAGCACGGTTCGCCCATCATCACCGGATATTTTGTCAACCCCAAAGGAAATAGCTGCTGCTGTAGGCTCCGGGAGGAGACGACGCACCTTGAGTCCGGCCAAGGTAGCGGCAGTCCTGGTCCCGTGTTTCTGCTTATCATTGAAATAGGCTGGCACCGTGATAACAGCGGCATCAACCTCGTCACCAAGTGCAGCTTCGGCATCCGCTTTCAGCTTGACCAGGATCTTGGCGGAAATTTCTTCTGGAGTAAACTCCCGACCTCCGATCCGAACGGCAAGACTATTGGCTGATCCCCGTGAATGGGTGGAAAGCTGATACGGCAGGCTTTGCTTGCTGATCAGCTCCTGCACCTCTTTTTCATGAAAATCCCGCCCGATGAGCCGCTTAACCGCTGTTATGGTGTTTTCCGGTTCCTGGCGGATCCACTCCAGAGCATCGCGCCCAACAATGAATTCCGGCTTGCGCATCAGACGCTTTTTCACCATCACGCAGGATGGTGTGATGTATTCACCCTCTGCGTTCTTGAGGACCTCTGTGCTTACCTTTTTAACGGCAACAACAGAATTGGTGGTGCCGAGGTCTATACCTATTGATTTTTTCATGCGTGCCTGTTCTACTCGCTTCTCCTGCTCGTTTCTTCCGCTGATTGTCCGGTCAGATCCTTCTTTCCGTACCTCTTGCCGATTTCATTGCAATCAGTTTACTCCCCAAACAAGGTCGCTGCAAGGTACTCCCGGTTCATTCGGGCAATATGACGAATAGAGATCCCCTTGGGACAGACCTGCTCGCATTCCCGATGATTACTGCACGAACCGAATCCCTCCTTATCCATAGCCTCTACCATGGACAAGGCCCGACGTTTCCGTTCCGGTCGCCCTTGGGGCATAAGGGCCAGTTGCGATATCTTGGCCGAGGTCAAGAGCATGGCCGCCGCATTGGGACAGGCGGCAACGCAGGCCCCGCACCCGATACAGGCCGCCGCATCCATAGCCTGCTCTGCCTGCTGCTGGGGCACCGCGACCGTATTGGCATCCGGGGCAGAACCCGTATTCATTGAAACAAAGCCACCTGCCTGAATGATTCGATCAAAAGCAGAACGATCGACCATCAAGTCTTTCACCAGGGGAAAGGCCTTGGCGCGGAAGGGCTCAATGCAGATCACCTGTCCGTCTTTAAAATGACGCATATGCAACTGGCAGAGGGTCGTTCCCTGTTCCGGTCCATGGGCAATCCCATCAACCACGGCTCCGCACGTACCACAGATCCCCTCCCGGCAATCATGGTCAAAAACCACAGGTTCTTTTCCTTCCAGCGTCAGCTGCTCGTTCAGAACATCCAGCATCTCCAGGAAAGACATATCTGTGCTGATTTCCTTCAGATCATAGGTTTCCAGGCACCCTTTTGCGGTTTCACTTGCCTGTCGCCAGACCTTTACTGTGATGGAAATTTTCTTTGTTGCCATTACCTTCTTCTGTCTGCAATTATTATTGATCTTCCTGCTGTAACTGCTCAACCACTTCCCGTTCCAGCCCTATGTATTTACAAACCCTTTCTATCGGCATCTGATCACGCAACATATTTCGGGCGATTTCTATCTTGCTCAACTCAACCCCTTGCTCACGTCTTTGCTGAAGCCCCTGCTTAATGCCCAGCGCAAAACCATCTTTAACGGCCTTTTCCAATGCGCCCTGTTGCATGGCGATGAAATCCTCCTGCCTGAATTGTATTTCCAACTCTTCTTCGCTCAAACCAGCAGTGTTGGCAATATCAAAGGCTTCAAGGAGTTGAGGATCGGTAAAGGACTCAGGGACAAACTCCAGATCGCCTGCATGTTTAACAAAGTAGAGCCACTTCTCCGTAATCGAGGAGAGTTCCTCTTCTGTCTTGGTGAACTTAGGCAGCTCCGCAAAGATCAGTTCAATATCATTGCTGTATTGAAGCAGAACTTCACGCTCCCGAAGATTCCAGTAAGAAATCGTCTTGGCGAATTCAGGAAACATCTCAAAATCCGTAAGCGTCAGGGCGATGATCGGCTCCAGCGTTGTATACTTTCCGGATTTTTTCAGCTGGGTCGAATAGAGCTTTGCCGCATTATAAAGCACTCTTTTCTCAAACCCCTCCACATTGAGCACCTGCATCTCCACAATGACCTTGCTCTGATTAGAGAGAACCGCCTTGACATCCACATAGCTGTCCTTCATGCCTTTAAGCAGAGGGATCTGATAGGGATCAACGATGGTTAAATCGGTCACTCGTTCTTCACCGAAATCAATGATCGCATTGAGGAAGCTTATCAGTACATTCTTCGACTGCTCACTGCCGAAAACCTTTTTAAAGGCGAAATCGGTTTTTACATCTAAAAAACGCATAGTTTCCTCTTTGTTACGGTTTATTGCCCCACCAGCATATATGGCGACAGCACCGTCAAAAATCAGTCTGTCTTTTTTAATAATTCCAAGATACCGAGAAATTTTCCCGGTTCATGGACAGACAAGGATGCCTTTTTAAAATCCTTGATATTTCTCGTGACAATATGCTGTACTCCCGCATGGACAGCCGCTTCGTGAAGAACCGCATCTTCAAAATCTTTAAATCCGGCGGCAAAGGCATTTTCAAGAACCAGCCGGTTGACAGGTGCTATGGCGAACAGAGAAAGCAGCGACTGAATATGACGGGAAGCGGATTCTTGGTCAAGTATTTTTGTGCTGAGATAATGGATGGTTGTTATTGTGGTTGCACAGGCGAAACCGACTATTTCCGTCTGCTCCACTTTTGCCAGAAGGATGGCGGCATCTCTTGAAAACGGCTCTCTGTCCAGCAGCACATCCAGGATGACGTTGGTATCAAAGAGAACTTTCATAAATACTTTTCTTCCAAATATTTTTTATAGTCTCCCTGTTGTATGCCGCTTCCTTTTAACACGCCCTTGAGAGAAGCTACGGTCGGCGGAAGCTGCGGCTCCTTTTCCGCATTGCTATTTTTCAGCATTTGAAAAAAATCAGACACGATGCTGGACACTGACCTGCCGGTTTTTGCGGAATATTCTTTGGCTGATTCAATCAGACTGTCATCCAAATGCAGAATCAATTTTGTATTCACAGAAGTTCTCCTTTTTCGGGATATTTTTTTTCTCCCACCAGATAATTATAACCGATAGAAGATGGTTTCCTACCGCCCCACCAGCACATAAGGCGACCAGTCCTTTTAACGGCCTGCCATCATGGATGAAATCCAGCCGGGTTTTATGCAGGGCCTCGGCTGGGCTAAAGTTTTCTGCAAGATAGTGGTCGTGGAATTTCTCCATGAATTCCCGAGAAGTTTTATCGCCGACCGGGATCAGAGTCATGAGCACGGACGTTACCCCGGCTAAGGCGATGCCGATTTGATCACTCATTTTTCTGGGGGAACTATCACACCTGCATCTGTATGCTTTTTTATCTTTTCAAGAAGTTCCTCAGTCATTCCTGGAAGTTCTCCGAGAGGAGATTCTCTGTTGTTGCTATAGTGAAAGTAAATACTATTCGCCATATTTTGATCAACATTAAGAACCTCTTTAATCACATCAGGATAGCATTCTTCAAGATTCACATACTGAAAACTGTCATCATTTTTGAGCACTTTGCTGAGACTCACTAACGTCGAAATGGAAAGATCAA
>CBFDDU010000178.1:0-6050 GCA_965603655.1 uncultured Candidatus Electrothrix sp. | reverse complement strand
TTGGGCCAGCAGCTCAAAGGCAAAGGCGGCGGCGTGAAGCGAGGCTTTTTCTTGGGAACCAGCGGCATCAGATTTCTTTTTGTCATCAAGCAGATCGGAAATGCCGCGAATGACGATGGCCGGTATGCCTCCAGCATCTCGTACAGCACGCAGGAAACCAATTCCCTCCATTTCAACTGCGGTTGTATCATTATAGGAGCGTTTGATCAGTTCATAAAATTCCGACTGAGTAGTTGCAACTATTTTTCCACCAGTAGCTATTGGTGCCACTTTTGCAAATATATTTTTTTCGTGCTCGCAAGTCGGAATACGCTGAAGCCAAGCTGAGTTCCTGACAATAATTCTGGACAAACTGATGAGTTCTTTGCTGGAGTGTTCGAGTTGAGGACGTGCGTTCAGCTGCACCTGTTTCTGGGAGGGTTCCTCACCATAACCACCTAATTTTCGTAGCAGTCGAGAGAAGATTCCATCAGCTTTTTTTTCGGCGAATGCTTCCGGCCTATCTTCTATTTTTGCCTGCTCATACCCATAGACTTTATCGCCAATGACGACATCGCCGATCTGCATATCTTTCACTCCGCCAGCAATTCCAACAAAAAACAGACAATCAGGTTCGAGTTCCCTGACCACGTTATGTGTTTCCAGCAAGGCCTCATCCGATCCCATACCAATCTCAGCAACTGCCACACGACAAATCACTGTATCATCAACGACGAACTCGCCATGTTCACAGCAGGCCCCGCTATCTAATGGTTGCACACCCTGAACATTGATCATTGAACAAACCGCCTTTGCTTCCACAGGCAAGGCAGTGAGAATGACGGCTAAGGGTCTTTTTTCTGACATCCCAGACTCCAACTCTGAAAATATTTTTATTTCCCAGAGTGTTACCCTGGGCTAAATAAATTTAACCCCTTCGGGGTTCCCTGCCCTGAAAGGGCTGTATCTATCAGCCTGGGGTAACACCCCAGGCACTTGGTGGCAAACGGACACGGCACACCGTGCTCCCTACGATATTCCGGTTTTCATTCCAGGGCGACCGCCGGTCGCCCCTACACACGCCCTACCCCTGATTCCCTGCCGGTTCCATTCTCGATGGTGCCTGCTCCGCGACGGCAACCACCGGAACGGAAGCCGCAGCGAATCCTGCCTGCTTTACCTTGACTTGCTTGTTCGACCACGGGCAAGCCGAAAACCAAGCCAGTAGGAGCGGATGACCGGCTCGCGCCAGTGGCGGGAGGCGGAACGGCAGCGCCTGCCGAGGTTGAACCAGGAGCCGCCCCGACACACACGGTCACGCCCGGTAGCAGCCCCCAAAGGATCACTTACCGATTCCTTGGGGTAGTCTCCGTACCGATCCCGGCACCATTCCCAAACATTACCATGCATCTGGTACAACCCCCAATCATTACAGGGCAGAGCCTTGACCTCTACGGTCTTTTTACGATACTCTCCCTTCTCACCATCTGCGTACGGATGATTGCCGTCATAATTCACCTGATCCGTGCTGATATTCTCGCCAAAGAAAAATGGGGTAGTGGTTCCAGCCCGGCAAGCATATTCCCATTGGGCCTCTGTAGGCAGGTCCAGCTCAAGACCGGGAATATCCTTATTGAGCTGAGCCATAAAATTTTGCACATCCTCCCAACTCACTTGCTCCACCGGTCGTTGATCTCCTTTAAACTCGCTGGGATTTTCCCCATTCACAGCCTGCCACAGGGCCTGCGTTACCGTGGTGGCACCGAGCCAGAAGCCCTCACTCAGGGTTACCTGATGCAGGGTTTCATCTACTCCCAAAGACTCGCGATCCGCCTCATCCTTTGGCGACCCCATCATAAAAGTGCCCGGTTCAATCCAGCGCAGCACATGGCGAATCTCTTGGTAATGAAAAGCCATCCACAACCCGTATTCATCCTCACCCCATTCCGAGGCCCAACGGTCGGGAAAGGATTCCGGCCAGCGTTTGGATTCGTCGATCATATTCCCTTTCCTGCGATTATTTAAACACTTCAGCGTAAAGGATCATCTGGACGGCAAGCACGAGGAGCAGCACGCCACCGCAAATGCACAAAAGCAGAGCTGCCCAGGACACATTGCTCGCCAACAGGAAAAAGGCAATAAGCGCGACAAAGCCGGAACAACAAAAGGCGATCAGGTCAACAATAAGCTGGAGAATCTTACGACTAACGCGGTGATCATCATCCCGATGCTCATTTTCCCACCGGAAAGGCAGGCCCTTTGGTACGCCGCAATCCTGCTCCAGCTGGGCAGTCAAACCTGTACGGATATAACGACCAATGGCCGAGATAGCCCGGTCGTTCACCAGATAGGTCCAGCCGAGGATAAAGCAAGCCCAAGGGACAAAGAGTAGGGCCGTGGCATATTCCGGCTTTTTCACCGCATAGGCACAGACCCCGCCGACCAAGCCCAGGGTAACATAGAGCAGGTTATCGCGAAAACCAATCCGGCTGGCCTGCTCTGCCTTCAGGCTGCTGTACTCATTTTGGTGCAGGGCAAAGAGTCGTTCCTGCTGCGGGGATTCGTTTTCTTGCATATGAATTCTCCAAAAAAATATCAACCTGATTTAACGGGTAATATACTTTAGCCGGGCACGCCGTGCGCCCTGCCTTCTCCCGACTTACCCTTCCGTGGTGCTTCTACTTTTCCCCAACCAAGAAATTTATAAAAGACTTATGATACCTTCCATTTCCATTAACAGCAAAGAAAATTCCCCCGATGTATAGCCCGATCTGACACCCGGCGTAGAACACCAGCTTTTGTCTACTGCCCCACCTAAGAGCTGCTCCACCGCCAGACCTTAAAAAGGTCAAAATGTCGTTTCAAACGACTATTAAATTGACAATACAATCGACATAAATTACTCTTTCTATATGGACAGCTCATATGAAAGTGCCGACTAACCACTTAGAGTTTCGCCCATCTTACTTCATATTTTGTTGTCTCAGGTCGCCGGAATGGGTGTTTATTTGCTTGCTAGAGAGGAATGGGAGGAAAAATGCTTACAGTAAAAGAAAATACAACGCTCGTTGGTGTATCCGAACTGCGTTCAGGGATCGACAAAATTCTTGAAAAAGCCCGAAAAGGACTTGTTATCATAGAAAAGAGACATAAACCGCAGGCGGTTTTAATGTCCAATGAAGAGTACGAATCCATAACAGCCATGTTGGATCTGGCCGAGGATCTCGTGCTGGGTTTTATAGCAAAGGAGCGCCTGGAAAACAGCCATGAATCCGATTACGTGGACATAGAATCCCTGTTGGCCTGAAAGGAACCCTCTCAACATGTGGCAGATAAAAATACATCGCCTTGTCCTTGATGAAGATTTCAAGAAAGTAAGCAAGAAAGACCAATCTCTTATCCTGAAAACTATCTACAAAAAACTCAGTACAGCACCAAAGGAGTACGGCACTCCGCTGCGTCATGAATTAAAAGGGCTGTGGAAATTGAAAATATCCGGTTATCGAGTTGTTTATAAAATAGAAAATGATGATATTAGGATTTTTGTTGTCAAGGTCGGCATTCGTCGTGATCAAGAGGTCTACAAACAGATGATCAAACGGCTGAAAAAGATATAGCCGCCTTATTGCCCCTATGACCCGCTGGCACCTTCCGTTTTTCCACAGAGCGAGACGACTGGCGAACATGCACATCTGATGGTTTCCTAAAAAGCAACTCAGGGTTCTGCCCTGAAAGAGCGCAATATCAGCTGTGGGGTGACACCCCAGGCAAGGAAATACCCTCTCAAAGTTCCACCCCATGATAAACCTCCGCAAGCGGAAGCGTACATTCCAAACAATCAGAAAAAAACCGGTCCCCGCTGCGGAACAGTTCCGGCTTCCAGCTCTTTTTTCTCCGAAAGACCAGGACCGCCTGCCGATCCTGAGCAAATTGAGTATATTTCGGATTATCTCCTCGGTATATCCCGGTCTCTTCAAAGCCGTGATCGGATAATATTTGTCCGGATTTTCCTGATAACGGATGCGGTTGATCAAGATACCTACTACCTCTACCCTCTTGCTATCCCATTCTTATCATTATCATAAAGAATCAAAAAAATCAGCAGCGTAATAAAAAACCCCGCATGAATCATAAGCAGCAGGGCCGCCGTGATAAAAGAAGCTGAAAAGCCTCCACGCTGGAGCTTGAGATCATTACGTGCGAAAAAGTTTTTCTGAAACATGTCCTTATCAGCTTCACTTGGCACGTATACGGTGCAGGACTCCGAGTCATTTTTAAACGGCAGGGCCACGCCATGCCGCTGATAAATAAGTTGGGCTGCAATACGCCGTTTATTGCCACTGACTGCGGTAACCAGATACTCAGCCAACTCCTCCTGTATTCCTCGGTTCACTTCTTCCGCGATGTGCTGCTGCATAGCAAAGCTACCGCGAATGACAACCAGCAGGAAGGAAATATTAACAATAAATATACCGACAAAGAGCAGAGCAAAATATTTTCTTTTTTCCTGGTTCGCAACCTGCCAAAAACTGACTGGCAGAAAAACAGACAGAAGCAATGCCAGGGGAAATTGAATAGAATCCTGTTTAACCAATTCAGGAAAAAAGCCGTAACCCAGTAGAAAAAACGCCCAGATGAGACAGGTCACCACTGTTATTTTCTTCATATTTTTCAAACAAGTTGGAGTATAAAAGCAGAATTTTGCTTTCTCTGTCTACCTTCTCGGCAATAGTCTAAGACACTCTAAGCCTCTCTGACTGTAATGTAGCCTCTTGACAAGGGAACGCAAGAGCTAATCTTATTTTCTTTACGCGTGGCACGCTGTTGTACTGAAAAATGATACTACAGTCGCTCTTTGCCTTTTTTATGTTGCCAGATCACCAAGGAGCTTATATATATTATAAGTAAAAAAAATTTTACCGCTTGTATCCAGGTAGAATGCAGTTCGTCCGAAAATACGGGCAATGAGATAAACTTCACAGAACAAGGAGAGTGAAAATCATGAAACTGAAAGTGTTGGCACAGGCTGCTATTTTAGTCGTGCTGTCGGCGGGTGTCGCCTTTGCCGGAGGTAGAGCCTTCACCTGCGACGACTGCTCCGATGAATGTTTGGAAAATCCTTACAGTAAAGGATGTCCGTCCGTCTGTAAAGATCCAGAATGTCAATCATCCCAAGCATCCTGCGACGACTGCTCAGATGAATGCAAAAAGAACCCGTATGGTACAGATTGCCCGGATATCTGTAAGGATGTAACATGCCAATCCTGCGAGGACTGTACGGACGAATGTAAAATCAACCCCTATGGCGAAGGCTGTCCAGATATATGCCGCGACATAAAATGTTACAGTTGTGACGACTGTTCTGTAGAGTGTATCGAAAACCCTGAAGGACAGGATTGCCCGCCTGTATGTGACGAGTTGGGTTGCAATATTTGCGACAAATACCCCACAGACTGCCCTGCATCCTGCAAAGAAGCGTCTCAGGACCAGGAAGCCTGCCCGGCCGAATGCCAGGATGTGCCGGAAGAGTGTCTGTCTGATGCCCCTGATGACTCTGATGGAACAACTGCAGCGATCACTTGTGATGACTGCCCAGCTGAATGTGAAGACAATCCCGAGTTAGAAGGCTGCCCGGCTGAATGTCAGGAACTCGGCTGTTACGGTGGCGGATCAATGAGCCCACTTCGTTATATTGGCGACATCGGTTACCTGCGCCTCTCAGATCCGGCAGACTTTCTCTTTGCTCGCATGGGTGTGGAGTACAGCCCTTATGCGGGGACTTCTTATGAGAATATCTCTTACTTGGCTATGATTGGTGCTGCCCCTAAGTTAGACGGCTCTGACGGAGACGATGCCCTGCTGATTGATCTCTTTGCCCAATACAACTGGTCTGGTGCCTTTGACGGCTTTATCGGCCTCGGCCTCGGCGCATGGATAAGTGCCGGAGATGATGATCTCGATTCTGAAGACACAGACCTCGATATTCTGGCTAATATCGGAGCACGTGTATACGGTGATCGAGATGACTTCAATATTTCCATCTTCCTGGAAGCTCGAAATGCTGTTGATGA
>CBFDDU010000177.1:0-6230 GCA_965603655.1 uncultured Candidatus Electrothrix sp. | reverse complement strand
GAACAAGACCTTTCCGCAGAGAAAAATGTTAGATTTTACAGACGGAACAGGCTAGAATAAATAAAGGATAAAGAAAACGTGGAATAAATCACCGGAGGAATCGCTTAACTTTTGGGCGTAAAATTATCGCATCCCCTTGACCCCTCGGAAATATGTTCATTCAAACGAGGAAATAAATGAAAAAAAACAAAGAACAGCATACAACATCGCTGGCAAGGATTCTTCCGCTTGTTGAATCGTTGCCGCAGGCGGATAAATTCCAGCTCATGCAGTCGTTGCTCACCCAACTTGCTTGGGAGCAGGGGCTTTCTCTGCAAAGGCGGAACAAAGTCAAGAGCAGTCAGGGGAAGCGCATGGCGGCTGTTTTGCAACGGATGGCGGACAGACACGCTTTATCGCATATTGATGATCCGGCAGCTTGGCAGCGGGAAATCCGAAAAGACCGGCCATTGCCGGGCAGGGAGTAAGTTATGCTTCTAGACAGCAATGCGATCATCTATTCCATCAAACCTGAATTTGATGCATTGCGTCAACTGATAGCGGAACATAATCCTTCGGTATCGGCTGTCAGTTATGTGGAGGTGCTGGGGTATCATCAGTTGACGGTATCGGATAGAGAAGACTTTATTGAATTTTTCAAAACAGCGCAGATTATTTTTGTTTCACAGCCGGTTTTGGAGCAGGCGGTGGCGTTACGACAGCAGCGCAAAATATCTTTGGGAGATTCCATTATTGCGGCAACCGCACTCTTGAACGATTTGACTTTGGTGACGGCAAATGTCTCTGACTTTCGTTGGATTGACAATATCAAGCTGAAGAACCCGTTGACTGAATTGTAAATTTGACAGATTAAGGCAAGGGAGCCATGCCGCAAAATAACATCCTCGAACAAATCGCCCAACTTCTGGGCGTGGAATTCCTCCCCAATAACATCTTACCCCGACACGACATAAAGGAGAGATGCGAAAATTACCCATAGGTATTCAAACCTTCAGCGAAATCCGTGAAGAGGAATACCGCTACGTTGATAAAACAAAAATCGCTTTTGAGCTGATCAGCAACGGGAAATACTATTTTCTCTCCCGCCCGAGCCGTTTCGGCAAGAGCCTTTTTCTGTCCACCTTACAGGCTGTGTTCGAGGGCCGAAAAGAGCTGTTTCACGGCCTGTATATCTATGATATATGGGATTGGCAGACAACCTATCCTGCCTTTCAATTCCGGTTGAAAAAAGAAGAATACGAGAGTGGCTTGGGATAAAAGTTGAGCAAAGATAGAATGTTAGTTGGTAAGTGAAGTTTTATCATGTAATAATGATCACAGGAGACAGGCCATGCAGTCAATTACAATCAATATCAGCAACGATAAGTTGGTAGAAAAAGTTATGTGGTTTCTCAATTTGTTAAAAAAAGATGGGCTGGAGATCATCTCAAGAGAGGATATGGATGATCTCAAACTGCTGAAAGCCACAAGAAACGAAGAGTCTGTCCCGTTTGAAGAATATATAAAAAATGAAAATTAATATTCGCAAGAGCGCGATCAAGGATTTAAAGAAAATTGACTCTAAAGATAAACGGAAAATTCATGAGAAGATTTTGAATTTGAGTTTGTTTCCGGATGGTTCCAATGTTAAAAAGCTGACCAATTTTGAACCTGCATATCGCCTCAGAGTTGGAAATCACAGAATTTTGTTTGATGTTTCGGAGGATACGATTGAGATAGGTCGCGTCTTGCATCGAAAAGACAGTTACAAATAGATAAATTACCTCAGGCCGGACGAAGTCAAAGCCGCCCTTGGACAGGGTCTCGCTGATGTACCTCGCCTTGAATCGATGAAATACCTCTTGAAAAAATCTATTTACCCTTCTATCATCAGTGGCTTCAGGCTACTACCAAAGATATGGAAGGACTTCACAGCACCACTCGCCGCATCCGCGATTTTATAAAGATCTTCCGCCCGGCCCGGAAAAAGAAGAGCATGAGGATAGCCGGGAGGAGGAAGCGGAAAGAAGCGACGTATTTTTTCGACAGTAAATTATCAGGCAATTTTGCCTGATAAAAAGCAGTACGACGAAAGGAGCACGCAATGGGTGATAAAGGCGGCAGAAAAGACAAGGATAAAAACAAGAAGCAGGCGGCCAATAAACATGACCAAAAGGCTAAAAATATGAAGGCAAAACAGCCGAAGAAGTTAGAAAAGTAAAGGAAGATAAGTAGCTGGGCTTCTGTCTGGAAGTTCAGTAGCTGGGCACCGGGCTCCGATTGTTCCAAAGTTCACAAAAAGCATAATTACTTGTGTCGTTTTTATACCGGCAAAATGAATATGATGTATGCCGGAAGACTGCGAGTCCGGTACCGCCCTGCAATAAAGTAAAAAGGCCGCTTTCATTACCCGTGAAAGCGGCCTTTTTTTATTGGGCCGGGTAATCTTTCTGGTAACCCTCCTCCATGTGCTTGAAACGATTTGCTCTGTCTGCTAAGTAAAAAGGCAGGCGAATCACACCCTGTGAGGTAGTGTTTACTTTTTGATATCAACGTGGTAAAGTCCACCTCAATTCTGGCGATATCCCTCAGATAAAAAAGCAGTAAGTTGGAGTTCAGCAGGTGAAAAATATAAAGATTTTTGTAGGAGCAACTCTGCTCTTTATAGTCGTGTTGTTCGGCATTACGGTTGCCGTAATTCCCCTCCTCCTTTCCTCAAACTGGGCAAAGGACAGCATTGTCAGCAAGGTAAACAGCAGTTCTTCTGCCGAGCTTGCTTTGGGTGATTGTGCCATCGGTTGGCGTGAGGGCCTCAAGTGTACCGAGGTTTCCTACCATGATCAGGGCTATCAGGTTGATGCAGCTCGCCTGACCGGAACACAAGGTTTGTTCTCCTTACTTATGGCACCCAAGAATCTCGGGACCATTACGGTGGATGACCCTGTGGTGGTTATCACGCAGCCCCAGTTGCAACCTGCGACTGAAGGCGAAACCGCTGCTTCGCAAACCGATTCAGAAACTCCCGCAAAAACCGAGGACAGCGGCAAGAAGACAGCGAGCTCCGAAAAAGGAACGGGTAAACCCGAGACCTGGTTCTGGCATAAGATGAGCGGGAAAGTGCTGTTCAACCGAGCTGTTGTCAAGCTGCAACAGGGAGAGCAGGAACCGCAAATATTGTTGCGGCAAGGGGCCTTGGACCTCACCCTTGCCTCTGACACCCTTAATCTTAATCTCTCGCTGACAACCGGTGCTGAGCAGGCAGAAGGACAGATAAAGGCTGTCGGCTCTGCTCATCTGCCCTCGGTGAAAGGGGATCTGCTGGATCTCATGACCGCTGATATGCAGGTGGTTTTTACGGATGTACAGGTTGCGCCCTTCCTGGCCCTAGCCCCTGCTGAGAGCAGTGTTCCTCAAGGGCAGGCAATCCTGGTCTCCGAGCTGACAGTCAAGAATACCGAGGGCGGTAATCTGGTGCTGCGCGGCCCGATCACCCTGAAGGAGGTTGATCTGACCGGCGGTTTTTTGGCCGAAGATCATCCCCAGCTTGAACAGCTTGCCTTTGAACTGCATCTCCAGCGAGATGAGCAGAAAGAATGGCGACTGCCCGAGTTGAAGATGCTTTCCGATTTTGGCAGTGTAGATCTCCAGTCCAGCTATGGCAAACAGGGATTGCAAGCCGCAGGCAAGGGCAACTTCGACCTACCTATTCTGCTGAGCCAGTTACCCGGTCTTTTCAAGGTCCAGGAGAATCTCCGGCTGGAGAACGGAAGTGCCTCACTCGTTTTTGAGCTGACAGAGCAAGACAAGGTGATGCATATTACTGCCGACGCCACTGTTGAGGATCTTGCAGGCCGACAAAATCGGCAGCCCTTTGTCTGGAAGAGCCCGTTGAGCCTGAGCTTACAGGGCAGCATGACGGGAAAAGAACCGGAGGTGGACAAGCTTGTCCTTAAGGCCGACTTCTTGGATATAGAGGGGCAGGGGAACTTGCAACATTTTACCCTCAAGGGCTCAGCAGATATTGACAAAGCTGTGCAAGAGATCAGTCGAATTATCCAGTTTGAATGGGATGCGGGTGGACGCCTGAAGTTGGACGTGGAGACAACAAAGGATGACGAGGACCGTTATACAATACAAACCAAGGTTGATATTGCCGATTACCAGTTCTCCATGAAAAATAAAAAGGTCCTGCCGGTTCATCAGTTTCGTTTTAACGGCAAGCTGGTCGCGCCTGGACATTTTCCCGAGGCAAAGGCTGAGGCTGCTGATTTTACCTTTGATCTGTCCTCCTGGGCTGGTGAGCTCAAGGGCAGCCTGACCGGTGTGTATCGCGACCAGGGGCAGATTATGGCCCATTACCAACTGGATTCGGATGTGCTTTTGGCCCGGGTGACGGAACTGCTCCACCGTTTTAACGCCTTGGATCAAGAAACCAGCATTGCCGGAGACATGAAGTTGCGGACCTCCGGGTATACAGAGAAAGACAAGCTGGTGGTCAGCACCCTAGACAGCAGGATCAAGGATTTTATCCTCTATCGCCAGGGCAAGATTTTGCAGGATTCTGATCTCTCACTTTTCACCACAAAACCTGAACCGACCCCCAATGTGGAAGAGGCCGTGCGACCGCTTGAAAAGGCGGACAGTAAAGATGCTTTTTTTGCCCAAGGCGGGGGGTATAATCTGATTGATACCACAAATCATCGTTTGGTTCTTCGCAATTTATCGCTCAATTCCGGGTTTGCTGATATCAGGGTCGAGAAAATATTTCTTGATGACTGGCAGCAGAAACCGGCCCCGGCAATCAAGGCCTTACAGGTCAACGGCAGGTCGGATCTTGCTCAGTTGACCACCCTCCTGCAGCAGCTGGGCGCGATGAAGCCTGAGCAGAAGTTCGGTGGTGATGCTGTATTCTCCCTTGATCTGGCAGAGAAAAAAGAAGACATAAAGATAGCCGGTACAACTGGCAAGGGCAATTCCGGCACGGTCAAGCTTGATATCGACCAATTCTCCTACCGTAAAATCGGGGAAAAAGTTCGAGGAAAAAAGGCCAAGGAGGAGCTGCTCATAGAGCGCCAGAAACTGGTCTTCAGGAGCCGCCTGCATGGTGATCTTATGGCCGGTGATGTTCAATTTACCACCTTTGATATTGAATCCGCCCCGCTGAGTCTCCAGGCTGACGGTGAATTCCAGCTGAGCGGAAAGAAACCGCATTTTTCTCTGGATGGGCATTCAACGCCTGATCTGGCCTCCTTGGTTGCCGTTATTAACGGGATGTACCCTCTCGGCATTGAGGCAACCGGGAAAAAGAAAGAGAAATTTTCGCTTTATTATCCCCTGTCGCCGGAAGAAAAAGAAAAGGCCAAGATTAATCTTCGTTTCGCCACAACGGTCTACGCGGATTCCTTTTCCAAATCAGGCATTGATGTCAGCGGGCTCACCCTGGACACGGATATGAAGGAAGGGGTGATGGCGAGTATCCTGAAAGGAACTCTGAATGAAGGTTGGTTGCAGCTTTCTCCCCGCATTGATTATACGCAAACGCCGCCCCTCCTGACGATGCCTGAGGGAGAGCAGGTACTGACAAATGTGCATCTTGATGAAGCCCTGACCGAGGGAGTCCTGAAAGGAATACACCCTGTCTTCGGTTCGTTGGCTAATCCGGTGGGCGTCATAAATGTTCGTTTGGACCGTTTTTCTCTGCCCCTTGCTGAGAAGGGAATGGAAAAGATTGATTTTAAAGTCTTTCTTGATCTGAGCGGAGTAGCTTTGGAGCCCAAGGGTGTTTTGAGCAGTATTTTGGATGTAGCAGGCTATGCGGACAGGACCTTGAGCATGAAGGATAAAAGCATGACCTGTGAGGGCGTGCAGGGGCAGGTGAGCTGTACACCGATCAAGATGACTGTTGCTGATTCGGAAATGATCATCAGCGGTTCCGCTGGAATGGACGGCAGCCTGAATTATATTGTTGAGGTGCCGGTGACCCGAAGGTTACTGGGGAAAAAGGGCTATGAGCTGCTTAAAGGAACTACCTTGAAGGTCCCCATTAAAGGGACCAGGGATAAACCGGTATACAGCCGCGATGCCTTGGTGCGGGCATCATCTGACCTGCTTAAGCAAGCAGCCGGTCAGGCAACCAAAAAAGTCCTCAGAGAGCAGGTTGATAAGGTCGTGCCTGATCTCCTGGATGGTCTGTTCGGCAAGTAACAGGCTCTTTTTGCAAGATATGGACTCCCTGCTCAGGCTTTCACTCA